>JAABSZ010000178.1:0-8129 GCA_011390135.1 Desulfobacteraceae bacterium | reverse complement strand
CTATAGCATACCCCTGTTTGAAGGAAAAAAAAAGATATTCACGTCGAAAAGTCATCGACTTGGAAACCGAAAGGAAAAGAGGGTGCTATGAGATCCGTAGATTTTTTAGGGAGATAAACCAAGGGAATCGAATCGGAGAATCGAATCGGGAAATCGAATGGCGGTTAGTGGAGATGAATAAAAAAAAGCCGGATCAGGACCTGTCTTTTGGCCCCGACCCGACTTTTTATAAACTTACTTCAGGAAGCTTTATTGCGCGCCTCCGGTAAAGAGCCCTGCGATGGCAGCGGCCTGCGGATGGGCGTAGATCAGGATCAGCGCGACAACGAGCGCATAGATACAGAGCGACTCGATCATGGCCAGACCGATCAGCATGGTCACGGTGACCTTACCAGAGGACTCGGGGTTGCGGGCGATACCTTCCACCGCTGACTTAAGACCGATACCCTGGGCGATGCCGCAGCCGAAAGCTGCGATGGCGATTCCAAAACCTGCTGCTGTTACGCTCGCGATGAAAAACTGCAGTGCTTGTGCTTCCATTCTTAACCTCTTCCTCCATTAAATGAGTTAGTATGATGGTAAAGCGGCCTCTTCCATTGTCATCCCATTAACAATAAGGCCAAAAATAAGCTTGAACCATGCTCTCGGGTATCAGTGCGCGTGCTCCATCGCGCCGGTGAAGTACATGATCGAGAGCAGAAAAAAGACGAATGCCTGCACCAGTGCCACAAAGATGCCCAGCGTCATGATCGGCAGCGGTGCGAAGAATGCCCCGGCCAGCAGAAAGAGAATCCCCAGCACCAGTTCATGCCCCATCATGTTTCCGAAAAGCCGGAAGGAGAGGGAGAGAATCCGGGCCAGGTGGCCGATCACCTCGATGGGAAGGATGATGGGAATCATCCACCAGACCGGCCCCATGAAGTGCTTGATGTATTTGGGGCCGTGGTACATGACGCCCAGGATATGGGTGAAGACCACCACCACCAGGGCACACGACAGGGTGGTGTTGAGGCTTGCGGTGGGCGGAAAGAAGCCCGGGATCAGCCCCACGAGGTTGGAGACGAAGATGTAGATGAAGACGGTCGCGGCCATTGGAAAGAGCCAGCGGCCCTCCTCGCCGGTCACGTCCACCATGAACTCCTCGATGCCGGAGATCAGTACCTCGAAGAAATTCTGAAACTTAGAGGGAATCAGGGTGACGCTACGAGTCGCGATGAATCCTGCAATGATCAGAAACGCCATCACCACCCAGGAATAGACCACATGGGGGTAAGTGTGGGCAAAATGGCCCAGTCCGATGGCCTCGAACACCTTGACGAAAAAGAGATAGGGATGTTCCACCTTAAATCGCCTCCTTGAAAAATAGGTTTTTGCATTCCAGAAGCGTCGCGAGCATGATGCTGACGATCACTACCGAAAGTCCGATAAAAAGGCCTATGGGGTTCACATAGCCCTTGGAGATCAGAACGAATATAATGAATCCGCTAACGATGAAGCGGAGGTAATACTTTGCAAGCACCGTATGGTGTGACGCGACATAGGGCGGCGCAAAGGACTTCTTCAGAGTCCGGTAGAGCAGATGGAAATTGACCGTCACGATCAGCCCCCCGAAGATGATCCCCCGGGCAAAGCCGGGTGACGCGATCGCGATGCTGATGGCGGCCGCGGCCAGGAGCAGCACCCAGTTGGCCCGGGTGATGAATTTTAAAAGCCGCTGCTGTATCTTCAAGCCGTCTTCCTTGTATTGACTCTCTTCATATCGACTCTCTTCTTTATGTGTATGGCCGTTTTGCCTCCTATGCATCACAGCTTCCTGCTCTTTTTGATGGCAAGTCCGATATTTCGAAAACCTGCGATGATCCCTAAAAACAGACAGATCAGGGTGAACCGGGGGGTGGTGTCGAAAATATACCTGTCCAGATAGACCCCCAGCGCAAGACCGATGACTATGGAGAGGGAGACCGAAAGGCCGATGCTGCTATAGTAGGCCATCTCCCTGAGAAATTGTGAGGTCTCGCGATTCATGAAAAAGAACACCCTCTCGAAGGAGAAGAACATCTTTCCCCACTAAAGTTGACGCATTTAGCACGGGAATCGGAACAAGTCAATCTTAAATTTTGATTCATGGATTCATAATCTTCAAATCTGTTCCGTCAAAGACGGGACCGTCCTTGCAGACATGGGCATAGGCATCGACTTTGGAATCGGTCTCCACGGCACATCCGAGGCATGCGCCGATGCCGCAGGCCATGATCGTCTCCACCGAGACCCGGCAGGGGATCTTTGCGTTTCGGGCGAGGTTTGAAACGGCCCGGAGCATTGGAATCGGGCCGCACGCGCAGATGAGATCGGGTCTGTCCGTCTCGATCCGCTCTTCCAGCGGTTCGGTCACCAGCCCCTTTCTACCCGCGCCCCCGTCCTCGGTGGCCGGGATCACTTCGATGCCCATCTCGGAAAACTCTTCCAGGCAGAGGAGATCGGCCTCGGTTCTTCCGCCGACAAAGAGCGTGAGATCGTCCGGGGAGCGGCCATGCATCAGGGCATAACGGCCGTAGAAGAAGAGCGGGGCGATGCCGATGCCGCCGGCCGCGAGAAAGATCCGATCGGCCCCTTCCGGGAGTCCGAACCAGTTTCCCAGAGGCCCCAGCAGGTCCAGAACCGCGCCGGCCCGCTGCTCTGAAAGGCGGCGGGTGAAGGGGCCTACCACCCGGTAGAGCAGCTCGATCCCGTGAACCCGGTAAAGCGTATCGGCCCCTTCCGAATCTGCGGAGACCTCTTTTCCCCGGAGGCGCCGGTGAATGGAAAAGGGACGGCGCAGCAGGGGCCCCTTGTCGTCTGGAAAGCGCAGGGTAACGAACTGTCCCGGCTTTGCCGCTTCATATCCCTCCCCGGTGATCCCCATCCGAAAGTAGCCGGGGGTCGCTGGCTGATTCCAGAGAATCTCTGTCTGCTGCTGGCGCATGCCTGCTGGTTTCCCTCCCAATCCAAAGGCTTTCGTACAAAGAAATGGTTTCTATCATAAATGTCCGGCTTTGGAAACAAAAAAAAGATCGAATGAAACCGCTTCCTTAACCGCTGCATTCCCTGATTGTCTTGATCATGGGCCAACCATGCGTTACTATGGAAAAATGAAACGATTTCATTCAACGGCAACAGCATATCGACTACCGCGCCCGGCGCTTTTTGCCGGAATTTTTCTCATGACAGCGATTCTCTGGATGGTGATGTCCGCAATGCCCTTTTCCGGAGCTACTGCCCATGGAGATCCTCGGCAGCTCCCGTTTCAGCCGGGGGAAAAGCTCAAGTTCGATCTGAAGTGGGAATTCGTCAAAGCCGGAGAGGCAACCTTACAGGTGCTTCCGGCAGAGACCGTAGGGGATGTCCGTGCCTACCATTTCCAAATGACGGCAGAGACCACATCCTTTGTGGATGTCTTCTACAAGGTGCGGGACAGGGTCGACGCGTTCGTGGATACGGATGTGACCCGTTCACTCCTCTACAAAAAGAAGCAGCGGGAGGGCAAGACCCACCGGGATATTCTGGTGCAGTTCGACTGGGAGAAGAAGCTTGCCCAATATACCAACTTCAACAAGCCCAAGCCCCCTGTTGAGCTGCTGCCCGGCACTTTCGACCCTCTTTCGGCATTCTACTTCGCCCGGACCGTGGCCCCGGCTACGGGCCTCGATCTGCAGCGGCCCGTTACCGACGGAAAGGATGTGGTAATGGGGAAGGTCGAATTTGTCCGGCAGGAGCGGATCGAGGTGAACGGCAAGACCTACGACACCTTTCTGGTCGAGCCGGAGATCCAGCATATCGGCGGCGTCTTCGAGAAGAGCGATGACGCGAAAATTCAGGTCTGGCTGACCGCGGATCACCGCCGGATTCCGGTGCTCATCAAGAGCAAGGTCATTGTCGGCAGCTTCAGGGCAGAGCTGAAATCGGCAGTGGGGCTGGTTCCGGAGCCTGTGAAAAGCTTCAAAGAAGAGCGTCCGGAGTAGTCCTTTGATCCGGAATGCAGCGAAGGCCCGCTCGGCTATCCCACTACTTCGGTCTCGATGTCGATCCCCATCTTCTTGATCCGCTTCCAGAGCGTGACCCGGCTCACCCCAAGCCTTCTTGCGGCCTCGGAGCGATTCCCGCCCGTCTCCTTCAAAGTCTTGATCAGAAGCTGCCGCTGCTGATTTTTATCGGTTGATTTCGGTTCTGATTTCTCCGGCCCCAGGCATTCGCAGCTCCGGGCCAGAATCCGCGGCGGCAGATGCTCCACTTCCACGGGCCTGTCCGAGCAGAGCACCAGGGCATATTCCATGGCATTCCGCAGCTCCCGGACATTGCCGGGCCACTCATAATTCTGCAGCCGCTCCATCGCGGCCGGTGTGATGCCGGAGACATTCTTCCCGCTCTTCATGGTGTTGATCTGAAGGAAATGGTGGGCCAGAATCGGGATATCCTCCTTTCTTTCGAAAAGAGAGGGGCAGTGGATTGGAAAGACATTGATCCGGAAGAAGAGATCCTCCCGGAAGCCGCCATCTGCTACCAGCTTCTCCAGATCCCGGTTGGTGGCGGTAATGATCCGGACATCCACGGGGATGGGGCGGTGATCCCCCACCCGCTCCACCTCCTTCTGCTCCAGGACCCGCAGCAGCTTCACCTGCATGGTGGGCGGGATTTCCCCGATCTCGTCCAGCAGAATCGTTCCGCCGTGGGCCTCTTCAAACCGGCCGAAGCGTGTCTTCTCCGCGCCCGTGTATGCCCCTTTCACATGGCCGAAGAGTTCGCTCTCGAGAAGATTTTCATTCAATGCCGAGCAGTTGACCCGGATAAAAGGTTTTCCCTGGCGCAGGCTGCTCTCATGAACTGCAAAGGCCACGAGTTCTTTTCCGGTTCCGCTGGGCCCCTGGATCATCACCGGCGCATCGGTTCTGGCAACATGATCGATCAGCTCCAGCATCTTCAGGATCGGCGGGGATTCCCCCAGAATGCCGTGGGAGGGCGCATCCAGGTGAAAGGTCTTCCGGAGAGCCAGAATCTCCTGCTGCTGCCGGACCATCTCGGAGATGTCGGTCAGGGTCTCCACCGCGCCGATGATCTCCCCTTTTTCATCTTTTAAGACCGTCGCGTTTTTGATGATGTTGACCCGCCGCTGCGCCTTGTTCGTGATGGTACATTTCTTGCCTTTCATCTCCTTGCGCCGGAAGAGGCCGCACCACTCCTCACAGCTTCCTCTGCCGATGATCTTGCAGCCGTCGCAGTTGAGTATCCGGCAGGACTGACCGATCAACTCCTCCCGGGCATAGCCCGTGGTCTTCTCCGCGGCCGGATTGACCGCTACGATCTCCCCCCGGGGGTCCACCACCAGAATCGCGTCCTGCAGGGTATTGAAGATGGTCTTCCAATGATCCGATATATTCATGAAGGCTCCGCAATATGTAAACTGTTAAGTTAGCAGGTGTTAATATAGCCTTTACCTCCTGGTTTCGCAAGGGAAAAAGGATCTGAAAAATTCAACTGAAGGGAAAAATGGGCTGCTTTGCAGGATGATCTGCAAAATTCTTCTTGATCATCGGAGCATTCTTCAATAGAATCATGACAAGATATTATTACCTTGTAGATACACACATGTTCCGGCATGAAAATTGCTTAGAAGTTGCGAAGAGTCTCTCTTTCGTCCCGAACAGCGGAGGGATAGCGATTGCCCATTCGTTATGCAACGAAAATACATTGATATATCTATGGGATAAGGAGGTAAGAGTGAAAAAAGTCGGATCGAGAAAAGTGTTAATCCCTTTCCTCTCTCATGTGGGATGCGTCTCACTCGCACTCATGCTGCTGTTTTCGGCCCCGGGATGGGCCCAGGAGGAAGAGATGCAGGCAGATGCGCCGGGAAGAATCTTGGCCCGTCAGGCCACCCAGGATAAGACTTCCTGGATCACCGCGGATCATTCCCGGTTCGAAACCCTGCAGAAGGAATTCAATTCGGGCCCCGAGGTCACCCGGGCATGTCTGACCTGCCACAATGATGCCGCATCCCAGTTCCACGAGACCATCCACTGGACATGGCTCGACCCATATTCGGAAAAGGGGATCACCGGCAAGGGCGGATTGTCGGTCAACAACTTCTGCATAAGCATCCACAGCAACGAGCCGAGATGCACCTCGTGCCACGCGGGATACGGCTGGAAAGACAAGAACTTCGACTTCACCCAGCAGGACAAGGTCGACTGCCTCGTCTGCCACGAGCAGACCGGAACTTATAAGAAGTTCCCCACCAAAGCCGGCAGTGTGGTTAGCGAGCCGACCCTCTTCAAGGGGAACGGAAAGACCTACACCCCCCCGGACTGGAACAAGGTGGCACAGAGCGTTGCGAGACCGACCCGGAAGAACTGCGGCACCTGCCACTTCTCCGGCGGCGGCGGAGACGGCGTGAAGCACGGGGATATGGATTCATCTCTTTTCAAGCCGGACAAGAAGCTCGATGTCCACATGGGAACCGACGGACAGAACTTTGACTGCGTCCGGTGCCATACCACCACCCGCCATCAGATCGCGGGACGGATCTATTCGACCCCTGCGGTCACACATCGAAAAAGCCTGATCGAAGATGACCTGATCCCCAAGATCCGGTGCGAGTCCTGCCACAGCGCGACCCCTCACAAAGAGGCAAAGATCAACGACCATACCGATAAAGTCGGGTGTCAGAGCTGCCACATCCCGACCTTTGCACGGGTCGAGCCGACCAAGATGTGGTGGGACTGGTCCAAGGCCGGAGAGAAGAAGAACGGAAAGCCGTATGCGGTGGACGGCCCCTTTGGAAAACATACCTACGACAGCAAGAAGGGCGAGTTCAGATGGGACAAGAACGTGGTTCCGGAATACTTCTGGTTCAACGGCTCGATCAACACACTGACGGCCATAGACAAGATCGACCCTTCCGGCGTGGTCCGGGTGAGCTGGCCCGAAGGTAGCCGGGATGATTCCGATTCCCGGATCACCCCTTTCAAGGTGCATCGGGGAAAACAGCCCTATGACAAGGTGAACAAGACCATTTTGATTCCGAAACTCTTCGGAAAAAAGGAGAGCGGCGCGTTCTGGGCCAATTACGACTGGAAGCTTGCCCTGGAGACGGGAATGGCCTATACGGAGCTGCCCTTCAGCGGCGAGTTCGACTTTGTGGAGACGACCTATGTCTTCCCCACCACCCACATGGTCGCGCCCAAGGAGGAAGCTCTCAACTGCGAGGCATGCCACAGCAGAGACGGACGGATGGCCGGCCTTGCCGGATTCTACATGCCGGGCAGAGACAGCAATGATCCTGTGGAGATGGCCGGATGGGCCATTGTGCTGCTTTCGTTGGGCGGCGTCCTTCTCCACGGGCTGGGGCGTACATTCTTCAGGAAAAACGGCAGATCGGGCCGTAAATAAGATATCAAGGAGGAAAACATCATGTCCGAAAACCCAATGGTCAAAATCTATCTCTATTCGAAATTCGAGCGGTTCTGGCACTGGGCCCAGGCGCTGCTGATCTTTCTGCTGCTCCTGACAGGATTCGAAGTCCACGGAACCTACACCCTCTTCGGGTTCGAGGCGGCCGTGGAGATCCACAACTTTACCGGCATCGCCTGGCTGGTGCTCTACATCTTCATCGTCTTCTGGCTGCTGACCACCGGCGAGTGGCGTCAGTACATTCCCACCACCAGAAAGCTCTTTGCCGTGGCCAAATACTACGCGGTCGACATCTTTCAGGGCAAGCCTCACCCGGTGCAGAAGGCAAAGGAGGCAAAGCACAACCCCCTGCAGCGGCTAACCTATCTGGGGCTATCCGCGATCCTGCTGCCGGTCCAGATGGGCACGGGACTGCTCTATTACACCTATAACAGTTGGGGCGGATGGGGGCTGGAGGGCCTTTTCAGCCTGAGTGCCATTGCGCTGATCCACTTTGCACTGGCCTTTCTGATCCTCTCCTTTCTAATTGTCCATATCTATATGACCACCACCGGACATTCCCTTTCCGCACATGTCAAAGCCATGTGGTCCGGATGGGAGGAGGTGGAAGAGGGAACGGCCATCGAGGAGTGGGAGAAGGCAGGCGGAAAGATTTAACCCCTGCCCCCCTTTCCCCTTTTGCGGCG
>JAABSZ010000177.1:0-8133 GCA_011390135.1 Desulfobacteraceae bacterium | reverse complement strand
TCCCAGCGCCGGCCTGGTGGGCGTCACCGTGACCGGTCATGACTTCATCTACAGGCAGATGGCCGAAAAAGAAGGATATCTCGAATACGACTGGAAAAATCCGGGAGAGACATCCCCCAGGGAAAAGGCGCTTTACATGACCTATTTTCAGCCCTGGGACTGGATCATCTCCGCAACCTCTTACAGGGATGAATTCGATTTTCTTATCAATGTCGGGGATTTTCAGGATCGCATCCTTTCTCTCCGCTTCGGCGCCACGGGCTATCCCTATGTGATCCGGAGCAGCGGTGAGATCGTGATCCATCCCGTACTCCAGGGGCAAAATGTTATCGATTCGACGGACGCGAATGGCCGTGCTTTCATTCGGGAAATATGCCAACGCAAGTCAGGCCGGATCATCTATCCCTGGAAAAATCCGGGGGAGACAGCGCCAAGGGAAAAGCTGGTTATCTTCGACTACATTCCGGAACTCGACTGGATCGTGGCCTCCTCAAGCTATATCGAGGAATTCCAGACCCCCCTTCGAACGATCCGCCAGGCCACGATCTACATCGCTCTGTCCACGCTGCTGCTGACCTTCCTGCTGACCATGTGGATCAGTCGGCAGATGGAATCGTCCCTGTACGCTTCGGAGCGGCGCCTCAACGATATCATCGATTTCCTGCCGGACCCCACCCTGGTGATAGATAAGGAGGGGCGGGTCGCGGCATGGAACCGCGCGATGGAACAAATGACAGGGATCGCCGCAGAAGAGATGCTGGGAAAGGGAGATTATGAATATGCCATTCCCTTTTACGGAGAACGGAGAATGATCCTGATCGACCTGGTCAACATGCCCGATGAAGAGTTCCGGAAGAATTATTCTTCCGTCAAACGGGACGGCGGCATTCTTTTCGTCGATACCTATGTTTCCCACCTGCGGGGCGGGGGCCGCTATCTCTCGGCCACCGCGTGTGCCCTGGAAGACTCCCAGGGAAACCCTGCCGGGGCCATCGAAACCATTCGTGACACCACCGAGCGGAAAAAGATGGAGGAGGACCTGGAGCAGGCCAAGGAAGCGGCCGAGGCGGCCGATCACGCCAAAAGCCGCTTTCTGGCCACCATGAGCCATGAGATCCGCACCCCCATGAACGGCATCATCGGCATGACCAGCCTTCTTTTGGATACAGCGCTTACAGCCCATCAGCGGAGGTATGCCGAAGATATTCGACGGAGCGGGGATTCTCTGCTGGAGATCATCAACGACATCCTCGATTTTTCAAAGATCGAGGCGGGTCAGTTCGATCTGAAAAATGAACCCTTCAACCTCCGGGAATGCCTGGAATCAGCCCTGGATCAGGTGGCTGCCAAGGCCGCTGAAAAAGGCCTGGAGATTGCCTGCACCGTGGAAACGGATCTTCCCCGGGCCATCATCGGGGATGAAACCCGCCTGCGTCAGGTTCTGCTCAACCTCCTGGACAATGCGGTCAAGTTTACCAGTGCGGGGGAAGTGGCGGTCTCCGTAGCCGCTTCACCGGTTCCGCGGGAACCGGAGGATAACGGCTCTTCCGAGCTTTTCGAGTTTCATTTCAAAGTCAGGGATACGGGAATCGGTATTCCCGAAGATCAAATGGACCGGCTCTTCAAATCCTTTTCCCAGGTCGATTCCTCCACATCCCGCAAGTTCGAGGGCACGGGCCTGGGGCTGGCCATTTCAAAGCGGATCGTGGAGATGATGCGCGGCCAGATTACGGTGGAGAGCGTTGAAAATCGGGGCACGACCTTCTCTTTTTCCATCCGCGGAGCCCAAACCGAGATGATCCTGCCGGGCCCGGCATCCCCAGAGCGGCCCCCCCTCGAGGTTCGGCTTCCGGAAGATGCGGATCTCGACAATCCCGATTCGGAATATGATCCGGACATGGGGAAACGGCATCCGCTGCGGATTCTGATTGCAGAGGATAATTCCATCAATCTGCAGTTGGCCCTGCTCACCCTGGAGCAACTGGGTTACAGGGCCGACATCGCTGGAAACGGCCTGGAGGCGGTGGAAGCCCTGGGCCGCCAGCCCTATGATGCGGTGCTGATGGACATTCAGATGCCGGAAATGGACGGCCTCGACGCCACCAAAAAGATTCGCGGCACAATTCCCCCGAAAAGGCAGCCCCGGATTATCGCGATGACCGCCAACGCGCTTCAGGGGGATCGGGAGATGTGTCTTGCCGCCGGCATGGATGACTACATCAGCAAGCCCTTTACAGTGGAAAGACTGACCCGTGCCCTGCTGGAATGCAAACCCAAAACTCCGGCCCCGGATGATCCCGGACAGCCGGTCGAGGCCCCGTTCCCGTCTTCCGATCCTCCGTTCCCGTCTTCTGATCCCGCGATGCCGCAGCCCGATATCCTCCTTGATCCGGCCGCGTTCAAACGCCTCAATGAGATGCTCGGCAAAAAGGCCGGGACCATGCTGCCGGTGCTGATCGATAAGTTCCTGATCGATGGGGGCAAGCTCATAGAACAGGCCCGGGCCGAGATGGAAGAGGGCAAAGGTGAGGAACTGCGCCGAACCGTACATACTCTCAAATCCAACGCTAAAAGTTTCGGGGCCACCGAGCTTGCCGTTCTCTGCCAGAAGGCCGAAGACATAGCCAAGGCCGGATCGACAGATCAATCCGACCTGCTGGATCGAATCGAAATCGAATTTCAGGGGGTCAAAGTGGCACTGGAGAAAGTCCGGCTCGATTTATAGGGAAGAGATCGCCTCCATACATCAGCTCGGGTTTTTTCCGCAAAGCCGAAGCCGGTGATTATCGCGAAAAGGTGGAAAAACTTTCCCAAAAGGGGGTGAAGTTTCTGATCTTCAGTAACACCTTGTCCAAAAAGGGAATCGATCCTTCAGAAGTGCCGGAGGTGTGCGAGATCGTTCCCGCGGGAATTGTTGTACTTGTTCAATTGCAGGAAGAGAGGTATACTTATGTAAAGCCCTGAAAATGAGTGAGGGGCTCAAAGACCATCGACAGTGAGGAACCAAAACAGGAGGAGAAATGGAGAAGGGGAAAGAGCGATCGGTGGCCGTGTTTGGCGGCGGGATATCAGGACTGGCAGCGGCCCATGAGTTTGCCCGCCTCGGATATGCGGTATCGGTCTACGAAACCAACCAGGACCCGGGCGGCTTCTTTCGTAGTGCGCGCCTGCAGGACAAGGGGAACATGCCTTCGGAATACTCATGGCACGGGTTCGGCCCCTGGTACCATAATGCTTTCGACATCATGAAGGAGATCCCTTTCGATGATTCGGAAAGCCTGTATGAAAGATCCCTCTCCCGGCCCATCGACTTCGGCGTGGCACCGGATCAGGGCGATGCCCGGTTCGTCGGAACCACGCCCCTTTCATCGGCCCCCTCGATGCTCCGTATGCAGGGGCTCGACAGCATCCGGTGGGGCTGGCTGATGATAAAGACCTGGACCGCACACCAGCGAAGCATCGAAGTGTATGCAAAGCTGAATGCGGCCGAGGCTTACAAGCCGGTTCTGAGCCGGCCCGCATGGCTGACCTGGAGAGCCACCTTCGGCCCCTGGATCGGCTCGGACTGGACCAATGCCTCCCTGCACACCATGGGCGATTTCTTCCGAAAGCTTCTGATCACAAAACCGCCCCACTACCACAAGGCCGACGCGGAGGGGCCCGCATGGCAGCAGGGCAAGGGGGACAACTGGCTGCTGCTTCGGGGGCCCAGCAACGAATACTGGTTCGAGAAATGGGTGGACCATCTTCAGAAAAGCGGGGTTCGGTTCTACTGGGAGCACTCTCTGCACCAGCTCGATTATGACGGCCGAAAGATCACCAGTGCGCACTTGGGATCGGAAGAGACGGTTCAAGCCGATTACTATGTTCTTGCTGTCAATCCCTTCGCGGCCGCAGAGATTCTCAAAAGAACCCCGACTCTTGCCCAAATGGATCAACTCTGCCTGTTCGAACCCCTTGTTCAGGACGGCCCCCACACACAGGTCTCGTTCCGGCTCGCATTTTCAGAGAAGATCCGATGGCCCCGCAAACGGATGGCGGTGATCATCGGCGATTCCGAATACAACCTGACCCTCTTTCCCGAAGAGGAGGTCTGGGATTCGGATGTGGATCTGGGGGAGGGGATCAAGTCGCTCTGGACTGTGACCGCGTGCGTGGATACCGCTCCGGGGCGCATCTACGGAAAGCAGTTGATCTACTGCACAAGAGAGGAATTCATCGAGGAGGTCAAGGCGCAGATCTTCTCCTGCGAGGCGCTGGACCGGCTCATCCGGGAGGCGAACGGGGGCCGGGGGTTAGAGTCCTTTGAGATATTTCGGCTGGAGATCTGGCATGAATGGGAGTTCTCGCCCGAGGGGATCAAGACCTACCAGTTCAAATGGGTCAACTCGACCCAGACAAAGCCGTATCGTCCAACACAGGCCACGCCGGTTCCCAACCTGGTCCTTGCCGGGGCCCATACGGAGACCGAAGCCGACGTATGGAGCATCGAAGGCGCAGTGGAGAGCGGCCGGCGCGCGGCAAAGGTCATCGAGCCTTCGGTTTCGGTATTTCCGCAGTATAATCCCTGGTGGCTGCGGTGGATCGGTGCGGCCGATGATCTGCTTTACGGGGTTGGCGGGCCCCATGTGCTGTCTGTTGCTCTGGCTGCGATTCTGTTTCTTGCTGCTTTGGTTGCGGTGATTGGAATCATCGGATAAATGGAATTCCACGGCATCCAATCCGGCGAATTTTCAGGGCCAGTACATCTTGTGCAGAATAAATCTTGACCACAAGGCTTCTTCACTCGCATTTTCCACTTGACAAAACCCTCAAGATACTGAATAGGATATATCTAAGTAAATTTAAAAAACGATTCTCTGTGCAGGATGACAAGGATTCGTAAGGTTGTCTTATGTCCCCCGCAAGAACATACTCCTGACGCTGTTTTGGAAAATGGAGATATCAGATCCCGAATTCATGCGGATGTTTTGGGCTATTTCGAATAATGTTTTTGTTATTATAAAAATAAGTCCCTTATCCCGATTCTGGCAAAAGAGTATCAGGATATCAGGAGTAGTGATTGAGACTTTGAAATTACGATCAAACCGTCGATGAATGCCTTGATGGGGGACGCTGATGTCTATACCTTCCTCCTTCGAGATGGAATGAGGTAGTCAGTATAGGCCCGTAGTGATAGGTAATGGGCGAGGTTTTTTTTATTTTAATGGATGGGGGGATTGAAATGAAAGTAAATTATTTTGCGTTCATGTTGATGCTTGGGGCTTGTCTTCTTCTGGGATGCGATGATGATTCCGATGATCCCGACCCAGAGGTGATGACCATTGATGGAGTGACTTTTCTTGATAAAGGAGCAGTCGTTCCTGAACCGGTCACGACGACCGTCATCATGACATCCGGTGCGATCGAACATGTATCCTATCAGTCTGGAAAGGTTATTGATCGATGGTCGCAAGAGATCGAGTCCTCTGATTTTGATTCAATTGAGAAGATCATTCAGGATTACAATCTCTTCCAAAGGGGTGATGTTGAACCTGGTGAAGGGCAGGAACCCTGTGTCGGTTGGGATGGGATGACCGTCACGATAAATGGATCGGGCAGTGCTCACTCCTTTGATATCTCGGGCAATGCTTGCTATGATGACCAATGGCCGGACGGCGTTCGGGTATTGATCGATCGAAAAGAGGAATTGGTCGAAAAGTATCAGCCGGAGGCTATAAGTGTCAACAAAGTTACTTTTTTTGATAAAGGAGGAACCGTTCTCAATCCGATTTCGACAACCCTCGCAATAACACCAGGCTCTATTGAATATGTAAGCTCACAGTCCGGCAGTGTCATTCATCGATGGTCAAAAGATATCGAATCCTCTGATTTTGATTCGATTGAGAATATCATTCAGGATTACAATCTCTTCCAAAGGGGTGATGTCCAACTTGGTGAAGGGCAGCAACCTTGTGACGGTATGTATGGGATGACTGTAACGATAAGTGGGAGAGAAAATTCTAACTCATTTGATATAGCAGGCAATACCTGCTATTCTGGACTGCCTGATGGTGTTCAGGCACTGGTTGATCTGGAAGATGAACTGGTCCAGAAATATCAGCAGGATCCTGTAAGCATTAGTGAGGTGACTTTTCTGGATGAAGGGGCAGTCGTTCCCAATCCGATTTCGACAACCATTATATTGCGATCCGATAGAATTGAATATGCCACTGCGCAGTCCGACAAGATTATCAACCAATGGTCAAAGGAGATCGATCCCTCTCATTTCGATGCTGTTGCGCAGATCATTCGAGATTACAATCTGTTCCGAAGCCGTGATTTTCAATATGGTCAATGGGAGTATAACTGCCCCCCGGGGAATTTGGGTATGACCATCACAATCAATGGAACTGAAAGTTATAGATCGTCTTACAATTTTATCTGCTATGACCAAACGCCTGATGGTGTCCAGGTGCTGGTGGATCAGATATATGAACTTGTCCAGAATTATCAGCAGGATCCTGTAGGCATTAATGAAGTGACTTTTCTGGATAAAGGGGCGGTCGTTCCCGATCCGATTTCGACAACCATTACATTTCAATCCGATACAATTGACTATGCCACTGCCCAGTCTGACGAGATTATCAGCCAATGGTCAAAGGAGATCGATCCCTCTGATTTCAATGCCGTTGCGCAGATCGTTCGAGATTACAATCTGTTCCGAAGCAGTGATTTCCAATATGCTTACCGGGAGTATGCCTGCCCTCCGGGGGATATGGGTATGACCATCACAATCAACGGAACTGAAAATTATCAATCCTTTTACAATTTTGTCTGCTATGGCCAAACGCCTGAGGGTGTCCAGTCGCTGGTCGATCTGAAGGATGCGCTGTTTCAAAAATACCAGTAATGAATGGCTTGAAGACCTTTAAAACAAGCATAGGCATATCCGGGAGTTGTTGAGGCCAGTGTATTGGGTTGCAAAATGGCCTTTTGGGGATTGTTTTTGGGATCTCCCCCAAGTTGTTTGTAGATATGCCCTTCCGATATAGACTTTTCAACATACAGGAGGTCATTCATGCGCTATGGCAGAACAGCGTCTTGGTTCGTTCTTGCATCCCTTTTTCCATTGGCGGCCATGGCCGGCAGCATCGATTCCCCCGGGACCCTGCCGTCGGCTGGCAGCGGCATGTATACCCTCCAGGGGCTTTACGAATATCTTCTGAGCGGAACGGAAGCGTCGATTTCAGTGACCTTTCAGGAGCCGGTGGCAGGCCCCGGGGATACGGGGAAGACCCTCAAAGAGATCTATGATGAAATCAAGGCGGAATTTAATGCCTGTGATGTGACAGCCGACAAGGTGCTGGACAGTGTCACCTTTTTCAGCACTGATCCGGCCAACTGGGGGCCGAGAGTCGGTACGCTTGCCGCACAGACGCCGGTGAATACCACCGTCAGCCAGTCGGCCGGTTACTACAATACCTTTGATCTTTCCGCCGTAGATGCGGATCTAACGTCGGCCAACATCAAGGGGACCAGCACGATCTTCGGCGTACCTGGCAAGAACGAGGTGGTGGATACGGCGGAGGCAACGAATCCGGCTGGTGCGGGCGATGTTTTGTCGGGGAAGGTGGCGTATGTCAACGGGGTTCAGGTGACGGGCACGATGCCGACGCAGACGCTGTCGGACGCCAGTAAAACCGTTGCTGCGGGCTATTACGGCGCCACCACGCTGGATGCCGTGGATGCGGATCTGACGTCGGCCAACATCAGAAGCGACGTGGAAGTTTTTGGGGTGACGGGAAGCTACAATGGCGTTGAATGCTCCGGAACGCTTTCTGCACTCGGGCGTTGGTGTGACAATGGAAATGGTACGGTTACAGATATGAATTCGGGGCTGGTGTGGCTGCAAAATGCCGGATGCATCGGATTGAAAAAATGGATTGATACCGCAACCTGGGACGACGCGAATACGGCGGCGACCGTTCTTTATGATGGATCGACCGCTTTTGGCGCGGGAGATTGCAATTTATCAGATGGCTCCGCGGCAGGAGAATGGCGGCTTCCCACGAAATCGGAGTTGGTTGAGTTGACGACCGGAACTGAATATGTTCGTGGTAGCAGTCCATATGAATTTTCTAATGTTCAGTC
>JAABSZ010000176.1:0-8195 GCA_011390135.1 Desulfobacteraceae bacterium | reverse complement strand
GAATGCCGGGCAATTCTATGCCCCGCTGAAAGATACGGCTTCCCTGCTGGTTCCTGTGGTCACGATCTATGAGGTCTTCAAGGTCGTTCTCCGGGAATCGGATGAAAACGAAGCCCTGCTCGCAGTCGGGGCGATGCAGAAAGGAACGGTCGTCGATCTGACGCCTTCACTGGCCATCGCTGCTTCAAAATTGAGCCTTGTCCATCATCTTCCCATGGCAGACAGCATCATTCTTGCCACCGCAAGGGAATACCGAGCCACCCTCTGGACCCAGGATTCCGATTTCAAAGATATCCAGGGGGTAAAGTATCTGCCGAAGCAATAAACGGAGACGGACTTAGGACTTAAAGACAATTTCAATCATTGACATAAACCATGAACTGGAGAAAATCCCATGAAAAATATCTTTCTTTTTCCCCTTCTGCTGATTCTTTTCTCTTCCGTTTTCCTTTTTCCCCTGCCTTTACAGGCCGGACAAGATACCGGATTATCGAAGGGACAGACTATCTATGTGCCGGTCTATTCCCACATCTACAGCGGAGACCGGGAACTGTCGTTTTTGCTGACGGTGACTTTGAGCATCAGGAATGTCAATCCCAAAGATGCGATCGAGGTCACGCTTGTCGATTATCATGAGACCCAGGGAAAGCTGGTAAAAAAATACCTGGAAAAGCCGATCTTTTTAAACCCTATGGAGTCGGTCCGCTATATTATTCCGGAAAAGGACAAGGCCGGATCAGGGGCCAATTTCATCGTGGAATGGAAGGCGGACAAAAGCGTCAATCCGCCCATTGTGGAAAGCATCATGATAGGCACACAGTCGAGCCAGGGGATCTCCTTCACCTCCCGGGGGAAGGCGATTCTGCCGACAGCCCCATAGTTTCCGAGTCTGTTATCTTCAAAACGAGCAGCAAAAAAACAATCTCATCAAACAAAAACCGTCAGAGGGTTTGGTATGGGCAGAAAATCAAGAGAAAAGAAGCAAAGAAAGATCAAAGAAAAAGAGGGAAAAAATCTGGAACAGAAACAACTTAAAGAGTCGTCTCCAAGGGAAGAGCCCAGAAGAGATGAAGTGATCAATATCAATTATAATTTCAAAGTCGGATATACCGTAAGGGTTCGAAAAGGGGTGAAAGATCCGGACTATGGGTTCGATATCGGCGGATGGCAAGGAGAGATCGAGGATATCGAAAAGGGAGACAACCCGCTGGTCCATATCCAGTGGGATAGTGAAACCATCAGGAATATGCCGGATAAGCTTCTCAAAGCCTGCGATGAAGACAATCTGGATTATAATCGAATGGCTTTGAATGAAAGTGATATCTTACTTGTGAGAGATCCGGGATGGGAAAAGGGTCTTTTCGCCACGATGACCAAAGAATACTATATGTTGGCCAGGCTTCACTACAAAATGTTCGATATGAAAAAGATCGAGAAGATATTTTTAAAAATGAAATGCATGGCTTTCGACAGCAATCAGACCCGATGGGTATGGCTGTACGAAGGAGAGGCCAAAAAACTGAAATTCAAGGGATCGTATTCCGATATACCCAAGGAGAGAAGGCCGATCGTCCTCGGCTCTTTCTTTTTGAGAAACGAAAAGGAGATATATTTAAACACCAATTCCTTTGATCGGGCAATAGCGGCAATCCTTTTTTTTGATAAGTACATCCCCCAAAAAGTTGCCAGAGTTACGCATATAACTATTTTGAATAAAATTTTCGACTATCTCGTGGAAGGAAAAACCCCCCGGCATGAGGAATATTTCGACAATGAATCTCCGAAATATGAAGACGGGGAGAAAAAAATGATGGAACTCGCAGAGGAATTGTCTGAAATAAGCAATCCGGTGCAAAGGGTATCGAATGCGATAGAACGATTGGAAGAATTGGCCAAAAAGCCATTTGACGAAGTGGAAACCTTGCCGATCCATTACTATGAAGATGGGATATCAGGGTTGAGAAGCAGCCTGAACATCCGAAAGACGGTTGCCCTCAGACACTTCATGGGAGAGACCGATTATACAGCGCATGATATATTCAAAGAGGTGGTAAAGTGAATATTCGAAATGAAATCATAGCAAAAGCCGAGTCCTTTCCGGGAATCAAAGCCGGAGTCGTCCTTCTGGAAGATCTCCTGAATGCTCCATCCTACAAGGCCATTGAAAGAAACGGAGAGATCCTGGGCGCGTGTTCATCTGATCAGAAGCCAACAGTAACAGAATGGCCGGCCGCGGCAAAATCGGCCGTTATATTGGGGCTGCGCCACCCGGAGGATAAACCCGAACTGGACTGGTGGGACCGCGGCAACACCAAGGGCAACCGGGAATTGATGAAGATATCCGATGTTCTGAAAGATTGGCTGAAAGCGGAACACGGGATCGATGCCGTTCCCCTGCCCTATCATGTGGAAAGGGGCGGGCTCTTTTTAAAGGATGCGGCCGTGCTGGCCGGGCTGGGGATCATCGGCAGAAACAACCTCTTCCTGCATCCGGAATGGGGGCCCCGGATTCGGCTGCGGGCGATCCTTGTTGAAGATGAGCTTGAGCCCACAGGGCCTCTGGAGGGCTTCTCTCCGTGTGAAACCTGCGGCGATTTCTGCCAGGCCGCGTGTCCGCAGAACAGCTTTTCTACCGGGAGTTATCACAGACCGAGCTGCATGCAGCAGTTGGATATTGACAAAGCAGACAGCAAACCTGATCCCAAGGCCGTTGGAGAAGAAGCTGTATCTAAACCCGTAACCAGATTCTGCCGGGAGTGCGAATTGGCCTGTCCTGTCGGCGCTTGAAGGATCGGGATTTGAAATATGTCCACGGATACGATCAAAGGGAGAACATCCGGATGCAGGATCAGGCATCGACGCTGGTGGAGCTGCTCCATTCTGACACTTTCTATCCGGCCGGAAGTCGGGTGCTGGAGGCCGGATGCGGTTGCCGAAAAAGGATGAAACCTGCCATTCTTTGTTGATTAAAAAGCTTTCTGATGTTACTACTCTCAAAATAAATAAAGGTTTTTAAATCTATTGAAGAACCTTTGGATTGGAGGTGGAGAGATGATCAATAAATTTGTTTCTGTTTCGGTGTTGAAAACCTTATGGATAATGATATTTTCCCTCATTGCCGCTGTATCGCCCTTTCTGGCCGAAGCCGAAGAAAAAAAGCCGGTTCGCGTCGGCCTGACCGCGGAATACGGCCTGAAAAACAGCTTTTCGGCCCAGGCCGTGGAGATGGGCATCCGGGTGGCCATAGATGAGATCAATGGGGCCGGAGGTGTTCTTGGCGGAAGGCCATTCGAACTGGTGACCAAGGATGACCGTTCGGTGCCGGCACGGGCCATGCAGAACGTGCAGGATTTTGCCGAGATGGAGGATATGGTGGCCTTTTTCGGGGCCCGTTTCAGCCCGGTCCTGGTGGAGCTTACGCCCCTGATCCACCAGATCGGGATGATTCTGCTGAACCCCTGGTCATCTGCGGATATCATCACCAACCATGATTTCAAGCCCAACTATGCCTTCCGCCTCTCCCTGAAAGACAGCCTGGCCATGCCCGCGATGATGTCCCATGCCCGTAAAAAAGGATGGAACCGGATGGCGCTGCTGCTTCCCAATACAGCCTGGGGAAGGAGCAACCAGCAGGCTGCGGAATTTCATGCCGCAAGCGTTCCGGAGATCAAGCTGCTCCGCTCCCGCTGGTACAACTGGGGAGATACGACACTGCTGCCGCTGTATCAAGATCTTCTCTCCACAGGTGCAGAGGTGCTGCTGCTGGTGGCAAACGACCGGGAGGGGGGCATTCTGGTCAATGAAATGGCGCAACTGCCAAAGGAGAAACAACTGCCGATTCTCTCCCACTGGGGCGTCACCGGGGGCCGATTCTTTGAAAATACAAAGGAAAACCTGATGAAGCTCGATTTTGCGGTGGTGCAGACCTTCAGCTTCTTCCAGGCGGACCCGGAAATCCGGCAGCGGTTCATGGAGACGGCAAAGAAGCTCTATCCGATCCGTTCCTTTGAAGAGATCGACGCGCCCGTGGGTGTGGGCCATGCCTATGACCTGACCTATCTGCTGGCAAGAGCCATCGACAAGGCCGGCACCACGGACCGGGCTCAAATCAGGACTGCACTGGAGCATCTGGGGCCATATAAAGGACTTGTAGCGGACCTGACGCGGCCATTTACACCCGAGGATCATGACGCGCTGGGGCCCGATTCGGTCTTTATGGCCCGCTATCGGGAGGACGGGGTTCTATTGCCGGTCGATATGGAGAAGAACTGATCTTAAAATAAGATGCTGCTCCATCGAATCCGCCACTCTTTTATTCTCAAAGCCGGTATAGCGGCCGCGGCTCTCGCGTTCGGGGTAGCGGTGGCCGCAAGCCTCATCTCCTATTATGCTACCCAGAGCCAGATGAAAAAGATCCGAAATGCCGAACTCGACAACCGGGCCAAAATCATCGCAACGCATCTGGGAAACGAGCTGCTCAATATCGTTGAAAACCTGTCGGCCACGGCCGAAAACACCCTTTTTGCCAATGCCCTGGCCGACAGCGAGGGCAGAGACAACTATCTCCGCCCCTATCTCCACAGCTTCCATCATGTGGGGCCTATTTCGGTGCTGGTGCTTCTCTGCGACTTTCAGGGGAATCCGCTGGAGTCGAATCTGGTAAAGCCCTTTTTCCAGTTAGACCAGGAAATGCTGAAAAACACGGTGGATCGAGGAGAGCCCCAGTTCCGGCTGGATACCTTGGAAGAGGATGTCATCTTCACCCTGAGCTGGCCCGTTCTCTATGCCAATACGGGTCTTGCCGAAGGCTCCCTCACCTATCAGTTCGGCTTCGATTCCCTGGCAAGGGATATCTTTTCCCAGGAGCAGGAGGAGAATTTCCGGATTCTCTTTACCGATCCCGAGGGAAATTTCCGCTTTTCCTCGCTCCACGGAGTACCGCCCCATGAGAGAGCGCTTTTCAAAAAAAACCGGGTGATGGTCCCAAAGGTCTTGGACCAGTGGGCCATCATCGCGGAGGTCTGGGAGGGGGAGAGCCTTTTGCAGCAGGAGCTTCGGGAGCTGATCGGCATCTATTTCCTCATGGGGTTCGTCACACTGCTCATTATCATTCCGCTTAGCCTGGGCGGAGCGCGGTGGCTTCTCTCCCGGCTCAAATCCCTTGAGATCGTAGCCCGGAATGTGGTGGAGACCCGCTCTATGGAACAGCGGTTTCCCCAGGGGGGCGGTGATGAGATAGCCAATCTGGGCATTGCCTTCAACCGGATGCTGGATGATCTCAACACGGCTTACCAGGAGCTGAAGAGCGAAACCCACCGGGAGATGCGAAGCCAGTCGGAGCGGTTCCGGCGGATTCTCTCTGCCACCCTGGAGGGATATATCCGCATCGATCTGGAGAGCCGCTTTATCGAAGAGGTGAACGATTCCTTCTGCCGGATGATGGGTCGGGATAGCTGCTCTCTGTGGGAGGGACAGCCTTCGCCCCCCTTTCTGGAAAATCTGATCCTGGGGGCTGAAACCGAAGAGAAGATCACCGCATGGGCCGAAGAGCGGGAGATTCCGGGCCCTGATGGAAGGGCCATCGCCATGCTGATCCACTGCAGCCTCGACATCGACGAAATCGGAAACCGGCAGATGGTTGCCTTTTTGACGGATATCTCCGACCGAAAGGCCGCAGAGGCCAAGATGCTCTCCATCAACGATCAGTTGAGCCGCACTGTCAATGCCCTGGAGAAGCGGGACCGGGAGCTGACGATCCTCAACCGTATGAACGATCTGCTGCTGGCCTCCCAGCGACAGGCCGAGATTTATCAGGTGATCCGGCTGACCTCCATCAGCCTCTTTCCCGGGCTTGCCGGGGCACTTGCCATCCTCCATTCCGAGATTCGGCTTTTGAAGACGGTTGTCACCTGGGGGCCTGGAAGCCCCATTCAGCCGGAGTTTCACATCGACGACTGCTGGGGGATGCGCCAGGGAAGGCCCCATGAGGCGACGCATGTTGAAGAGGGGCTTCTCTGCGGCCACCTCACGAAATTGCCCCAGCAGGGCTCTTTATGCCTGCCCCTGGTGGTGCAGGGAAAGACATTGGGGCTTCTCTGGTCCGAGTTTCCCCAGGGGGAGGAGCGGGAGGGGATGCGCAGCCTCCTGATATCACTGGGGGATGCCATCAAGCTGGCCCTTTCCAACCTGGAGCTTCGGGAGGCGCTGCATGAACAGGCGATCCGGGACCCTCTGACAAAGCTTTTCAACCGGAGATACTTCACCGAGATAATATCCCGGGAGATGGCCCGGGCAGAGCGCTCCCAGAAATCCCTTTCCGTCGCGATCATTGATCTGGACCATTTCAAATCGTTGAACGACCGGTTCGGCCATGATGCCGGAGATCGGGTGCTGGTGGAGATGGGCCGGCTGCTCCGGGAGCGGGTGAGAGAATCGGATGTGGCCTTCCGGTTCGGCGGAGAGGAGTTTCTGCTGATGCTTCCGGAGACCGATATCCCAGGAGCACTCCAGTGTTTGGATAATCTGCGGGAATCGCTGAAAGAGATGCGGATTCACCATGAGGGGCAGGCCATCGGAACCGTTACCCTTTCGGCCGGCATTGCCGAGTATCCGGTTCACGGAGCGACCCATGAGGATCTGGTGCGGGCTGCGGACAGGGCGCTATATGCGGCCAAAGATTCGGGTCGGGACAATATACAGGTGGCGGGATAGAACAGGGGCTTTCAGAGAGGTTTTACTCCCTCACCGTTCCTTGTATAATTTACTGATCTCCTTTGAAATCTCCTTGAACCGCCGTTTCCGGTTCATCCTTCCGGCCGTCTCCTGCTTCTCCTTCAGCCAGAAGTGTTCCCGCTGAAGCCTCTGGAAACTGTCGTACCGTTCCCGGGAGAGCCGGCCATCTTCCAGGGCTTCGATCACCGCACAACCTGTTTCCGCGGTATGGCTGCAGTCGGCAAAGAAGCAGCCGGCCCTGAGGTCGTCGATCTCCGGGAATCCCTCGGTTATTCCTTGATCCGCGCTCCAGAGCCCGACTTCCCGCAGGCCCGGCGTATCGATGAGAAATGCCCCGGATGACAGCGCAAAGAGTTCCCGCCGCGTGGTGGTATGGCGGCCCTTGGCGTCAGCGCTTCGAACCTCCTGCACGGCCTGCCGGTCCTCCCCCAGCAGCCGGTTGATGATGGTGGACTTGCCGACGCCGGAAGATCCCAGAAAGCAGACCGTCTCCTCCTTTCGAATCTCTTTTGAAAGGCAGTCCATCCCGGAATCGGATATCGCGGAGATGACGCAGACCGGTGCGCCGAACGCGACGGCCTCGACTTCCAGACGCCGCGCCTCCACATCTTCGCAGATGTCCGACTTGTTCAGCACCACCACGGGTCGGGCCCCGCCGTCCCAGGTCAGGGTCAGATACCGTTCCAGCCGGCGAAGGCTGTAGTCATGGTCTAAGGCCATCACAATGAAGACCGCATCCACATTGACGGCCAGGATCTGCTCAGCAGTCCGGTCCCCCGAGACCTTCCGGGAGATGACGCTCTTTCTCGGGACCAGCTCCTGGATGATGGCCCGGCTTTCGGGGTCGGGTCGGAAAAAGCGGACCCAATCCCCCACTTTGGGATAATCTGCGGGGCGTTCCGCGGTGAAGAGGAACTTTCCCGAGACCTCTCCGAGGAAGTTTTCCTTGCCATTATGGATGACGTAGAGCTGTCGATGTTCGGCGATGATTCGGCCGGTTTGGAGGCTGTTCAAGTGGTTTCCTTTCAGCGTTTATAAAATTCAGCGTCGGCGAAATACCCGATGTTACTATCCCTGATAAATAAACGATTCGGCCGCTTCTTGCAATGATTTTGGATAATCTCCGATCATGCAGTATCTATCCCCCTTGTGAAAAAGGAGACCCATCTGCAGGGAAGTGCGGGCACGGCTTTCAAAGGAGAAGGGCGATGGCAACCGCTGCAAATCGGACTTGACGAGTCTGATGTTCGTGCTACACTGAGACTGTATTGTTCAAAAACACCGAGGGGCCGCATCAATGGCGAATCTGACCGTCACAGCCGATGATGATGAGTCCCTGAATTATCCCATGAAAATGGAAGGAAGCAGATATGTCCCTGACCATCGAAGCCGTGTTCGACGGCAAGTCCTTTTTGCCGGTCACGCCGGTATCCATAAAGCCCAATACCCGCGTTTGGATTTCC
>JAABSZ010000175.1:0-8215 GCA_011390135.1 Desulfobacteraceae bacterium | reverse complement strand
GCTGTCGATGTTCTTCTGGGTGAACTTCTGCAGCACTGTGTTGAGGTCATCAGAGGGAAAGGTGACGATGATGTCTGAGGTGCAGATGTCCTTCATCCGCACCAGGTGCTCGATGCCGTCGGCAAAGAGGACACCGCGGATATCGGTGCTGGAGAAGATCCCGTTGAGCCGATAGTGCTCGTCCATCACCGGGAAGTAGTGCTGCTTGGTCTCCGCGAAGAACTCCTTGAACTCCTTGAAGCTCATCTCCTGGGGGATCAGCTCCACCTTTCGCACCACAGGCATGAGATCCTGCACCCGGAACTTCTGGAGCACATCCACGAAAAACTCACCCGCGTGGGCCGCAGAGGCCAGCTTGTTCTTCACCTGCTTTTCATAGATGGTCCACCGCTGGGATATGAGATAGGCCACGGAGCAGACCAGCAGCGACGGAAGTAGCAGATGGTAGGAGTTGGTCATCTCCGAGACAAAGATGATGGTTGAGATAGGGGTGTTGGAGACCGCGGTGAAAAATCCGGCCATTCCGACGATGACGAAGGTTCCCGGCTCAGTCACCACCCCGGGCATCATCTCGTTGAAGAAGCGGCCCACCACGCCGCCCATCGCGCCGCCGATCACCACCGAAGGGCCGAAGACGCCGCCCGAGCCGCCCGAGCCGATGGAAAAGGAGGTGGTCAATATCTTTCCGATGGCCAGGGTCAGCAGAAAGGGAATGGTCAACTGGTTGAGAATGGCCAACTGCGCGAAGCCGTAGCCAAAGGCCAGGGTATGGGGAAGATAGAAGCCGATGATGCCGGTGCAGAGGCCCCCGAGCGCGGGCTTGATGTGGTTGGGGATCTTCATCCGCCGGAAGATTACGGTGATGCCGTAGAATGCCTTGATATAGAAGATGCCGGCCCCGACCAGCACAAAGGCCAGCACCAGATAGGGGCCCAGCTCCAAAGGATTTCGGAACCGGAAAGGCGGGGCTTCGAAGAGGGACCCCCAGCCGAAGACGAGGCAGAATACGCAGTATGCCACCACCGAGGAGATTCCGGCCGGGATGATCACCTCGGACTCGAACTCCGGGTCCCGGTAGAGGACCTCGGCCGCGAAGAGCGCGCCGGCCAGCGGAGCCCGGAAGATACTGCCGACGCCGGCGCCGATCCCGGCCGCCATCATGATCCGCCGCTCCCGGTCCGACAGCTTCAGCCGGGTGGCCAGAAAGGAGCCGAATCCCGCGCCTATCTGCGCGATGGGCCCCTCCCGGCCCCCGGAGCCGCCCGTGGTAAGGGTGATAGCCGAAGCAATGGTCTTGATTACCGGAACCTGGGGCCGGATAAAGCCGCCCTTGTTATGGTAGGCATCGATGGCCGCGTCCGTGCCGTGCCCCTCGGCCTCGGGCGCGAAGGTATATACGAGCCAGCCGCTCAGGATGCCGCCAAAGGCCGGCAGAAAAAGGAGGAGCCATCGGTTGAAGGGTCTCTCGGTGGGCGGGAGGAGATGGTGCTCACCGGCCGGGGCCGGGGGGCGGTATCCCGCGATCATGTCCATGAAATAGTGGACCCCGAGTTCGCAGAGATAGTGAAATATGATGGAGCCGGCGCCGGCAATGAGGCCGATGAGGATGAAGAGGATGAACCACTTGCCGGCCCGGGTATAGGATCGGGTATAGGATTGAAGCTTCTTTGTCTGCTTTTTTAAAAGATCGCCCATCGGCTCAGGCGCCGGCCGGGCCTTCGAGATCCCTGATCCCCTTGTAGATGAACTCGAAAAAGTCGTCCAGGTTCTCCTCATCCACCGAGGAGAAGGCGATCCGGATATCGGCCGGGCTCGTGGCGATCAGCCCCACCTTGTACTTCTCCAGCAGATGGACCCTAAGCTTCTCCGCATCCACGGTCAGAAGCTTCAGGCACATGAAATAGCCGGAGTTGAAGGGATACATATTCCAGACATCGCCATATTTCTGATCGGCCAGAATCTCCTTGATCCGGTTGGCCCGGCGCTTCAAAATCGCCACCTTCTCCTCCCGCTCCTTTGCATAATCCGGGGAGAGCAGGGTCTTCAAAACAATGGACTGGCTCAGGTGGCTCGCATTGGAGACGGTTCCCCGGATATTGCCGGCGGTCTTCCGTTCCAGAGCCTCGTAGAAGGCCGGCACATTTCCATTCACAACGGTTCCGAAGGTGATGAAACCGACCCGAAGGCCCCAGACGAACATCTCCTTGGTAGCCCCATCCAGCTTGACCGCCAAAAGCCTCGGCTCCCGGTCGCAGAGGCGGGCGAAGATCGACTCTTTGATCGGTTCGTCTTCGTAGTTGAGGCCGAAGTAGGCATCATCGGTCACCGCTATGACGTTGGTCCCCTCGGCCGCGACTTTGACCAGAATCTCAATGATCTGTTCCGCCTCGGCCTCGTTTATGGTGTATCCGGTGGGGTTGTTGGGGAAGTTTAAGAAGACCACGACCTTATAGTTGTTGTTCGCCTGCTCCCGAACCGTCCTTTCAAAGGCTTCTGTGTTGAAGCCTCCGGCCTGGGTGAACATGGGATAGTTGATGATCTGCGCATCCCCCCGCACCGACATGACCAGGTTGTTGTTGCCCCACATCTTGTCGGGAAAGATGACCACGTCGTCCGGGTCCAGAAACATGTCGGCAAATACGCTGATGCCGTGGGTGATGCCGTTGGTCACCACCGGCAGGCTCACCACCTTCTCTTTCAATGAGGGATTCTTCTCATACAAGGTCTCCCGCCAGTGGCTCCGGAGCCCCGGAACCCCGAAGGAGGAGGCATAGGTAAGGGAATCGCTGGGTCTGAGCTTCTCCTCGTTCATGAAGGACATCACCGTGGGCAGGCACATGGTACTCAGGTTTTCGGTGGCGATGCCGATGGTACCGTTGAATTTGTCGTAGGCCATCTGCCGGGCCTCTGCGCTCTGGCTCAAGATGCCCTTGGGGAAAAAGAGCCTGCGGCCGATTTTGGAAAACATCTCCATCAGGTAGGGGTTGCCCCGCTTGATGATGGCGTTCAGCTCCTGTGCGATTGGGGAAATTTTCATCGACTCTGGTTCCTTGTCCTCGGATCTATAGGTTTTAAGATATTTTTCTTATCTGCTTTCTAAATCTACATTCCAAAAGGGGTTATTCCCGATCCAGTCCGAACGCGGTATGGAGCACCCGGACCGCTAGTTCGGCCTGGCGCTGCTCCACCACGCAGGAGATCCGGATCTCGGAGGTGCTGATCATGATGATGTTGATGTTCTCCTTGGCCAGTGAGGAAAACATCTCGGCCGCCACCCCCGAGTGACTCTTCATGCCCACGCCGATCACCGAGACCTTGGCGATGTTGTCGTCGCCGAAGACATCCTCCGCGCCGATCTGCTGCGCCACTTCCCGCTCCAGATCCAGGGCCTTCTGGTATTCGTTCTTGGGCACGGTGAAGGTGAGATCTGTCTGGCCCCCGGCGCGGGTGTTCTGGATGATCATATCGACATTGATATTGGCATCGGAGATGGGGCCGAAGATCTTGGCCGCTATCCCGGGCTGATCCGGGACCTTCTTCAGGGTGATCCGGGCCTCGTTCTTGCTGTAGGTGATCCCGGAAACCACCGGTCTTTCCATATCCTGCTCGCCGTTGATGAGCATGGTTCCTTCCTCCTCGTTGAATGATGATCGGACGTAAACGGGGACATGATGTTTGAGTGCGAACTCCACGGACCGCAGGTGAAGCACTTTGGCCCCGAGACTGGCCATCTCCAGCATCTCTTCGCAGGAGATCTTCGAAAGCTTTTTCGCCTTGCTGCAGACATTGGGATCGGCCGTGTAGATCCCGTCCACATCGGTGAAGATCTCGCACTTGTCAGCCTTCAGGGCCGCGGCGATGGCCACGGCAGAGGTGTCGGAGCCGCCCCGGCCCAGGGTGGTGATGTTCCCTTCCGTGTCGCACCCCTGGAAACCGGCCACCACAACGATGTTGTGATCCGCCAGAAGATTTTTGATCTGGCCGGCTCCCACCTCCACGATCCGGGCGTTGCCAAAGGCACAGTCGGTCCTCACCTCGGCCTGAAATCCCAGCAGGG
Source organism: Desulfobacteraceae bacterium (assembly GCA_011390135.1). Classification (GTDB taxonomy): domain Bacteria; phylum Desulfobacterota; class Desulfobacteria; order Desulfobacterales; family JAABSP01; genus JAABSP01. The sequence goes on along the minus strand of JAABSZ010000175.1, from coordinate 4,158 downwards.
AGCGGGCCGGATAGTTCATGGACTTCAATGTCATGGAGAGCAGCGCGGCCGTGGTCTGCTCTCCCGTAGCCAGCAGCACGTCCAGCTCCCGCCGGTCAGGGGTCTTGGTCATCTGATTGGCCAGATCGATGAGCCCGTCGGTCACGCCGGCCATGGCCGAAAGAATCACCACCACATCGTTTCCGGCATCATAGGTTCTGGCCACACGCTTTGCTACATTGCGAATCCGATCCGGATTTGCAACCGATGTGCCGCCAAATTTCTGTACGATCAGCCCCATGCTCTCTCCTTCATCTGCATCTGAAAAATACAAATCCTTAAGCGTAAGAAAAATGAATGAAAAATCATCTTTATAATCGCTCATGAAAAAAAAAGCAAGGGGAAAAAAGGGAGTAAAATTCGGACAGGCGCTTCCATATGCCTTGACACTCCCGGTTGATAAAGCTACGCTTGTCCATGATGGATTCAGAGTTGAAATAACCGGACCCGAGACAATAGCAGAAAAGGGCCACAGCGATGAAGTACCGTGATCTTATCCGTTTTCAACCCATCGAAAACCTCCTTCGGATCGAAGAGACCGCAGATCCGCAGACCGCAGCAGCGCTAGCCGATACCTTCACCGTCTCCCCGGAGACCGGGGCTGCGATCGCAGAAAGAATCCTGCCGCAGCTTCACCTTGAACGGCCGGGCCGGGGAATCCTTCTGATGGGAAGCTATGGAACCGGCAAAACCCATCTGATGTCACTGATCGCAGGCGTTGCAGAGGGAGCCTTGCCCCCTGCGGCATTGGGGAATCAGCAGTGCGCAAGGGCAGCAGCAGCCATCGAGGGGCGCTATAAGGTGGTTCGAGCCTCGGTGGAGCCATCGATCCAGCCGCTGAGGGATATTCTGGTGACCGAAATCCACGGGTATCTTCTCCGGGAAGAGGCCATCGATGATGAGCCTTTAGAATCGCCCATCTCTTCGGATTCCTTCCTTTGGATGATGGAAAAATTCAAAAGCCATTTTCCGGATCACGCACTTCTGCTGATGGTTGATGAATTGACCGACTATCTCAAGACCCGAAGTGAATCGGCCCTGGCCGCGGATATCGAGTTTCTGTCGGAACTGAGCCGCATGGGAGAGAAGAATTCTTTCCGGATCATGGCGGGATTGAGGGAGATGGTCCAGGACAGAGGAGGAAGAGAATGCCGCGGAGAAGATATGATCTCTGGGGAATGGCCCCAGTTTCAGGAGCGGGTCTTGCGACTCCAGGAAAATTTCGAAACCCTCCGCCTCACCCAGCGGGACATCGATGAGGTCGTGGCAAACCGGCTTTTGGGCGTTACAGCGGAAAACCTCGAGCGCATCCGAGCGCACCTGGAGCCCTTTATCCCCCTTTACGCCGCGCTGGAAAATGATCCTGATCTCTTTGCCCATCTTTTTCCCTTTCATCCCAAAACCGTTGAAATGCTGGCTCAGATCGCAATGCTGGGAAGAGAGCCGGTGCTCCGGATGTTGTCGGAGATCCTCTCCCCCTATCTGAACCGGGATTTGCCTGAAGAAGAGCCGGGGCTCATCACCAGCGATGCCTGCTGGCTTTTCATGAAGTCCAATCCCGGGTTCAGCGCAATTCCGGACGTGAAATCGGTGATCGACTGCAATCAACTCATCGAGTCGCGCATCCAGCGCAGTTTCACGCCGATGGAACACCGGGAGCTGGCCGTGAAAATTATCCGTGCCCTCTCCATTCACCGGCTCACCACCGGCGGGGTTCATGTCCGGAAGGGCATCTCTCCCAAAGAGGTTCGGGATCTCATCCTTCCCTCGTTGACGCTGATCCGAAACCGGCAGGGAGATCCGGCCGAACAAATGCTCAATCTCATCGATTCGGTTCTGGGAGAATTGATAAAGACTCTGGACGGCCAGTTTCTCTCCCGCCACTCCCTGAGCAACCAGTATTTCATCGATCTGAAAAAGACCGAGAACTTTGACTCCAATATCGAAAAGCGGACAAAAAATCTCTCCCATACCCTGCAGGACCGTTATTACTACGAGGTGCTCAAGCGCACCATGGAATGCACCTATGACACCTATGTGTCGGGATATCGGATCTGGTATCACGATCTGCAATGGTATGAGCGGAACGCCTCCCGCAAGGGATACCTCATCTTTGGCGCACCCGACAAAGAGACGGCCCGAATTCCCCGGCTAGACTTCAAAATCTACTTTATCCAGCCCTTTCTGCCGCCCGAATTCGACGACAGCCGGGAACCGGATCAGATCTTTCTCCGGATCTCCCGGGGCAGCGCCTATTTCTGGAACCTGCTCAAAAGCTATGCCGCGGCCATGGAGCTGGCCTCGGAGAGTGCAGATCATGCGGAGTTCATCTATGAGATCAAAGCATCGGGATTTTTGAAAAAACTGCACCGCTGGCTGGACGAAAACCTGAGTCCGGCCTTTGAACTGATCTACCGGGGCCGCTCCGCCTCCCTTCTCCGGTGGGCCGAGGGGCACAACATCCGTGAACTCTCCCGAATCTCCCCCAACGAGCGGATCAATTTCAAAAACTTTGTCAATACGGTCTGCGGCATCGTCCTCTCCCGCCATTTTGCGGATCAGGCCCCGGCCTATCCCTTCTTTCCGATTCCGGTTCCTGCAGCGGAACGGGGCCGGGTGGCGCAGGAGGCGCTCTGGGGAATTGCCGGCCGGAGGTTCACCCCCGAGTCCCGAACGATCATGGAGGGGCTGGAGCTTATCAACGACCGCGGACAGGTGGACCCCACGCGCTCCCGGTATGGCCGTTTTGTGCTGCGAACGGTGGATGAACAGGGAGATGATGGCCGGCTATACCGATCAAAGATCATCGTCGATATCGGAGGAGCCGCCTATATGGCCCCGGATGATCTCCGTCTGGAGGCCGAGTGGGCCATTGTTCTGCTGACGGCATTCGTCTTCTCCGGAGATCTCGTGCTGGTGCTCTCCAGGGGCCGGTTCGACGCGGGCCGGCTGTCGGATCTTGCGGCCCGTCCCCTTCCTGAGCTGATGAACTTCGAATTCATCGAACGCTTTCGGGAATGGAAACCCGCGCTGGTCAGGGAGATCTTCGATCTTCTGGAACTGCCGCCACAGCTTACCCAGATGATTTTTCAGGGAAAGGTCGAACCGATTCAAAAACTCCGGTTGCGTCTGGAAAGGCTCTTTGAGGAGATCGAAACCACGCGGCAGATCCTCTCCTCGGAGATCCCTTTCTGGGGCGCAACCCTCATCCACGACAACCATCAGCAGCAGTACAACCGGCAACTCGACACTCTGACAGCGTTTTCCAGGCGGCTGATGGAATCTGTTCTGGCCGAAAACCTGAAGGACTTCACCTGCAAACCCGCGGAATTCGAAGAGTACAAAAAGGGGATGGAGGTACTCATCGAGCTGCTCTCCCTCCAGGAATTGGTTCGGGATATGGGAGAGCTGACCGGCTATCTCGCCACAGCCGGGGCCGCTTTTCCGGAAAAGGATGAGTGGGTTCGGCAGATGCGGGGGGTCAAAAGCGAACTATTTGCCCGCCTATCCCGGTTCGGGGAACACCGGGCCCCCCAGTTCCGGAACGGCATATTCCAGCGGCTCCGCCAGCTCAAGGGGTCCTATATCGACGCGTATCTCTATCTCCACGCCATGGCCCGGCTCAATGCCGACGAGGAGAAGCAGCGCCGGGAGCTGCTCCAGTCAGATCCCCGGCTCCAAAAGCTGCGACAGTTGGCCCGGATACCACTGATGCCGGAAAAGGCGCTTTCGGATCTGATCGCAAGGCTTACCGAATTGTCCCCCTGCATGCAATTGACCGAAGCGGACCTGCGCCACTTCCCTCTTTGCCCCTACTGTTATTTCAAACCGGCCGCAGAGCCGGTTTTGATCACCGCCGGCAAAAAGCTGGAAGGGTTGAAGACAAAGATCGACGAGATGGCGCAGCAGTGGACAAAGACCCTGCAAACCCATCTGACCGCCTTTTCGAACGGCGAGGTCTCCCTGATGCTTCCCAGACCGGTGACCCAGTTCGCCGAAGAATTGGAGAGGAATGGAGAACTCCCCGACGAGATCTCTGATGATTTAATCCAGGAGATGACAGATCTTTTCGCATCCTACCCGAAACAGGAACTCTCCCTGGAACGGATCAAGGCGACA
>JAABSZ010000174.1:0-8260 GCA_011390135.1 Desulfobacteraceae bacterium | reverse complement strand
GGTGTTGGAGGCGCGCCACATCATCTTCTTGTGCATGGGGACCGCCTTGAAGCCCTTCATGCCCGGCTCCACGATAAAGCAGGTGTATTCCGGCTTTCCGTTGGGCCGGGTTCCGGTGATGGCCTGAACCGTAACGCCCAGGGTCATCTCGCAGGCCGCATTGGTGATGAATATCTTGGAGCCGTTGATCACCCACTCGCTGCCGTCCTGGACGGCCGTGGTCTTGGAGCCGCCCGCGTCCGATCCGGCCGTGGGCTCTGTGAGGCCGAACCCCCAGAGGGCTTCTCCACGGCAGAGGGGGGGCAGATACTTCTTCTTCTGCTCCTCGGTGCCGAAATAGTACAGAGGGCCGATGCCCAGGGAGTTGCCGGCAGCAACGGTCGCGGCCTGGGAGCCGTCGATCCGGGCCACCTCCTCCACCGCGATGATGTAGGAGAGATAATCCATGCCCTGGCCCTCGTACTTCTCCGAGACGAACATCCCGAAAAGGCCGATCTCGCCCATCTTCTTGGTCAGTTCAACGGAGAATTCTTCCTTCTCGTCCAGTTCGAGGGCAAGCGGCGCGATCTCGCTCTGGGCGAATTTACGGACCTCCTTGCGGATCATCTCCTGTTCTTTGGTTAGATCGAAGTCCACGATACATCCTCCTCGATTAGGGATAATGTGTAAAAAACAGTGATGGGAAAAATCGTCTTCTACCGACCGGTCGGTAGGCTCTTTCGATTTTTTATCCCATGTCCATTTGTGCTGTCAAGGAAAAAAGGGAAATGTCGCTTTATTCCTTGAGATCGTTAAAAAACCTTGTCAAAAGCCGAATCTGCCGGATCTTCACTCCGGCGGGAAGCGGTGCTTTCCCTTGAGGCCGTCGATGATGAAATCCTCGTAGATCATCGCGATCCGGTCGATGGAGAGCCTTCCCTGGTCGTTGTACCAGGCCGCTCCGGCCGTGCAGATGGTCAGAATGGCATAGGAGACGATCTTGATGTCCTTGGTGAGGAAGACGCCGGCCTCGGCTCCTTCCCGGATCAGATCCTGAAAGATCCGTTCGTACTCGTCTCTTTTGTCTACAATCATTTGATAATGTTCCGGCGTGATCCCCCGCAGTTCGCTGTTGGAGATGAAGTTCTCCTTCTGGCGCTCCAGGTGGAAATGGACATGGCTCCGCACCGCGCGGCGCATCCGGGTCTCGACATCGGTGACATCCTGGATGCTCCTTCTGACATAGGCGATCAGGTCATCCATCGTGGTCTTGAGGATGTGGAAGAGCAGGTCCTCCTTGCTCTCATAGTGGTAATAGATGCTCGCCTTCTGGATGCCGCTGCCCCTCGCGATCTCGCTGATGCTGGTGGCGAAATACCCCTTTCTGGAAAAGAGGTCGATCGCTACGGATTTGATGGTCTGCTTCATGTTCTGTGGGGCCATGCACATTCTCTCCGTCGGAAGTGACCGGTTTTGGGAACTACCGACCGGTCGTTAGGTTGAATGAATCTATTTCATAAATTGGGGGGGCTTGTCAAGAATAAAATTGGACTTGGCCGAGGGCCTCTTTCAAAAATGTTGAATTCAAAAGCGATCTGCGGTAGGCTTGAGGTATTGGAAAGGGAGGTCGATCTATGGATATGCAGGAGATGGAAAAAGGGTTTCAGGAGATCTGGAAGCTGTTTGCGGAGAGCGACAGGAGGATGACCCGGACTGAGCGGCAGCTTGCAGAACTCACGAAGGATACCGATCGGAAGATCGGAGAGCTGGGCAGTAAATGGGGCCGGTTTGTGGAAGGTCTTGTCGTACCCGCAGCCAAGCGTCTATTCCGGGCCAGGGGCATTGTGGTGGACAAGGTGTATCAGCGGGTGAAAACCCCGGAAATGGAGATCGATCTCCTTGCCATCGACGGAAGATATGCCGTTCTGATCGAGGTCAAAAGCACGTTGACGGTTGAGGATGTCCGGGATCATCTGAAGCGGTTGGAAAAGTTCAAAACGGTCTTTCCGGAATATGCGGACCGGGAGGTGATCGGAGCCGTGGCCGGGATCGTCATCGATGAGAACGTAGATCGTTTTGCTTATAAAAAAGGTCTCTTTGTCATCGCGCAGAGCGGAGAGACCGTGAAGTTTGTAAACGACGAGAAGTTTACGCCCCGGGTCTGGTAGCCCGGCTCACAGGTCGGGGCTGATCCTTCCACGGATTCACCCCTTTCGCCTTTTTTTCCCCTTCCCATGCACCAGCCCGATAAGTTCCTCGACCGAGGACTGAACTATCTGCGCCTGGGCCGCCAGTTCTTCGGATGCGCTGGACGACTCTTCGGCACTCGATGCGATCTGCTGCGTGACCTGATCGATCCCCCGGGCCGACTCCGTTACCTGCCTGATGCCGGATGCCAGGGATTTACTGGCCCGGGTGATCGATTCCGACTTCTCGCCGATAATGGTGGCCGATTCGATGATGGTGTCGAAATCGAGGTTTACCGATTTGATGGATGCCGCGGCATCGGAAAACCGGTGGATATTCGTCTCGAGCAGCTCACGGGTCTTGTCTGCGGCTTCGGTGGCCCGGAGCGCGAGGTTCCGGACCTCCTGGGCCACCACGGCAAATCCTGATCCGGCCTCCCCGGCCCGGGCCGCCTCGATGGCCGCATTCAGGGCCAAAAGGGTCGTCTGAAACGCGATGTCGTTGATGGAGCCGATGATCTGCCCCATCTGGTCGCTGTCCTGCTCGATCCGGTTGATGTCCCGGGTGACGGTGATCAGCTCCCGCAAAGAGGCGCCCGATTTTTCGATGTTCTCCTTCATGAGCCGTTCCACGCCGTCCGTCAGCTCAGAGGTGCGGGTGCTCATGCCGGTCATCTGCTCCAGGGTGGCAAAGGTCTCCTCGACGGATGCGGCCTGTTCCGATGACATCTGGGAGAGGGACTGGCTCGCGTCGGCCACCTCGGATGCGGTGGCCGACAGTTGTCCGGACACTTCACCGAGTTTTTCGATCATCCGTTTCAGGGGCCTGCTGATCAGCCGGGAGATATACCCGGAGAGAAAGATCCCCAGAAGAATGCAGAGGATGGTCGCAGTCCCCATCCAGAATAGGGATTGGCGGAGATGCGCGGCCATTCTTTCCTGCTCTGCGGTCTGCACCTTTTGATTCACCGCTTCTGAGGATTGTGCGGCCTCGGTCATGACCCCTTCGGCCTCCTGCTGGCGGTTCATCGCCACCTGAAAGGTCTGCAGAGCACTGGAATAGGCCGATATCGCTTCGATGGCCGATTCGATCTGCTGCAAGTTCTCCGCTTCATGGAACCGGTTTTTCAAATCACCGGAGATCTGCTGGATATCAGCAATGGCCTTCTCAACCCTTTCCATCCTCTGTGGATCGCCATTGGAGAGGATATACTCTTTTTCATCGATTCTTCCCTGCAAAAAGATCCGAATGATCGAGCGGGCATCCTCTGCAATGGCCAGTTTCTGGTTGATGAAGCGGTTGCTCTTTTCCTGGGCCTGCATCAGCAGCATCTGCTGCTCCGAACTGATGGCCCGGCAGTATTCCAGCGTTTTACGCGCAACCCGCTCCATCTCTTCCAGCCTCTCATTCAGCAATAAAAAAGATTCGGAGAGCTTCTTATATGCCCCTTCATAGGCGCGGATCCGTTTGAGGATCTCGTTGATCTGCCCCATACTCCAATTGTCGTTCAAGGCATCAATATTGTTCCGGATCATTGCAAATCGGAATTCGACAATGGAGAGGTATCTTTCCAGCATATCTTTGGGGTCTTCCGCGCCTCGGGTATGGATGAATTCCTTTTCCTTCTCAAGAAGATCGAAAAAGAATCCAAGGGCTTCGGTGGTGTTGAGGAAGGTGGAAAACTTTGTTTTGAAAAACTGCTCCAGCGTTTCAGCACCGGTATTGGGATTTTGCAGGAGAAGATCGATTTCAATCCGCAATCCGTCCCGCATGGTCTTCAATTCCTCCAGCAGGGCTGTGGATTGTGCAGTCATTGTTTCCTGGAGCGCCTGCTGCTGGTCCACCAGTTTTGCCACCTGTTCAAAGGTGATTTGGTAGGCGTATATGGAATCGATGACCCAGTCGATCACACTGGTATTGGCTCCATTTTTGAAGCGGCCGCGCAGTTCGTTGGCCACCGAAAGGATCTCATCGATCTTTCGGATCATGGTTCTGGCGATTTCCGCGTTGCCGCCAGAACCGAGAAACAGCTCCTCATCGATTTGGATACTGAGAAACCCTTTGATGATCTCAACGGCCTGGCCGGCGGTCAGGATACGCTTCTCCAGATTCGATTTTGCCTCGTCTCTTTCCCGGGAGAGCTGATACTGCTGATCTTCCGCGATCTTTTGGGCAATGATCAAGGCATTGGCCGCACGCTCGTTCATCTCTGCCATTGAACGATTGCGGGTCTGATTCAGCGCCGCATACTGCTCAAAGGCCGAAAGATAGCTCTGCGCTTCCCCGATGACCCGGTTCAAATCGGCCCGCTGATCCTCTCCGGAAAAGCTTTTCTTGTTCTCCTGCGCATCACGGATCAGTTCGCCGATCTCCTCTTTCAGGCTCTCGATGTTCTCGTGCCCCTCGTCGATCCGGTACTGCATCTCCGCAAGGCGGGCTCTCAGCATGGAACGGAGCATCTCATCGGCCGCATCCCCTTTCTCTTCGCTTTCCATGATATCGGCCAATCCTTTATATCCCACCAGCGCCACAAGGATAGTCAGGAGCAGAACAGCGGCAAATCCGGCAAAGAGCTTCAGGTTCAAGCCGGTTTTTCGGATAGGGAATTTTTTGAAAAGAAGCATCGGTGCAAACTCTACTTTCTTAACTGCGGCCGCGCCTTCTAGGGATCAGCAGCGGTTGGGTCGGTTGGGGAGGTTCGTATGCCTTCAGTCCTTCATCTCCGGTCAGTATTTGAACTTCCATACTGGTTTTGGTATAGTATTCGGCAACATCTTTTATGGTGGCATCTCCGATGGAAAGTCCCTGTGCGGCAAGTTGAGGCCAGTATTCCGCCAGACGGCGGAGATGATCCGGCTGCCAAAGGGTGGACTGTTCGGCAAAGGCGGCCCAGGGGGAGGTTGCATCGGCCGCTTTGATGATGATATCGGTCAACCGTTTTGCGGTTTCAAAACAATCACCCGGTATATGGCTGATATGATTTCCGGTTTCGATGATGGACGCCATGGGCAGAACAAAAGTGCTGTTGGCTTTTTCCTCTTCTCGGATCAGCTTTTGGATACGGTTTTTGTCCCATATGTCATTTTGGGAGCCGCAGGTCTCCTTTCCCCGAACCTGGAGCCAGACGCAGAGGATGGATGTATCGAAGATCAATACCTTATGCATCGGCAGGTTCCGCTTTGACGGCCTTTTCGATCATTCCAAGGGAGGCCAGTCTGCCGACGGGACCGTAAGCAAGGAGTTTCGGAAGCTGCTGAAGATCCTCCAGCAGGGTAAGCCTGCTGTATCCTGTTATGTTGTCCCGGTGGCATATGGTGATAAAGGGAACGATTTCCGGCCCCAGTGCATCGAGGAGCGCGGGGTTGTGGGTGGTCGCCAATACATCGATTCGCCGGGAGGTTCCGATCTCCCGGAGCATTTCGACGATCAGGCGAGCCCGGGAGGGATGAAGGCCATTGTCGATCTCTTCGATGACCAGCAGGCTCTCTTTCGGGCGGGTCTGCAGCGCGGTCAGAATTGCCAGAAAGCGGAGTGTTCCGTCGGACATGCCCCGGGCATCCACAAGTGTCGGCTCACCCTTATCCTGCCATTCCTCTTCACAGTAGAGCATGGCATCCGATTGAAATTTGCCGACCGGTTCGGCCCAGACTTTTCGGATATCTTTTTCCGGAAGATGGCGCACATACTGCGTCAACACATCTTCCATTCTCCTCTTTTCCACCTCCGGCAGGGCGGCAATGACGCCTGCAATGTTGGCGCCGTCGGTTTCCAGCCGTTCGGAGAACGGGGTGTAGTTTCTCATATGGGCCGGAATCGGATCGAGAATGAAGATGTTGCGCAGCGCTTCAGTAACATCATGGATTCCTTCTGCAATCTCTTCTGTTGCTTTCAGGCCGACAAGTTGTGTCAGGATAGTGCTGGCTCTTGATGCCGGCCAATGAACCCTCTTTTCTTCATTGTACAGTCGAACCCAGATTGAAGAACTGTCAGTGTCATAGTTCTTATTATCTGTCCGAAAAAAATAATTCTCATCGGGTTTTTCTGTGGAATTCTCTCCTTTGGATGGCCGGTATTTCAGCCGTTTGATCGATTCTGCGATCAATTGGCATTGGGCATTTTCGATCCCGACTGTCAAACTATAAAGATATTCGGTCCGCTCACTGCTTCCGGAGACAAGAATATCAAAAGAAAAGGCTTTTCCTTCCGGCTTCCGGGAAGCCCATCCGATACCGCCTCGGATTGCAGGCAGATTCGTATCCCCGGCCAATGATGCAGTCAGCCCGACGCCTGAAGCGACCCGCTGCAAAAATGCAAGCGCATCGATGGCATTCGATTTACCGCCGGCATTCGCGCCGATCAGAACGGTAAGCGGGTCGATAAAAAGATCCGCCTTTTCGAAGCTTTTCCAGTGATGAAATGTGATCTGTTTGATCATGAGCTGCCCAAAAGAGGATCGACATCAAAGAGCCTGCAGGTATTTTCCCAGACGACTTCACTCAGCAGAACCGGATCTTTCCCCAGCACCTCCGCAAGCTTCAACAGCGTGGTCTTGACAAATGCCGGTTCATTTCTCCGATGATGGTTCCGCTCCGGTGTCGGGGTGAGGTATGGGGCATCCGTCTCCACCAGAAGGCGCTCTTCCGGGATGATCGGCACGAGGCTTCGCAGATCCGCGCCCCTTTTTTTGACGGTGATAATCCCGGTGATGCCGATATGGTATCCGAGCGCGAGATACTCCTCCAGCTCGGCCTTGTTTCCGCTGAAGCAGTGGACAACGCCCCTCCGCTTAGGATGATGGGTCTCTTTCAGGATCGAAAGAAACCTCCCACCGCTGTCCCGCTCATGAAAGATCAGCGGAAGATCGAGTTCATCTGCCATCTCGATCTGGCGGAGAAACCACTTCTCCTGAATCTCCTGAGGGGAGAACATCCGGTTGAAGTCGAGCCCGGTCTCGCCCCATGCCCTGACCTTTGGATTGCCGGCCAGCTCCTTTAAGTACGAAAGGGTCGATTCGCTGCACGCCTTTGCATCATGAGGATGAACCCCCACAGAAGCAAAGAGATTGGGATGCGCTTGGGCCAGTTTCACGCCCTTTTCCGAACTACTCCGGGTGATCCCGACGGTCATGGCCCCAAGAACGCCTGCTGCCGCCATCTTTTCCAGAACTTCTGTCCGATCCTCTCTAAATGTCCTATCATCCAGATGACAATGGCTGTCGAATATCTTCATAAATCCGTTCCGATTCTTTCTTTATCTTTTCTGCCCTGCGGTTTTGACTTTCTCTTGAAAAATCCTTGTGGTAAGATTCTTTTCAAAAGTGATTTCTGCGAGTTCTTATGATATCGAAAGGCAACATTACCATGAAGATAGCTATTGCACAAGTCAATCCTACCATAGGCGATTTCGATTACAATGCCCAAAAGATCATCCGGTATGCCGCGGATGCAAAGGAGAGGGGATGCGATCTCGTGATCTTTTCCGAGATGGCCGTTCCCGGCTATCCCACACGGGATCTTCTGGAGAAAAAGGACTTCATCCGCGCCAATCTCGATACCTTGGATCATCTGGTCTCGAATATTCAGGGCATCGGCGTCTTCTGCGGCTATGTGGAGCCGAATCCCGGAGACAAAGGGAACGATCTTTACAACGCGGCCGCGCTATTCGAGGACGGAAAGATTATCAAGAAGGTCTTCAAGCGGTTGCTGCCCAGCTATGATGTCTTTGACGAGCGGCGCTACTTCGAACCCGGGGACGACCTGAGTCTGGTGGAATACAAGGGACACCGGCTGGGGCTGACGGTCTGCGAGGATGTCTGGAACGACAAGGAGATATTCAAGCTGCGGCGCTACTATCCGGTCGATCCGGTGGAGGAGATGGCAAGAGATGGTGCCGATGTCATCTTGAATGTCTCGGCCTCTCCCTTTTTTCTCGGGAAGCGGGCCTTCCGGCTCCATATGCTCGGTACGATCTCCAAAAAGTACGGCATCCGGCTGGTCTATGGCAATCAGGTGGGCGGAAACGACTCTGTCCTCTTTGACGGCACGAGCATCGTCTTCAATCCGGACGGCCGGATCGGAGCCCGGGCACTCGATTT
>JAABSZ010000173.1:0-8292 GCA_011390135.1 Desulfobacteraceae bacterium | reverse complement strand
GCAAACCAGGTCTCGGGAACGATGGGGGTCAGCATGTACATGTTGTCCCCTTTTTGAACATTGTTCTTCCGGACGAAGTTCAGGAATTTGTTCCCGTTTGCGGCAAACTCTTTATAGGTGAACTGCCGCTCGGCATCGGTGGCCAGATCCGTCCAGATCAGCGCCGGCTGATCCCCGCGCTGTTTGACATGCAGATCTTCAAAGACTTCGACTGCCCAGTTGAACTTCTCAGGCATATCGGCTGTGTTCAGCCGCTGAAAGAAATCCTTTGCAGCGGTCTCCCGTTTTCCCATATCCTGAATCGTGTTCAGCTCCATGGCCTCTTTGTAAAAATCGACTAAAGACATACGCTCTACCTCCGGTTGATGGTTTTTCCCTTGATATCGATTTGCTGCTTCCCATAAGGAAGAGATCAGATCCTCTGCTGCGTTCGCCCGGAAAAATCCGAACGTCCGCTCATTCGATTACGATCTTTGCCACATCTTTCACCGAATTGTCAATAGTTTTGTTAGCCCTTCTTAATGGCCGGCCAAAAAGCTGCCATTGATCTTTCCCCCTGGCCATCTTTTTTTGTCGAGTTCTCCTTGTTTTCGGTTTTCAACGGCGCACCGGCTCCGGCGGCCTTTTCAACCTTTTATCACAGGGTGGCATCGGGTTGAAAGGCAAAGAAGATCCGAATCGCCTTTTTCCCTCCCGGAGCGGATGAATGTGGTGGATGAAAAGGGGCCTGGCCGTCCATGATTTTATTGACAGGGTTGGCCAATATCCATATCATATCTCAATGTGCTTAGTGGGCATAAAGCCGGAGGGATAATAACAATGGGGCGAATTACAATTGATTTAAACGATGAGACAGAGCGGAAAATCCAGGCTTCGGCAAAGGCATCGAACCTGACGGTCAGCAAATGGATCGCGCGGCTGATCGAAGAGAAAACAGCCGAACAATGGTCGGCATCGGTTCGGGAACTGGCCGGCGCTTGGCCGGATTTTCCGCAGTTGGAAGAGATTCGGGATACTGCGGGCGGAGATGTTCCCCGAGAACCGTTCTGATGCGCTTTCTCGACACCAAACAAAAGACGCAAGCAGCTTCGCCGGATGATGGCTGCTTCGTCCATTATTCCTTTCAGCGAAAAAGAGGCACAATGGGCTGCTCGTATCCGGGCGGATCTTGAAAAGAGGGGGGTACCGATCGGGCCTTTCGATATCATGATTGCCGGCACTGCTATGGCCCATCAGGCAATCCTTGTGACACACAATCTCCGGGAATTTTCCCGGATTGAGGGGCTGGTGCTGGAAGACTGGTATTAAAATTGTGATAAGAATTAAAAGAAGAGCGGAGCTGCCGGAATCAGGCCGATCCTTTCAAAAATATGATGTGATCGTCGTGGGCGCGGGCCATGCCGGCTGTGAGGCCGCACTGGCCGCAGCCCGAATGGGATGCAGGACCCTGATCTTTGCCATCGATCTGGACAAGGTCGCGGCCATGCCCTGTAGCCCCTCGATCGGCGGGATGGCCAAGGGGCAGCTCGTGAAGGAGATCGACGCGCTGGGCGGCGAGATGGCAAAGATCACCGATAGGTCGGCCATCCAGTACAAGACCTTGAACACCAAAAAAGGGCCTGCGGTTCACTCCTCCAGAACCCAGAACGACAAGAACCTGTACCACCGGGCCATGAAGGGGGTGATCGAGCGGCAACCGAACCTCGATCTGAAGCAGGCGATGGTGGAGCGGCTTCTGGTGGAGGGGGATCGGATCGCCGGTCTGGTGGATGGGACCGGCTACGAATATGGTGCAGAAGCTGTTGTCATCGCCACCGGAACCTTTCTGAGCGGCCTTATCCACATCGGCCTCCGCTCTTTTCAGGCCGGAAGGGCAGGGGAGTTTGCCGCATACAGCCTTCCGGAGCATCTGCGGGAGCTGGGCTTCACCCTGGGCCGGATGAAGACCGGGACCCCGCCCCGGCTGAAAAAATCGAGCATCGACTTTTCCGCATTCCAAGCCGGCACTTCCGATCCGGAGCCGAGACCCTTCTCCTTTTTCAGCAAAAGGGTGGAATGTCCGAATCTCCCCAGTTTTATGGGCTATACCAACGAGCGGACCCACGAACTGATCCGGGAGAACCTGAAACACTCTGCCCTCTACGGCGGGGTCATCAAAGGCGTCTCCGCACGCTACTGCCCCTCGTTTGAGGACAAGATCGTAAAATTCCCTCAGCGGGAGCGCCACCATGTGATTTTAGAACCCGAGGGGCTCGACACCGACGAGATCTACGCAAGCGGTCTGGGCAACAGCCTTCCCCTGGCGATTCAGATGGCGGTGGTCCGCTCGGTAAAGGGGCTGGAATCGGCCGAGATCATGCGGCCCGCATATGCCATCGAGTATGATTATGTCGATCCGTTTCAGTTGAAGCCGACTCTGGAGACCAAGCGGGTGCAGGGGCTCTACCTCGCGGGGCAGATCAACGGGACTTCCGGATATGAGGAGGCTGGGGCCCAGGGCTTGTGGGCCGGGATCAACGCTGCCTGCCGGGTCCGGAAGCGGCCACCCTTTATATTGAACCGCTCTGAAGCCTACATCGGGGTGATGATCGACGATCTCGTCACCAAGGGAACCAAGGAGCCATACCGGATGTTCACCTCCCGCGCGGAATACCGGCTGATGCTGAGAGAGGACAACGCGGACCTTCGCCTGATGGAGATGGGCCATGAGCTGGGGTTGATCCCGGCCGATGCGATCCGGGAGGTGCGGGAGCGGAAGGAGATGATCGCAGCCGAGATCGGGCGGCTGAAAAAGAGCATGGTTCGGTCCACGGAGGGGGTCAACGCGTATCTGGAAGAGCGGGGAACTCCGCGCATCAAGGAGGCGGCCCCTATGGATCAGCTCCTGAAGCGGGCACAGCTCGACTATGGTGCTGTGGAAAGACTGGCTCCGGCCCCGTCGCGGGTGGATGAAAAGGTCTCCCGGCAGGTCGAGATCGAGATCAAATACGAGGGCTACATCCGTCGGCAGACCGATGAGATCGAAAAATTCAGAAACCTGGAGCGGATCAAGCTGCCGGAAAGCTTCGACTACCGAGGGGTGCATGGCCTCTCCAACGAGCTGAAGGAGAAGCTCGAGGCGGTGCGGCCCGCATCTCTGGGGCAGGCCTCCCGGATCGACGGCATGACCCCGGCCGCTATCTCGGTGCTGATGGTGATCCTCCGGGCCCGAAGCCATAGGAAAGCGGCCCCTTGCTGAAGATCGAAGACCTCCGTTTCCAGGATATCGGCCCCCTGAATCTGGAGGTGGCGCAGGGGGAGTGCGTCGGCATCACCGGCACGTCCGGCATCGGGAAGAGCCTTTTTTTAAGGGCTGTTGCCGATATGGACCCTCATGAAGGGCGGGTGCTGCTGGATGGCGTCGATTCCGGAAAGATCCCGCCCCCGGAATGGCGAAAGCGGGTGGGGCTGCTGCCTGCGGAGAGCGCATGGTGGTTCGACACGGTGGAGCCCCATATTTCACGGAACGGATGGAAAGGACTGGAGCGTCTCGGATTTCCCCCGGATGTCTTCGACTGGCAGATCGCAAGGCTTTCCAGCGGCGAGCGGCAGCGCCTCTCCCTGATCCGTATGCTGGCCAACGGCCCCAGTGTGCTGCTGCTGGATGAGCCGACCGCGAATCTCGATGCGGAAAGCGGTGCGCGGGTAGAGGATTTTTTAGGCGATTACCGGAACGAGAAGCGGCCCGCGATCCTCTGGGTGAGCCACGATATCTCCCAGATCGAGCGGGCTGCGGACCGGCGATTCCGGCTCCTGAAGACCGGCCTTGAACCCCTTTAGGAAATCCTACAGCCCATGCAGGTGATTCCGCTTTCTCCTCTTGATCTTTCCATTGCCGGGCTGCTGATCATCGCAATCGCGCTCATCTCTTTGCGGATGAACCTGAAGCTGGAGCGGCAGGTGATGGTTGCCGCGATCCGGACCACGTTGCAACTGCTGCTCATCGGCCTGGTCCTGAAGGCCCTCTTCACCCATGTCCATCCGGCATGGCTTGTCCTGGTGGCAACAGTCATGCTGACGGCCGCGGGCCGGGAGGTGATGAGCCGTCAGAAGCGGCGTTTTTCCGGTCTCTGGGGTTTCGGCGTGGGAACCGTCTCCATGTGCATCTCCTCCTTTTCCATCACCCTTCTGGCCTTGACGGTCATCATCGACATCGACCCCTGGTACGAGCCGAGATATGCCATCCCGCTGCTGGGAATGCTGCTGGGCAACACCATGAACGGGATCTCCATCGGTCTGGACCGGCTCACCATGACTGCGTGGGACCAGCGGACGATCATCGAGGGAAGGCTCATGCTGGGTCAGGATGCAAAAGAGGCCATCGGCGACATCCGGCGGGAGAGCATCCGGGGCGGGTTGATTCCCATCATCAATGCCATGTCCGCGGCCGGCCTCGTCAGCCTGCCGGGGATGATGACGGGCCAGATCCTCGGCGGAAGCCCACCGATGGAGGCGGTGAAGTATCAGATCCTGATCATGTTCCTGATTGCGGGCGGCACGGGGTTCGGGACCATGACCGCGGTCTGGCTCGGGGCACGAAGGCTCTTTGACGAGCGGCAGCGGCTCCGGCTGGATCGTCTGCGGGGCGGTTGATCTTTGCAGATTCAATGGGTATCCTCTCGGAAGAGGTAGGAGGTTAAAAAACCAGGAATCCCGCAGACGGTGTTTCTTCTTTCGAGAAAAAGATCTTCATCATAGCCCTAAAGCCTGTTTAAAGTGATAGGGGCTGTATCCTCTGATAATCTGGCCGTTGATCACGATGAACGGAACGCCGCTCTTTTTACCGCCCAAAGCCTCCATTCTCTTCTTGGCTCTTGGGTCTTTTTCAATGTCATACTCTTTGAACGGGATGCCGTTGGATTTGAAAAAGGCTATGGCTTTTTTGCAATAGGGACACCAGCTTGTCATGAATATTTCGACTTTGTCTGATCGTTTTTCCGGTTGCTGATCCTGTTTTCGGGCATTCGGCGGCCTCTTTGAAGCAGGGTTTTGATTCTCCGATTCCCTTTTCTTCGCGGGTGGGTAATTGGGCGTCCGGATCGTTTCCAGTTCCTGGTCGGTTTCCGGAGGGGTGTCGCTGAAATGGGTGACGCCTTTTTCATCGACCCATTTGTACATTTTGGCTGTTGCGTTATTTGCTGAAAGGAAGAGGAATATGGTGAAAAATAATAAAAGAATTAAAAATCTTTTCGGCATATGTTCCTCCTTTGTTGCCAAGATTAGAGTTCCCTGTGCGGGGCAGCAGCGTTTTGCCGGATTCAACTGATATCCACCCGCGCAAGCACCAGCACATCCACAAAAGCCGCGCCATCTTTCATCAGAACCTTTGCGCATTCTTCAACGGTCGCGCCCGTGGTGAAGACATCGTCGATCAGCAGGATACGCTTTTCCCGAACCTTTTCCAGCCGTGAAATTTCAAATGCGCCCCGGATATTGAGTCTGCGCTCCTGCCGGCGCAGCCTGACCTGCGGCGGTGTATATCGGGTGCGAACCAGCAGATCCCGGGCGATCGCCATGTCGGACATCTCAATTCCTGCAGCTTTTGCCATTCGCTCCCATTCGTGAACCAGCATGTATGCCTGATTATAGCCTCGCTGCCGGAACCGCCGGATATGAAGCGGAACCGGAACCACCAGGTCGATATCGTCCGGCGTCCAGTGGCGTAGAAATTCCGTAAAGAGCAGCCGGCCCAGCGGCATTGCAAAGCGGGTCTTGTGTCTGTATTTGAAGAGATGGATGGCCTCTAAAAGAGTGTCGTCGTAGATCCCGACTGCGCGGACCTGGGTGAAATGCTCCTTTGATTTGATGCAGGCTCCGCAGATATGGCTGTCGATTGCTTTGCTCTTGAACATCTTCCCGCAGACCGGGCAGAAGGGCGGAGTGATCGGCGTGAATCTGCCCGCACATGCGCTGCAGAGATGTGGCGCCATCACTTCCCGGAAAAGGAGCGCCATGTCCGCCTCGGAAAGATCCTCCGGAAAGGTATCCGGTGAAAATCCCGGGGGAAAAGAGGGGCAAGCGCTCTGCTCCTGCCGCGGCCGATAGAAGGTTCTGCAGATGGCGCACCGGGTCGGCAGCAGGCTTTCGATGAAGAGATGGAACAGGCGTCGGCCTCCCGCGGAAAGGAAGGAGATGGCGGGAAGGGAATGTTTCACAGCAGCGAATCGCCGGGGATGAGCGGTCGAACCTTCCAGACTTCGAATGGATTCCTTCTGTAACCATCCTTTTAAATAAGGCGCTTTTTCCACTTTTCCGGATTCTGTGAGGTATGGAATATGCTGTAAACGAAAACCTTTTCTTCGTTGTACTCGTAAAAGATCGCGTATGGAAATCTTCTTACCAGCGCTCGTCGATACTGATGATATGCCTTCGCATAGAGTTCAGGTGTACGGCAAACTTTCTGGATAGCGGCATCCACACAGCTTAGAAATTCTTCCCCTAAACCATACCTGCGATCTTCATACCAGCTATAGGCTTCATCGATATCCTGTTGTGCTTCCGGAGCGATGATTAATTCAGCGGCCATAGCGGCTTCGTATTCTCTGTTTGACTTCCTCCCATGAAAGCCCTGAAGCCGGATTCTTCATCAAATTGGATCTTCGACGATCCAACTCCTGCTTTTGCCATTTATGCACCGGTATCTCCGATGGTGTAGCTGCAAGATCATCCCAAAGATCTTCAACCAATTGAAGCTTCTCCGGTGGGCTCAGGTCGAATATGGATGTTTCATTTGTCGGCATTATTATCTCGTGTTGAATCATTCTATTGAAAATGAATAATGGTTTTTTATGGTTGTACCATTTCAGCGAATTCGGCAAATCAATCAATGGATCAGATTTCTGATCTCGGATTATTGAGCATGAATTTTTTCAATGATCCAATTTCGGATCAATTCATCACACGACAATCCCTTTAAAGCAGCAATTTTTTTAACGGTTTGGATTTCATCAGGCTGCAAATCAACTTTCAGAAGGGATTTGTGCTTAAAGACCGCTTCACTGACTTCTTCCAATTCATCTTCGTAATCGGTAACGTCATGGCTGTCCCAGAAATCTGCCAATTCCTGAATAGAATCCATTACCGGAATTTTATTGTTGCTCATTCCATTATCTCCATTTTTTAAAACGACGTTTTTCCTTTTCTTTTCAACCTGTACCCCATATTTCTAAACGATGAGATCTATGAAAGGATGGCCGCTGCCCGAACCGGCGAGCCGTCCCCGCCTTCGATCTTCATAGGAAAACAGCAGAAGGTGAAAAGCGAGGGGGGCAGCCGGTCGAGATTCGTCAGGTTTTCGATGATGACCATACCCTTTCCCAGCAGCCGGTTGTGGATCGGGAAATCATCGGAGTCGCTCAGATCCGCGGACAAGGTATCGACGCCGATTCCTTTGAGCCCAAAGCCGCAGAGCCATTCCGCGGCCTCCTCCGACAGCGCGGGAAAGCCCGAAAAATAGGCATCCCTGCCCCAGAAGCGGCTCCAGCCGGTGCGGAGCAGCAGGAATTCGCACTCTTCGAGATCGGAAGCGAGATGATTGATATCTGCCACGTCAATGGACGGCCCCCGGATTTCCGTGAGATCCGCAGCCACAGCCTTTCCCATGAACCGATCCAGCGGAAGATCCCCAAGGGTTTTTCCGCCCCGGATCTTGTGCGCAGGGGCATCGAGATGGGTTCCGGTGTGGGAGTTGAAGCTGATGCGCATCACATTGAATCCGGCCACTTCGATGGTACTCTCGGGCGTGAGGGAGAGGGGCGCATCCCCCGGATAGACCGGCATATCGGGCCGCAGGGTGTGGCTCAGGTCAATGATCTGCAAAGAACTCTCCTTTCATTACGGTTACGGCCTTCCCCCCGAGCTGCACCCGGTCTCCGGCAGCATGAACCTGCACCAGACCGCCCCGGGCCGATGCCTGATATCCGGTCAACTGCTTCTTTCCCAGTTGGCGGCTCCAGTAAGGGCCAAGACAGCAGTGGGCCGATCCGGTTACCGGGTCTTCGTTGACCCCTGCGGCCGGTGCAAAAAACCTTGAGACAAAGTCGAAATCGGAACCATCGGACCGCGCGGTCACGATGATTCCCCGGGCCGGAACCCGCTTCAAAGCCGTAAAATCCGGAGAGAGTTCCCGAACCGTCTTCTCGGAATCGACGACCACCAGGTAGTCGAAGAGGTTCTTTCCCACATGTTCCAAAGAGATTATCCCCAAGGCATCGGTCAATCCCCGCGGCGGTTCTGCCGGTGTCTCCGGGGTCG
>JAABSZ010000017.1:0-33164 GCA_011390135.1 Desulfobacteraceae bacterium | reverse complement strand
TGGGCATCCATTTCAAACGGATGGAGACCCGCTATACGGATCGAAATATCTTTCTCAACACCTTTTGCCTCACCCCCAGGCAACAGCGCAGATTCGACCAGCGGATCATGCCGATATATCCGACCCGTAAAATCCCGGAGATCCTCAAGGAGTGCCGGCGATCGAGCCGGGAATTGAAATATGAATATGAGCCGATGGAGTAGGAGTGAGTGGACTTCATGAACTTCAAAAAAGGACCAGAGCCGGTATGACAGTAGAAGAGATCTTGAAGGAACTGGAGCGGTACAGAGGCTATCTCCCCCGCGAAGCCCTGGCAGAAGCCGTTGAAAAGCAGGCGGAGATCACACCGGAACTGTTGAAGAACATTCAATATGTAATGGATCATCCAAAGATCCTGCGGGAAGACAAGCACTATTTTGCGCACAACTACGCCATGTTTCTATTGGCGCAGTTCCGGGAACCGCGCGCCTATCCGCTGATCGCAGAGCTGTACAAGATTCCGGAAGATATTGCCTTTGATTTTGCCAATGACATCATTACAGGGGATCTGGGCAGAATTCTGGCATCGGTCTGCAACGGCGATACCAGTCTGATAAAAGAATTGATCGAAAATGAGAATGTGGACGAATTCGTAAGATCGGCCGGCATCAGTGCCCTCTGTGTACTCGTGGCGGTTGGGGAGAAATCCCGTGAGGAGATCATCGGCTATTTCAAGGAACTCTTCGACAAGAAATTCGAAAGAACCCCGTTCTACACTTGGAATGTCCTGGTAGACCGAAGCACGCTGCTGTATCCGGAAGAGCTTCTCGAAGAGATTGAAAAGGCATACCGTGATGAACTGATCGAAACATTTCTCATGCCCTTTGATATGGTTGAAGAAGCCCTGGAAAAAGGAAAAGAGCAGGTCATCCTCGAATTGCAGGAGAACCCCGAATATTCTCTGATCGGGGATACCATCAGCGAATTGGAGAATGAGGCATTGTTCAAAACAAAGGAGGAGTCGTTTCCTTCCCCAAATCCCGAATCCTCTCCCAAGGAGGAAGAAGAACCCCCACAGCAGCCCTATGTCAGAGAGACGAAAAAGATCGGCAGAAACGAACCCTGCCCCTGCGGGAGCGGGAAGAAGTACAAGAAGTGCTGCCTGAAATGAGGATGGGGGTGCAGGACCGGAAAACGGGAAGAAAGATATCGCCCGTCTTCCGGCCGCTTCTCTTTTTGCCGGGGCCTCCTTCCCCCGGCATCTTACCGGGGAAACTCCCCATAGAAATCCTCATAATACTCCCGAAGCGTATCCTGATGTCCGTATCCGTCGGTGGCATTATCCACGATTTCATAGGCCCTCTCTTCGAATCTGTCCAGGAGCTTCTCCTTTTTCAACAGCTTAAGGGCCTCTTCGAACATATTCTCCGGCGCCACATAGAATTCTTCCTCATCGACACTGAACTCCTTGTTGAAATCGGATATGCTTTCCACAAAAGTGAACATCACATCGGCAACCAATTCGGGATCATCGATTAAACCTTTGAAATCCTTGACAGCCTTTTTGGCAACCGGCAGCCTTGCTTTGGGCCAGCCTCTGGTCTTGCCTTCCACAAACTCCTTTTCGATGATCTCATTGTACTTTTTGACGATGTCTCCCACATCCTCGCTCTGGGCCTTGTAATACTCCCTGACCCCCGGAAACTTCTGACATAATGTTGAAATCTCCTGGATCAGGTCCGCTTTGGTCTTTTTGGCCAGTTCCTTCTTGAAAGCCGGTATCGTAAATTTTTTCATATCCGTCTCCGCCTTTGTATTCAAAGATATTCATCCCATGATTTTTAATACCATCCGATACCTTTGAAATCAAGAGAATAGACCCTGCCGGTTGAACAGGATTGCAATCCGGTGAAGATCTGTTGTAGAATCCGCCATGAACGCTGTTTCGGATGTTGAAGCGGTCTGCCGTATCCGGGATGCGGATTCCGGATCATTTGCCGATGACGGATATGTGTCCCGAAAGAATTCAGAAATGCAGCGGAAAACGCGCAGGAGAAGAAAGGATATCGGCCCCGATGACCATAGAAGAGATATTGAAGGAACTGGAGCGCAACAGAGGCTACTTCCCCCGCAATGCCTTACAGGAAGCCGTGATAAAAGAGGCCCAAATCACACCGCATCTACTGGAGATCCTCCGGTATGCAACGGATAACATGCAAAAACTGTATGAAGAACCGGATTATTTCGCGCATATCTATGCCATGTATCTGCTGGCGCAGTTCCGGGAAAAACGGGCATTTCCGTTGATCATAGAATTCTTTTCGGTTCCCGGTGAGATGGCCCTTGATCTGACGGGTGATCTGGTGACGGAGGATCTCAACCGGATTCTGCTCTCCGTTTATAATGGAGATGACCAATCCCTCAAACAACGGATCGAGAACCGAAAAATCGATGAGTATGTCCGGAGCGCGGCACTCTCTACTTTCAGCGGTCTTTACGCGCACAATGAGAAATCCCGTGAAGAGATCATGGATTATTTCGAAGAACTCTTCGACGGCAGGCTGGAAAGAACCTTCTCCCATGTCTGGAATATCCTGGTGTATCTAAGCATGAAGATGTATCCTGAAGAACTTTATGAAGATATTGTAAAGGCATTCCAGGATGATCTGGTGGATGATTTCTTCATGGGCTTTGAAGATGTGGAAAAGACCTTACACCGGGACAAGAAAGCCGTATTGGCGGAATTTACTGCCGATAGAGAATATTCCCTGATTCGGGATGCCGAGGATGAGCTGGCGCATTGGGCATGTTTCCGCGTTGATAAAAAGAAGCCAAAGACCCTCCCATTCCCCGAGGTCGAGAAAAAGACATCGGCTTCTATGGTCGAAAAGAAGAAAAAGATCGGCAAGAACGAACCCTGCCCCTGCGGGAGCGGGAAGAAGTACAATAAGTGCTGCCTGAAATGAGAATCGGGGGGCAAAACCGGAAAATGAACCCGAATAGAAAACCCGAATAGAAAACCCGAATAGAAAAAAGGATGAGTGACATACAACCCCGACGGAACACTGAACTATGATCTGGTGGATCATCATCGGCATTGTTGCACTGCTGCTTATTCGGTGGCTTCTGAAATTTCGCCGCCTGCTCCGGTGCTATGCACCCAAACACTTCACCGAATTTGCCATCTCCCTGGCTGCGGCGGTTTCGGCCGCGCGCAAGAATATGCAGCCGCCTGAAGAGGGCGGGCTTATGGAGGATGATGACCGGTTTTTCAGGACCACCGCCGGCATGTGGCTATACTATACGATTCAACAGCAGAATGGCGGATTTATCCACTCTTTCATCTTTGGCATGAATCGCGGGCGGATGTGGCTGCCGCTCGGGGAGGATTTTACGATCTATTCCGCCAAACTGCTGGGGATCAACTTCAAACGGATGAAAACCCACTACACCACCCGCAATGTCTTTCACAACACC
This sequence comes from Desulfobacteraceae bacterium, assembly GCA_011390135.1. Classification (GTDB taxonomy): domain Bacteria; phylum Desulfobacterota; class Desulfobacteria; order Desulfobacterales; family JAABSP01; genus JAABSP01. Next base: position 29,708 of record JAABSZ010000017.1, on the reverse strand, counting down.
TTTTTCCTCACCCACTCGCAGCAGCGCAGATTCGACCAGCGGATCATGCCGATATATCCGACCCGTAAAACCCCGGAGATCCTGAAGGAGTGTCAGCAATTGACCCCGGAATTGAAATACAAGTATGTGCCGATGAAGCGGATACGAGCTGATGAACGGTAAGGTGTTGCCGCTTGAACAGGATTGCAATCCTGCCAAGATCTGTTGTAGAATCCGTCATGAATGAGTATGCCGTTCTTTCTTCAATGAAAAAGAGTTGAGGCCATCATCCATTGACAACTATCGGAGCATAAAAATCAATAATGGCAACCCCAGAGAACACCTACGACGTCATCATCGTCGGCGGGGGCCCGGCCGGCCTCTTTGCCGCATATTATCTTTGCGAGCATTCCGATCTTTCGGTCCTCGTCATCGAGAAGGGAAAGCCGCCCCTCAAAAGGAAATGTCCGGTCAATACCACCCACAACTGCCGGGGCTGCGATCCCTGCAACATCCTCTGCGGCATCGGCGGCGCGGGGCTCTTTTCGGACGGAAAACTCAACTACATCCATAAGCTGGGAAAGACCGACCTCACCCAGTTCATGCCCCGATCCGAATCCCAGGCCCTGATCGACGAGACCGAGGCGATCTTCAACCGCTTTGGGATGGACGGGCCTGTCTATCCCACGGATATGGAAAAGGCAAAAGAGATCCGCAAGCAGGCCAAGCGCTACGGCGTCGATCTTCTCATCATCAAACAGAAGCACCTGGGAAGCGATTCCCTGCCCGGCTATATCGCGCAGATGGCCGAGTATATCCAATCCAAAGGCGTAGTCTTTCAAACCTCTGAAGAAGCAGAGGATCTCATTACCAAAGATGGCGCAGTGGAAGGGATCATCACGGACAAGGGAACCTATCATGCCCCTAAAGTGATCCTTGCCCCGGGCCGGGTCGGTGCGGACTGGGTGGCGCGGATCGCGGAGAAGAACGGCATCGGCCTCTCCCACCGGGGCATCGAAGTGGGGGTGCGGGTGGAGGTGCATAACGATATCATGCAGGACCTCTGCGACGTCATCTATGATCCCACCTTCTTTATCCAGACCCAGAAATACGACGACAGCACCCGGACATTCTGCACCAACCACGGCGGCTTTGTCTCACAGGAGAGCTACCGGCACTTTGTCTGCGTCAACGGCCATGCCTACCGGGACCGGAAATCGGAGAACACCAACTTCGCGTTCCTCTCCAAGGTGGTGCTGACCGAACCCGTCACAGACAATCAGGCATACGGCGAGGCCATCGGCAACCTGGCATCTCTCATCGGCGGAAAGAGGCCGATCCTCCAGCGGCTCGGGGATCTCAAGCGGGGCAGAAGAAGCACCTGGAACCGGGTCCGGAAGGGCTATATCGAGCCGACCCTCACCCATGCGGTCTGCGGTGACATCGCGATGGCCCTGCCGGAGCGGATCGTCCGGAACCTGGCCGAAGGGCTGGAGAAGCTCAACTGCGTGGTGCCGGGGGTCTCCAATGACGAGACCCTTCTCTATGCACCCGAGATCAAGTTCTTTGCCACGCAGGTGGAGACGGACAACCATCTCCAGACCCGGATCAAAGGGATGTATGTGGCCGGCGACGGGCCCGGGGTCGCGGGAAACATCGTCTCTGCCAGCGCGACCGGGCTCATTCCCGCAAAGGCCATTGTCTCGGGAACCTGAGTGCGCAAAATCGATTTTGCCCACTCCGAAAAAGGGCACTCCCCATGAAAGGACAGATGTATCCGATTATAAAAGATTCTTTTATAAAAGATCCTTGGGATCTGCAAAATCATATCCTTAAAACCCTCGCGGAAAAGGGGAGGCCCGAGATCCTTTTTCCGGAAAACGGGTTTGAAGAGAAGGCCATCCCCTCATCGGTGATGTTTTTGCTGGGATCCCAATGCAGGGGAAGCGCTTTCGAGCCGTGCCTGATTCTGAACAAGCGATCCCAACAGGTGCGCCAGCCCGGTGATCTCTGCTGCCCCGGCGGCGGAGTGGAGCCCTGTTACGACTTTTATCTGTCCAAGCTTCTCCGGCTTCCCCTGGTTCCCTCGGGAAGATGGCCCTACTGGCGGATGTGGCGGATGAGATGGCCCAACCGGGCCCAAAAGCTTGCCCTGCTGCTGGCGACGGGCCTCCGGGAGAGCTTTGAGGAGATGCGGCTCAACCCTTTTCGGGTGCGCTTTCTGGGGGGGCTGCCTCCTCAGCGGCTGATCCTGTTCCGGCGGGCAATCTATCCGATGGTGGGGTGGGTATCCCCCAAAGCCGCATTCACCACCAACTGGGAGGTGGAAAAGATCGTCCGGATTCCCCTGCGCCACCTGCTGGACCCGAGCCGGTATGCGAGCTATCGCGTGACCTATGTGGGGCAGGAGGACCGAAGGCAGGATGATTTTCCCTGTTTTGTCCATACCCGAGGGGAGAAGACCGAGATCCTCTGGGGGGCCACCTTTCGGATCACCGCGGCATTTCTCGACATAGTCTTCGACTTCCGGCCGCCCCCGCTCCATACCCTTCCGGTGATCGCGGGAAGCCTGCGGAAGACCTATTTTGCAGGACACAAAGAGAAGGTTCTGGCCCAACAGGCCCGAGACGAGCTGGAATGAAGAAGGCCCTTCTCGTCAGATATCGGTGAGATGGCGGTTGGCCGATGATCCCCGCATCTCCTCCTTGAACTGTTTCATGGAATTGGAGAGCGCCTTCAGCTCGGCCGTCTGGCGCAGGGGGATGTCTTCGGTGCCGTGGTGATCCAGCGCATCGATAATGTAGCGGATGGTGAAGATCTTGATATCCCTTGCCGGCTGATACGCGACCGTCTCCTCTCCATCCCCCAGGACTTCCGAGAGGATCCCCGCGCCAACGAAATCGTCCAGGATGCTCTTCACCGGATTGAGCGGGCTCTCCAGCAGATTGGCCAGGTCATAGGCCGACAGGGGCGGCTCTCCCTTTTGAAAGGCATGGGTGATCAGATGCATGGTCCGCAGGGCGAGCAGATTCCGAAAAGCGGTGCTGATGGGCGCGACCTTGGGCCGGAACTCGTATGCGTCCGCATTCCGGTAGGCAAAGGAGAGCTGAGCCCCCATCAGAAGGATCATCCAGCTCAACTGGAGCCAGACCAGAAAGAGGGGAAGCGCGGCAAAGCTTCCGTAGATCGCATTGTAGCTGGCCACCCCCACCTGAAACCGGATATAGCCCCATTGGGCTCCCTGATACATGGTTCCGCCGACCACGCCGCCGAAGATGGCCGCGGTAAAGGGAACTGTCGTATTGGGAATGATGATGTAGATGATCGTCAGCAGAAACCAGAAGAGGACATAGGGGATCAGCTTGAGCAGAAAGAAGATGAAGGGGTTGAAGAGCATCAGCAGAGAGACATCTTCTGCGATCCGGGTCACTTGCGCGGTGATATAGACGTTGAGGCTGCCCGATAGAATCAGGATCACCACAAAAAGAAACATGATGGTCATATAGTCGCTGAGGCGCCGGCGCCAGGAGCGCTGTGCCGGAACCTCCCATATCTTGTTGATCGATCTTTCGATATGGCTCATCACCTTGACCAGAGACCAGAAGAGCACCAGCAGACCGATCCCCGCGATGGCGCCGCCTTTGGTCTGGTCCAGCATGTTCCGGGCCATCAGCGTCACCCGGTCGAAGAGATTCTCCTGGCCCAGAAAATAGGGTGAAATCTGCTCTTCCAGCAGTTTTTCGAACCCGAACCCCTTGGCGATGCCAAAGGCCATTGCCAGCAGCGGCACCACCGAAAGGATCGTGTAGAAGGTGAGCGCGGATGCCCGCACCGGGCAGTCGTTTCGGATAAATCCGCGAACCGCCAGAATCAGAATCCGCAGCAGCTTCAAAGGATATGACCTGCTCTTCGGAAGCTTTTGCCGCCGGATCTGCCAGACGCCCTCTTCGAGGAAATCGCGCCCCTCTTCGAATTTTTTTTTGAAATCGATCATCCAAATCTTCCGCAGTCAATATTATCCAGCATTTCTCTCCTTTGCAATCTTTTTGATGCATGCATACAGGGACGGATCTGCGCAGACCTCATAATACTTTCTTTGGGTCAACCAGTTCGATTTCATATTCTCTTCGGAGATCTTCGGAATCCGGGCCTCACAGATGATCAGGGGCTGATAGAATCCGGCCGAAGAGGGAAATCGGCCGGTGAAAAATCTTGGGTTATGCTTCTCCCCGTTTTGAAGCGGAATGCGCACCTCCTTGAGATCGATCTCCTCTGAAAGCTTTTCAAATGCCCCGGGATGAAGCTCGATGCCGTTGACATTGTATCGCAGCAGCAGATCATCCGCGGTCTCGCCCATATCGGCATCGGAAACGGATTGATAGACAAAGAGGCGGAAGAGGCCTTTCGGGATATCCGTCCGATTCCTCAGTTTTTTCGAACACCCGGAAAGGCGATCCGCCAGATTGATGGCCGATGAGATCATGATTCGATGGGTGCCGTCCATGAGAAAGGCCGGGGCCGCATTCCGATAGCAGATCCCGATGCCCAGCTCGATCACCGGCAGATCGTGTTTCCGGTTCCGTTCGTTGTAATGCTGCACCACCGAAAGAATTCGGATGGCGGCCCCGCAGGCCCGGGCCACGCTGTATCCCTCATCCGGATTGTTCTCCCGCTCGAAAATCGACAGGATCAGCGCGTCCCCCTCCACAAAGATCTTCTCCGCATCATAATCATCCAGGATCTCGGAGATGGGATCGAAGAAATTGAGGCTGAAATGGGAGGCCGGATTGAGCCCTTTTTCCATCATCCTATGGGTGATATCGGTGGAGCCCCGGACATCGGCTTTGATCACCACATGGCCCACGATGGGATGCTCGGCTGCGGATCGCTCGTGGGGCAGCAGAAACTCATAGAGGGTATTGTTGGTCCGGGAGAGGGCGATCATCTTTTCATCGGAGAGCAGATGGATCTCCGACAGGCACTGGCGGATCATTTTGCTGCTCTGGTAATCCCGGTGAAATCGGACAAAATTTTTTAAAAATGTGACCAGCCTCTTCTTTCGGGTCTCGGGCCGGGACCAGCGGATGGATCTTGCGGCCTTTTTCAGGGGGCGCAGGGAAAAGGAGCGGTTATAGAAGCGGCGCAGGCGGTTCAGGCGGCTTTTCACCTCTTTGCGAGCGGCTCTGTTGATGAGAAACTGACGGACCACTTGCGGACTCAGGGGCGGACAATACCGGCGGTAGAAGGGCAGAATGGCATCGGCTGCGGCAATGAGCTTGAAGAGTCCGCTGCCGGCAAACCAGTCCTTTATGGTTATGCGGCATCTTCGAAAGAGCGGCAGAGAGCGGCCCGATCGCTTCTCCTTCATCCCCGGCAGAAATTCCAAAAATCCGTTTTCCCCCTCCTCATCGGCCGATGCCGGCGGCAGGGTCTGCCGATTGAGACAGTGATAGAAGAATTCAAGCCGCCGCCTCTGCCCTCTGGCCATTCGTCTGAGCTGAGCCAGTTCAGATGTCGGTACTTTCTGCTTTTTCTTCTGCCGATACCGCTCCAGAGTGGTATAGACATCGAACAGCAGATCGATATTCTCTTCATTTTTGATCCAGTTGTCGATTTGCCGCTGGAGTTTTGGATCTTCCGGGGCCCAGACAATTCCCTCCCGTTTCTCATCCATTCGACAGATCCGGCCCAAGAGCCCCCGAAGAGTCCAAATCAGCCCCTGATAACGGTCTGCATCCTCTATCCGCCGTCCCAGAAGAATCCCATACTCCTCCAGCATGAAAAAATCCGAAAATGAATCCTTTACAAGCAGCATGGGATTGGCTAAATAATCATCAGGGAGAAGATGATCCGCTCCGAAATTGGTCTCCCGAAGCGGATCTAAAGATCGGTTCACCTCCGAGACATAGGCGAACATCCGGCCACCGACCCGGCCTAGAAAGGCCTCTTTGTTCTGGGAGATCCGGGAATAGCGGTCTTTGAGGGCGACGGCCTTTTCCGGAGAATGGGAGACCTCCAGAGCCCGGATGCGGTGTTTCAATTGATAGGCCATCTTGTCGAAGCACTTCCAAAGGGCTTTGGTGATGATCTTGGTCACGGCCATCTGTGCAAGATAGTCGATGTGGACCTGCCGCTTCGACTTGGCCGTATGCAGTCCGTGAAGCAGCACCTCACGGCAGTGACCTTTGAAATGCGCCTTCTCCCTTTGAAATTCGTCCCGGCAGGTATCGATCTCCAGCAGATCCTCGATCCGGGCATACCGGACAATGAGTTGGAGGATGAGGTTATCGGCAGCTTTTTGGAAATCCCCGCTTACACGGACATCATGGCGGATATTATCCACCCCCACACAGAGGGGATCAAAGGTAAAATCGAAGCGATAGGGTTTAAGGGTGATATCTTTGAGTGTCGGTTGAAAAGGGATGGCCATAAACGCTTGCTGCTCTGTTCTGCCGAAAAAAATGTTTACAAAGAATACCGGTTCCGATATAGTGCATTGTCTATGAATATCAGTACATAAGTCAATTGTTTTTTTGCTTAATTTTTTAAAGGGGATTTTATGGCAAAAACGACTTCCAAGAAAAAGGGCACAACAAAGAAGAAGACGACGACAAAGAGCACGACAAAGAAACAAACAACAACGGCAAAGCCCAAAAGTACACAGGCAAAATCGACGGCAGCAAAGAAGAAGCCCGCTGCCAGGAAGAAGCCGACGATCAAAGAGCTTTTGGCAAAGAAGTTCGACACCTGGCAGCCGGAAACGCTCTACACGCCTCCGGCAGCCGATCATGCACAAAAGGATGTGACCGCACCGCCCTTTGTGCCGGAAGAGATGGCAGAAGATGTCCGGCCCCTGCTCTTCAAAAAGTTTGATCTGAGCGAGGCGGCGCCGGCTTCCCAAAAGAGAGAGGCGTCCGCCAGAGAGAAGGAGGAGGAGAAAGCCCCGGCGCCCCCGAAAAAGGAGCCGGTCTCTGAACCGGTCTCTGAACCGGTCTCTGAACAGGCCCTTGAAAAGGATCAGGGAAAGGATCAGGAGGAGAAACAGGAGAAGGCGCCGAAGATCGTCTCCCAAAGGGAGCTGTTGCAGAAAAAATTCGACGCATGGAAACCCTCTTCTCCGTTCAAGCCGACGCGGCCGGCCGAGCGGGACTTTACCGCGCCGCCATTTGCGGCCGGCGAGGATGGTCAGCGTATCAGCTCTCTTCTCATGAAGAAGTTCGATCTCAGCGATGTGGAGCCGGTTCAGCCGATACCGCCGCCCAAGGCCGAAGCGCTGCCGCCGGAAGAGAAAGCACCGGAAGAGAAAGCACCGGAACCGGAGGCCGAAGCGCCGCCACCGGAAGAGAAAGCACCGGAACCGGAGGCCGAAGCGCCGCCACCGGAAGAGAAAGCACCGGAACCGGAGTCCAAAGCACCGGAACCGGAGGCCGAACCGCCCAAAGCTGTCTCCCAGACGGAACTGCTCCGAAAGCGATTCGATGCCTGGAAGCCCTCTTCTCCTTTCAAACCGACGCGGCCGGCCGAGCGGGACTTTACCGCGCCGCCCATTGCGTCAGGCTCTGATGCCGAAAGAATCCGCTCTCTTCTGCTACAGAAGATCGATCTGAGCGATATCCCGCCCAGACCACAAGCAGCGGAAGTTCCGGAAGCTGAGGTGGTGGATCAGAAGACCGAGGTTCCAGAAGAGGTCAAGACCGCGCCTGGAGAACCGGCTTTGGAAGAGGCCGTCGAGGAGAAGAAGGCGGAAGAAGCAGCAGCAGAAGAAGATGTTGAAACCAGAGAAGCCGTACATCCCCCAACCGTTAAGAAAGGATCGGATCCGATGGAAACCACGATGAAATTCTTTGCGGCCAGTCTTGCAGTTATCTTTGCACTGATCCTCTGGGCCAGCTTCTCCAATGCTTCCAAATACTATCTGGCCCCGACCGACCAGGGACTGGAGATCTGGAAAGGCAATTTCGCACCGCTCGGAAAAGAGCGGGTGGTCCGTCTTCCCGATGTCAGCGCGCCTGCGACCCTTCAGCCGATCTACAGCCGGGAAGATGTCTATCCGCTCGCGTTCGACTATTATATCAACAAAGCCGATGCCATTCTCGTGGCCCCGGGCACACCGAACTACGATGCGGTCGAGAAGAATCTGAATCGAGCCGTGGATTATTCGACAAAAGGCAATGCAAAGCTGGCCTTCTCCAAAATGAAGGATCTCCGGCTGATCATTCTCATGAACAAAGCCGATATCGCAGCAACGCGGGGCACCGAAGCCGGTCTCAAAGAGGCGCTTGCCTACCTGGAGCAGGCCGCGGCCTTTGACAGTAACGACCTGCTCGATCTCAAGCGGACCAGCAAAGCCGAACTGATCGAAAGGAAGATCGAGGGAATCCGGTCCATGCTGGAGAATGTCCAGCAGCCCCCGGCCCTTGTTCCGGAGCCGACTCCTGCATCCTGATTTTTGAACCATCTCCGATCTGGTATTCCACCGATTTTATAATCGGAATGGATTACCGGATCGGACAGCCTCAGCAGATTTCAATAAAGCAGCTTTGAGGGGAAAACCTTCCTCCTTAAGCTGCTTTTTTTTGTTCTCCTCTTTGGATCGCCATCCCAACATCATCCGAATATTTTTCAGCAACTGCTGAAATCTCAGTGGCTCAGATTTTCTCTCTTGCCAATCCCCTCCAAAAAAGAGACATTACCAAAAGGATCGATCTTTTTCGAAAGGAGAATAGCGAGAATGGGTGATGTTTCCGAAAAAGTTTTTATTGACGATCCATCGATTTTCAGAGAGATTGAGAAGGAAAGCCCGGATGATCCCTTGATTATAGAGAGAGGGACCGATGCATTGCCGCATCGAGAGAGCTAATGAAGACCGAGAGCAAAAACCGGAGGAACAAACGATGAAAAAACTGTGGATTCTTGGGGGAATGTTGTTGTTGTTGGCCATTGCCGCGTGTGGCCGTGATCATATGATGCTCGATGCGGAGAAGGCTTCCGCTCCCGCGGGTGCGATACAGCCGATGGCGCTTACCGCGGCAGAACCGGGCCCTCAGCAGGAGATGAACACCGAATCCTATGAATACCTCCCGGAAAACGAGTTCCTCCGGGTGAGCCGAAATCCCCTCTCTACCTTCTCCATCGATGTGGATACGGCCTCCTATGCCAATATCCGGCGCTTTATCCGCCAGGGAAAACTCCCCCCCAAGGATGCAGTGCGGATCGAGGAGATGGTCAACTATTTTGTCTATGATTATCCCGATCCCATTGGTGATTATCCCATTGCCATCAGCACAGAAGCGGCCGAGTGCCCTTGGACCCCGATGCATCGACTGCTGCGGATCGGTCTGGCCGCAGAGGAGATGCCGGAGATCGCTACAAAGCCGAGCAATCTCGTCTTTCTGCTCGATGTCTCCGGCTCCATGAACGATCCGGACAAGCTCCCTCTGCTGAAGCGGGCCATGAAGATGCTGGTGCAGAATCTCGATGAGAAAGACCGGGTCGCCATCGCCGTCTATGCCGGGGCATCGGGGCTGGTGCTGCCCTCCACCACCTGCCAGCCGGAGAACAAGGTCTATATCCTCTCTGCCCTGGAGGAACTCTCGGCCGGCGGCACCACCCACGGGAGCGAGGGGATCGAGCTGGCCTATGATGTGGTGCAGAAGAACTTCATTCCCGATGGCATCAACCGGGTCATTCTGGCAACGGACGGCGACTTCAATGTCGGCGTCACCAATCAAGGGGATCTGGTGCGCCTAATCCAGGAGAAGGCCAAAAGCAACATATTCCTCACGATCCTTGGCTTTGGCACGGGGAATCTCAAGGATTCCACAATGGAGAAGCTCGCGGACAAGGGCAACGGCAACTACGGCTATATCGACACCATCACCGAGGCCAAGAAGATGCTGGTGGATCAGATGGGCGGAACCCTTGTCACGGTGGCCAAGGACGTGAAGATCCAGGTGGAGTTCAACCCTGCGCAGGTGGCGGCCTACCGGCTCATCGGCTATGAGAACCGGCTGCTGAAGGATCAGGATTTCAACGATGATACCAAGGACGCGGGAGAGATGGGATCGGGCCACACCGTGACAGCACTCTATGAGCTGGTGCCGGCCGGCGTAGAGGTGGAAATTCCCGGCACGGACCCGCTCAAGTACCAAAAACCCTCGGACCCGAGCGACGCGGCCGACAGCGGAGAGCTGCTGACGCTGAAACTCCGGTACAAGAGGCCGGAAGCGGATGCCAGCAAGCTGCTCAATCTTGCGGTAAAGGATGTTGGGCTCGATTTTGAAAACACCGGGGAGGATTTCAAATTTGCAGCGGCTGTTGCAGGATTCGGCATGATGCTGCGGGATTCCCGGTTCAAAGGAGGGCTCACCTATGATGGGATCATCGAGATGGCAAGATCGGGGAAGGGGGAAGATCCTTATGGGTATCGGGCCGAGTTTATTTCTCTGGTGCAGACGGCCAAGGAGCTGGAACAATAGTAGGATTATCATCTGATTGAATCCTTTGACCAAATATGGTGCATCAATGGCGGGACGTATAGAAAATATAAATCAAGAGATACTTCGGCAGTGCCGGGAACAGGTTGGCTTGGCGATTTCCGAGGTGGAAAAAAAGGTTGCAAGGATTGCCGCTTTTGAGAGAGGATATCAGAAGCCAACTTATAACCAATTGAATAAGCTGGCAGAACTCTATAAAGTCCCTCGCTGGGTCTTTATTTCGGATCATCTCCCTGAAAAATATCAATTCCAAAAGGATGTCCCCGCCTTTCGACAGTTTGCAGACAACAGCGCGGATCTTTTTGCTGACCATAAAGTTCGCGCACTGATGGCAAAGGTCAATCGCTTCAGGAAAATGATCATCGAATTTCATGAAGATATGGATGTCCCTGTCCCTCTATTCGATCCGCCGGAAATCGACAGCAAAGATGCCCCGGATGATGTGGCGCAACGAGTACGGAAATGGCTGAATTTATCTAAAGAAAGAAACGATTTTACCGGCTGGAAGGTGATGCTGGAAGATAAAGGGGTCTTTGTCTTTATGACCAGCAAATACAGGGGGTGGTCTCATGTGGAAAGCCCTGCCTTTCGCGGAATGACAGTTTATCACTCCCGGCTGCCGATCATCATCATCAACGACTCAGACGCTCTAAAAGCACAATCTTTTACGCTTTTTCATGAGCTGGGGCATCTGCTGCGAAAGGAGAGCATGATCGATAAGTGGGAGGAATATTGGGCTGCAACGGAAAAGTGGTGCGATGATCTGGCCGGAAATATTTTGATGCCCTTTCATCAGATGCGGTCTGCCGTGAATAAGATGGGCAATATCGATGATCTTGATGGTATCAAGTCCATTGCAACCGATTTTCAGGTGAGTCCCTTTGCCTGCATAGTGCGGTTGAAACGAATGGGGATTATTGATGAGAAGATCTATAGCGTTCTGGTTGAAAAGCTGAAAGCAGAGTATCGAAGGCAGAAAAAGAAGTTGAAAGACAGCAAAGGAGGACCAACCAGAAATCGTGCTCAGGAGGTGTTTAATCAATATGGAAAAATATACACGGAGACCGTTTTCCAATCGTATTACAACAAGGAAATCAGTTTTCATAAACTGTGCCGGTTGTTTGGTTTGAAAAATCCCTCCTAAGCGAGATAATACCTGTTAATACGGAATCAGCCGCTGCGGGATTCCCGGTTCAAAGGGGGCCTTACCTATGATGGGATCATCGAGATGGCCAGGGCCGGGAAGGGGGAAGATCCTTACGGGTATCGGGCCGAGTTTGTTTCTCTGGTGCAGACGGCCAAGGAACTGGATCGACAGTAGGAGGCACAGCCTCAACAACCGAAATGTGTCAGGTGTCAGTTGAATTCTATGCTATTTGATTCTCTTGAAGATGCTTTTGATGTGCTGGAACGATTGACTGGATCTGTCGATGGCCCTGATGATTGGGCGCTGAATCATGATCGTTACCTTTATGGAGAATCGCAGGATGAAGCATCAGATGACCTGCTGATGGATTGTGAAAAAGGAAAATTATGGAACGACCTCTGAGTTCTTTATCGATCAGCGGTTTTAAATCCATTCGATCTGTAAAGGACTTTGAACTCGATAAACTCAACCTTCTGATCGGAGCAAACGGTGCCGGGAAAAGCAATTTTGTAAGTTTTTTCCGAATGCTCCGCGCCATGACCGAAGGAGGATTGGCGAATTTCATCACCGAAAACGGAGGTGCTGACGGCTTTTTCTTCGGCGGTCCCAAGGAAACGCCGAGGATCGAAGCACACCTGAAGTTCGGGCAGAATGAATATCGGTTTACCCTAGCACCTACCGCTTCGGTAAAAATTATGGTGAAAGGTGAAAGCACGCTTTACACCGGAAGGGGTGAATGGAACCACCATTACGCAGGAGAGTTCGAGTCTCAACTCAGGAATTGGAGAGACAAAAGGTCGAAATGGGGGGGGCAGTATGCGGGGCCCGAATCGTATGTCAGTGAAGCGGTTTCGAGCTGGCTGGTCTACCATTTCCACGATACAACCATGACAGCAGGGATGCGCCGGGATAATTCCGTTCGAAACTGGCGTGAGCTTCAGCCGGATGCGGCAAACCTCGCTCCTTTTCTGTTTCGCCTGAAGCAGAAAAATGAGATGGATTACCATAAAATCCGGGAAACCATTCAAATCATTGCCCCGTTTCTGGATGATTTTCTTCTGGAACCGGAAAATGATATGGTACGTCTCGAGTGGCGGCAGAAAGGAACTTCCTACCCATTTCAACCCTGGCAGTTGTCCGATGGAACCATCCGGTTCATCTGTCTGGCAACGGCCATGCTCCAACCTTCTCCCCCATCGACCATTGTCATCGACGAACCGGAACTGGGGCTCCATCCCTTTGCCCTGGACGTTTTGGCGGGATTGATCCGGGAAGCTTCCGAACGGACCCAGTTGATCGTTTCCACCCAGTCTGCAACATTGCTGAATCATTTCGATCCTGATGAGGTTATTGTAGTGGAACGGGAGGAAAGTTCATCGGTTTTCCGTCGGATCGATGCCGAATCTCTGGCGGAGTGGCTGAAGGATTTTACCCTTGGCGAACTCTGGCAGAAAAATGTATTCGATGGGGGCCCGGCACATGAGTAGGGTGCTGGTGCTCGTTGAAGGACAGACAGAACGGACGATTGTGGATCAGGTGTTTGCGCCGGAATTGGGAGGCAAAGGCATTTTTCTCTACCCCCGAATTGTCGGAAAAGTGGGACATAAAGGCGGCAACCGATTTGCCGTCGTTTGCCGTGAACTCAAGGCGCTGATTCGCCAGGAGCCTGCCAGCATCGTTACCATGCTTTTCGACTATTATGGCCTGCAGGATGATTGGCCCGGACTGGCAAAAACCAAGGGAAAAAGACCAGACCAAATTCCGGCTGTTATCGAACCTGCAATCGCCGCTGCATTGGCTGATGAAGTGGGGCCCAAGTTCAACCGGAATCGCTTTATACCCTATATCCAACTCCATGAAGTGGAAAGCCTGCTTTTCGCCGGGCCCAAAGAGATGGCCGAAGTCTTTCGGCGGCCTGAACTCAAAGAGACCTTTGCAAATATAGTCGAGGAATGCGGAGGGTGCGAATGGATCAATGATGATCCGAAAACTGCACCGTCCAAACGCATCCAAAGGCTGTTTCCCGGATACAAAAAGGGGAGCAGCGTCAACGCCCATGCATACCGCATTGCCCGGCATATCGGCCTGAGACGGATGCGCCGGGAATGTACACACTTCGATGAATGGATGGGGAAACTCGAAAAACTACCGTGAGAAAAGGAACAGGAATGCCATCAGGATATTCAAAAGAAAGCCGGGTCGCCCTGGAAGCGGTCCGCAAAGCCGCAATCCTCTGCCGCAGGGTCCAGAACACCATCGACGTCGAATCGATCCAAAAGGATGACCGATCTCCGGTCACTACTGCCGACTTTGCCAGTCAGGCCATTATCAACACTGAGATTCGCGCGGCTTTTCCCGATGATCCCATCGTGGGGGAGGAGGCTTCGGATGCGCTGAAGGCCGATCCTGCTCTTTTCGATAAGGTCTCTTCGCTGCTGGAGGGTCTTCTGGATGGAGATAAAAAAGATCCCGATATCCTGGCTGCCATCGACGCGGCCGAACCTGCGCAGGTCGATTTTACGAAAAGGTACTGGACAGTCGATCCCATCGACGGAACCAAGGGATTTTTGCGGGGAGATCAGTTTGCGGTTGCACTGGCCCTGATCGAAAATGGCCAGGTGGTTTTGGGGGTGCTGGGCTGCCCCAACTTCAAGATGAATGAGAAGGATGAAAACCCCGGCTATCTTCTCTGCGGAATAAAAGGGGAGGGGGCTTTTGCCTTTCCTCTGCTGGCGAACGGATCACTGGGGGAATCGATTGCCATCTCTGTTGATGCGATTACAGACCCGAAGGGGGCCCGCTTCTGCGAATCAGTGGAAAAGGCCCACGCGGCCCACGATGTCCATGAGCGGATCTCAAAGGCTTTGGGGATAACCGCTTTTCCCTGCCGCATGGACAGCCAGGCCAAATATGCCTCGGTGGCCTCGGGTGATGCCTCCATCTATCTGCGGCTGCCGAGAACGGCCGAATACCGGGAGAAGATCTGGGATCATGCCGCGGGCAGCATCGTGGTGCAGGCGGCCGGCGGGGTTGTGACCGATTTTTCCGGGGCCCCTCTGGATTTCTCTTTGGGCCCGAAGCTGACCAAAAATCGCGGGATCGTCGCGAGCAACGGAAAACTTCACCCCAAGATCCTGCAAGCCATCAAAGATCACGGGAACGGCTAAACGGTAAACGTAACCATTCAAGGGAGACCGGACCGGCGCGCCTACGGCTTCTATGTGGAGCCCTTTTTAATGTCCAGCGCCTTGGAGACCAAACCCGCGCGGCTGCGGCTTCTACGCCCAGGTTTCGATTCAAACTCTGTAACGAATTACCGGACCGGCGCGGCTGCGGCTTCTACCGCCCCTCGTCGATCCGGTTGAGCCCCTCCATGAGCAGCCAGATGAAATCGCCGATCTCCGGCAGATTCTGGTCATGGTCCGGCAGCTTCGGAGAGAAGCGAAATGTCCCTTCCCTGGCCTTCAACGCCTGGAAAAAGGCATCTTTTCCGCTAAGATCCCCATATTGGGCCCGGATCAGATCCCCCTCCCGGAACGAAAATTCCCCCTTGCCCTCCGGAAGATCCAGATGGAGTAGACCGGTTTTGAGGTTCTGGTTCAACGTCTGAAAAAGTTCCGTTGCCGGAACATCCGTCAGCCGCCCCCGCAGCGCGCTCAGATCCTGGGCCCGTTGAATATTGCTGTTCTTCAGCCGCTGGGCCAGCAGACACATGAAGTAGTTCTGCAGCGGCGGGAACCGGTCCAGAAGCCTGCGGAAATCCTGTCCTTTTATATAGAGGAGCCAGGAGGGTTCCGCAGCCTTGACCGTTGCCCCGACCTCCTCTCCGCTCAGAAGGCTCATCTCGCCGAAGACCTCTCCTTTTTTGAGGTTCGCGATCACCACCTCGCCGCAGCTCTCCTCTTCCAGAACAGAGACGCTGCCCGATACGATGATATACAGGCGGATGCCCGGCTCGCTCTTTTGGAGGACGATTCCGTCTTTGGGGAATTTCTTGAGCTTTAGCCAGGAGATCACCTCTTCGAGTTCGGCCTCGTCTAAAGCCTGAAACATGGGAAAGCTCTTCAGCAGATTCACCATCTCCTTTGCGGTGGCGGCCGCCCCATCGGGCCTTGGCTTTTGGGGTTTGGCTTCAGGGGCCTGCGCCCGGACCCGGATGGCCCCGACACATCCTGTTGCAGGCCCGCTGCAGCCGAATTCCGCCTCCTCTCGGACTTCCTGGATATCGGATGCAAACGTGATGCAGGCCGATTTCCCGCGGGGAAGGACAAGGATTCGCCCTTTCCGCTGGAATTGATCCCCTTTTTGATACAGCGGACAATCTTTGGCTTCAATGATAGTGAGAATTATTTCTGATCGATCCATTTTCCGTTCAATTTTCCGTCAGATTGCAGCCCCCGGTAAAGCCGTCCGCACAGAAGCAGGTGGTGATGGAACCGGTCATCTCGTTATAGACCGCCTCCACTGTCAGATCATGCGCGCCGCTCCGTTTGGGCGAGCAGTATTTCAGCAGATAATGGCTGTTGATATCCTCCCGGATCGTCCCCGCGATCTCCTCGAATTTGGGAACCAGCGCCTCCACATCCTCTGCATAGAGAAAACCATCCCTGCCGATATCCTCCAACACCTCGCTGTCGATCTCTCCGCCAAGGCCGATCGTGTAGACCGAAACTGCATCGTCTGCGTTGTTCACCGCAGCCAATGCATCCTCTTTTGTGCGCCGGGACGCCTGATCCTTGCCGTCGGTGAAGATCACGACGGAGCCGACCGCCACGGTCTCACCAAACTGACCTGTCTTATCCGCGATCAGGTCCACGGCCTGTATGGCCGCGCCGTAGAGGTTGGTGGAGGAATCTTCGCTCATCTGTTCATGGATGTTGTCGATTCCTGAGATGAGGCGGGTGGTCTCCGTGTCAAAGGAGACGAGCTGGTGCGCCTGGGCCGCGCCGTCAAACCACCAGATGGCCATATCGACCTCGCGGTAGCTCTCTGCGTATTGAGCCGGCATCACCGCATGGATAAAGTTTCGGGCCGCCTCCTTGAGTACAGTGAGGTTTTCGCTCTCCAGAATCGACCCGCTCAGATCCAGCAGAAGCAGGATGTGAGAGCGGAACTTTCCCGGCTCGTGCCGGATGGTCTGCTGGCTTTCGAATCGGGAGATGGTTTCTCCGTTCTCATAGATCCGGAAATTGTCAGGCGTGAGCCCCGTCAGGGGGACGCCCCCTTCGGTCTCCACCTTGAAGAGCATGGATACGATAGCGGGATTTTCCGTACTCTGACTTTCAAAAGTGAGGAAGAGACCATTCTCCTCGGTCCACTCAACGCCTTCGCAGTCGCAGGTGCTGCCGCTGTTGTCATCGTTGTCATTGTCGCCGCATCCTGAAAAGAGGAAGGCAAGGCCGGTCATCAGCAGAAGAATCAAAAGAAGAAATTTGGATTTTCGCACCGCTTTCATGTTCACCTCATTTTCGTTTCGCTGCCGGGCTATGGATTCGTTTCACTGTTATCTCCCATACTGTTTTTGTTGATGATCGTTATCGGATCAGGGGTTTTTCCGATTCCCCGGATCTCGGGGCGATACATCGATTCCGCAAAGGGCGGCGGGTATATGAAGGTTCCGGGGCTCACGACCCGAACCAGATAGAAGAGGTGGGTTGCGCCGTTCTCGTTGAGCCGGGCAGCGGCCGCATATCGATCATCCCGATACTCTTCATGAAGGATATCCGTCTCCTCCCGGAGCCGCCAGAGGGAATCTTCGCCGATCTTGAAATCCTCCAGCTTCACCGCGTGCTTCAGGTTCTGGTTCTCCAGCTCAAACCCCGCGGGGAGAAAATCGACCACGAGCCCGTCCGGAATCGACTGGTCTGCATCGACCCGGAGATGGACCATCAGCAGCTCTCCCACGGCAAATTCGCTCCGGGAGATCGCATTCCCCTCGAGATCATAAAGGCTTCGGGTGAGATTGATCTGTTCAGCTTCCGGCGCAGGCGCCGTCTTTGTATAGCCGCTGATTATGGCCGAAGCATAGAGCAGCCCGTCGTGATTCGATTGAACTGTGAAGCCTCTTTGCACCTGGGACAGATCCGGAAAGAGAAGCTTTGTTCCCTTGTGCGCGATCTTCTTTTCCTCTGAGCCCGTAATGACGGTTCCTGCCCACTCTTGGTCCGCCTTTCCTTCAAAGGCGAGTCCGGCCATGAGGATGGCGTATTTCTCCTGGGTGCTTAGCCACCGCCGGTTTCGCATCGCGGTTTCCAGGTCGAGAAGGAGTTTGTCGAATCCCTCCGCCTCTTTTTCCTTTTCCACCAGAAGGGACAAAGTCAGGGCCATATCTCTCAAGGGGCTGCCGTAGTCGCCCCAGTAGGCATCCTTCTCTCTGCGTTTTTCGGCCGCGGCAGTAAGGGCTTCACCGGCCCGCTTCCGGTCCCCCATGTTATGCAGGGCAATCCCGAGATGGGCAAGGGGCAGGGAAGAGGCCGCGCTCTTCTGATGATGATCGTACAGGGTCCTCAGCGCGCCCAGGGGCGCCCGGTTCAGCTTGGAAAGGACATAGCCGGCATAGGCTCTTGAGGCAAATTCGATATGCTTCTGCTCATCGTTGGCCACATATTCCTGAACCGGCGCACCCTGGTTCACATAGGTCTCCAGCCGGGTCAGAGCCTTGTCGAGCATCTCTTCGGGAATGGAGACCCCCGCATCCCGGGCCCGGAGCAGAAAATCGATCACATAGGGTGTGAGCCAGGGGGATTCGGGACATGTCCGGTTCCAGAGGCCGAATCCGCCCGATGGGAGCTGCATGGTCGAGACCCGGGTCACCGCGCTGTTGAGGCGGTCGGCCCTTTCTTCGGGGCTGATCCCGGGAAGATCGTACTTTGCGATCACATCGGGTGTCGCCAGCAGCAGGGGATAGGCGCGGCTGGTGGTCTGCTCCAGACAGCCGTAGGGATAGGAGATCAGCCCTTTTACAGCATGGCGCAGGTCAAAGGGGGGAACCGTCGCGATCTTGACATCGATTTCGGCCGTTGCCGGGATGAGATCCGAGACGAGCCGGTCGTCTATGGTCATCTCCTCGCCATTTTCCAGCACCTGCCGGATCTTTCGGGCGATGCCCGGATATCCTGGCCGCACCCCGATCTGCCACTCCCGATCCAGCTTTATGGCGTCTGCATCTACCTGAAGCCGGATGGTGCTGGGCGCGAAGTCTCCGCCGGCCTTCACCGGAAAGCGAAGGGTCTTCTTCTCCCCATCAGCCAGTTGCAGGGTCTGTTCTCCGTCGGACAGGGTGAGCGGGTCCGTGGCAGAAAGGGTCAGGGAGATCTCTTTGGTCCCGCCGCTCAGGTTGTGAAGATCGAGGGTGAAGAGGGTCTCGTCTCCCGGGGCCAAAAATCTCGGGGTGGAGAGCTGCGTGACCACCGGAGCCGCCACGGTAACATGGGTTTCGGCAGATCCGAAATGGGTCGGGCCGAATGCGACCCCCATGATCCGGAGCTGGCCGTTGAAATCGGGGAGGTCAAAGGTGATTTCGGCCTCTCCCTTTTTATCGAACTGCACGGGCCCCTGAAAGAGGGAGACGAGCTTCACCTTGGTCTCGGGCGGCTTGCCCGCGGCCAGATCCGCATCTCCGCCAAAGCGGAGTTTCGCCACCTGGCCCTCCATGTATTCGATCACCTTGTTGTAGATGTCATGGGCCTCCACGCTGTACCGCCGCTGGGAAAAGAACCAGCCAAAGGGGTCCGGGGTCTTGAAATCGGTGATGTTCAAGATCCCCACATCAACAGCAGCTAGGGTGACGTAAAGGGGTTCATCCGGTATGGGGCTTTGGCCGCTCTCGTTTTGGAGCGCCACCTGGACGCTCATCGGATTCTGGGGCGCGTTCTTCTCGGGTGCGGTGATCGAAAGATGGAGCTTTTGTTGATCCCGATCCAGAGGCAGATGAATCAGCCCCACAGCGCGGTTCGGGGTGATCTTTTCGGCCGCGTTGGCCGGCCGGAGGGCCACTGCGCTGATGTAGAGATCATGGCTGTCCCATCGCGCGGAGACCGGGATCTCCACCACGGTTCCCGAAGCCGAAATGGGCATCCGCTTGAGCCACAATGGCCATTCCCCCTCCACCAGGATGATCCCTTCGCTGTCATGGGGGGGAACCACCGTCAGCCGGATGATGTCGCCTGTCCGGTAGGCCTCCTTGTCGAGGCGGAGGACCACCTCGTCGGGACGGGCCGCCGCGGCCTTCTCATCGCCGCCGTACCACCAGCGGCCCACCTGGAATCGGTAGCTCGTGGCAACACCGGTCGCCGGGTCCTGGATCGACAGCACATATTGTCCCCGGTTCAACTGGGTGGTGTACTGGGCAGGGCTGCCCGGCTCGAGTGAGATGGCATCGGTCAGATACTGGTAGTTCTTTTCGGAAAATCGCTGTTCCCAGCCGGTGTTTTCGGAGTATTCCCAGTAATAGTCCCGATCCTCTTTGGTCAGCGCCACCATCAGGTTTTGGGCTTCAAGGAGATTTCCGTTTTCATCGATCTTGACCACCTCAAAGCTCACAGGCCCTTCATCTGCGTTGTCATCGTCGAAAAGGGGGCGGATGCCGATGATCTCTTTTCCGGGCCAGATCTCTCTTCTGATATTTCGGGTGACTGGACGGCCCCCGGACTCATAAAGGCTTGCGATCACATACGCGGAAAGGGGGCTTTCGATCTCCTTCCATCGGCTCTCCACGGAGATGGCCGTCTCGCCGCTGCTGTCGAGGCTCGTCTCCTCCAGCTCGAAATAGTCCCGGTACTCCTTGTCTGCCACCTTTCCGAAGAGAAAGCCCTTCAATCGACCCTCTTTGAAAAGATCCCGATGGGCTTTGAGCAGCACCTTTGCCGTCAGCCGATTTCCCGCGGCCGGCGCGCCGTAGAGGTATTGGCCCGAGACATCGACCGTCAGGTCTTCTGCCGGCAGCAGGGGGCCCGATTCGGCCGAGAGGTCGAGCTTCATCCGCTCCGGCAGAAAATCCTCGACCTGGATCTCGAAGAGGGTCAGGGGTGTGCCTGATGCCGGATCGTCGAAGATCTTCAGGTTCCAGGTTCCGGTCTGCGCGTCTCGGGGGAGATCGATTTGGGTCTGATAGTAGCCGACGCGGTCGAGGTTTTCCGGATGCCAGGCAAAGCTCTTCATCTCCCGGTTGTCGGGGCGGTAGAGCTTTGCGGTCAGGGGCATCGGATCGATCATCCGGCCGTCATGGTCCCGCAGCAGGCCAGATACGATGACCGACTCGCCGGGCCGGTAGAGATCTCTGGGGCTGTACGCGAAGAACTCCCGGCGCTTCTGGGGGCGGCCCCCGTGGTCGAACGCGCTCATGTCCAGGGCCGGAAGGTTCATGGGCAGGACGCTCAGGTTCTGGCCGTGCGCGGCCGTCATTACCCGGACGCTGCCGCTCAACTGGCCGGCGTATCTATACCGGCCCAGAGCATCGGTGGTTCCGGTCTGGAGAAGAGCGCCTTTGAGATTGTAGAAGGTGAGTTTGGCGCCCTCCACCGGTTTTCCCGTGGAAAGAGATGAGGCAAAGATCAGGGATTCGTTTTTGTAGATTCTGGCATGAAGCGCAAGATCCGTGACGATAAAGTAGGCGGATGGATAGCTGTAATTGTACTCCCCCGGCGCCCGCATCACCGCAAGATAGACCCCGGGCGGCTGTAGTTCCGGGATGTTTTCCACAGGGATGTAGCGGATCACTCTCCGGTTATCCGGGGCATCGAGATCAAAGCGGCCCGAATAGACCAGCTCTCCCCGGGATTCGAGCTGATCCAGCCGGTAATACCCCTCTTTGCCCGCGGTCCGCTCCCAGTTGACGAATTCGGCAAGGGCCTTCGGGTTGAGGCGGAAGAATTCGATATCGGCCTCTTCGATATTGATCGTCACCACCGGGAGTCCGTCGGTCATCTTTGCGGGAAGCAGCAGTCCGTCGCCGGCAAAGCTAAGGATGGGAGAGATCTTTCGGGTGGTCACGGCCTGGGTAATCCGTTCCCCCAACTGATTTCCCGCAGCCGATGGGAGAGAGGGCAGCACCGTCACCGTATATTCGGTCTCCGGTTCCACATGGGGGAAATAGAGGGTCCGGTTGTCATCTGAGAGGACCCATGCGCTCTTGAGTACATCCTGACCATCGCTGATCCGCAGATGTCTGTCATGGCGGACCGTCGGGTCCAAGGGTTCGGAAAGGATCAGGGCAATGGCCGAACCGCCCTGATAAGTGCGCTCGCCGATGTCGAGCACACGAAAGGCTTCTTGGTCCGCGGGTTTATTTTCTAAAAGCGGGGATGGGGCCGGAGCCGGATCTGAAGCTCCTTGGGTTAATGGAGCCACGCAGAGAAGCGGAGCGGCAAAAAGGAAAAAAAGAGCGCAAATAGCGGCGATTTTTCTCATTGTTCTCTCCTGAAAATTTTGGGCATAGGTTTATCCATCTGCTCCTTTTGATCATGCAAAAGAGCGGAAAAGGAAGGGCGACCGGAATAGGGGAGGCTGGTTTTGTCGGTCACTCCAGAAAAGAGAAGTCTTGGATCAGGCTCTCGATGATAGACATCGTCTTTCGGGAGATTTCTGTAAATTCCAATCCGATGCCGTAGAAATACGGATTGACATCCTTTTCGCACCAGACGCTCTTGGCTTCGAAGGATATCTGATTGTCTCCTTCGATCACATCCGGAAGAACCATCCGCAATTCAAATTCTTTTCCTTTTTCAATGGGGTTTTCACTCGTCAGCATAATCCCTCTCGTGGAGATGTCCACCAGTTGCCCGACGAGTTGATCCTCCTTTTTGTCGAAAACGCTCAGATAGTAGATGAGATGTCGCCGCTTGATCGTTCTTTTATCGACCATTTTCTCTGTCCCTGCGGTATGGCTGTTTGTCAATAACCGGGGATGCGGCCCTGAAAATCCACCAGGGCTGCATCCCCTCTCGGGATGATATGAAGACTACTCGTTCTGATATTTAAAGGAAAGGTTCAATCTTGCCCGATATGCGGTAACCTTGCCATTCTCCACCCGCATATCGAGTTTGGTGACTTCCGCGATCCTAAGATCTCTCAAGTTTTTGCCTGCGGTCTCCACCGCGATTTTGGCGGCCTCCTCCCAGGATACATCACTCGTTCCGACCAGCTCGATCATCTTATAAACGCTCGTGGCCATATTTTTCTCCTTTTCGAAAACATTTTACGGTTTGGACAACAGGTTTCTGTCAAAGGATTGATTCAAGCTCCGGGGAAGGTCTCTCACCTCCTTTCGGTTTCGGTTCACCGCAGCATACCCCCGCTAAGAGGGGCAAATGGTGGAATGTTAAACACAGTATAATTCATACCAGAATCAAAAAAAAACCACAAGAAATCTCTTCGGGTTTTTCAGCATCCTCCCTTTTCTTGACAACGGTTGGGTTTTCACATATTCTGACCTTTGTTATCGGGGCAGCGGGCATGGTATAATGGACGCACCTGAAACCAGGGTCTCGATTCCGATTATCTTTCCGGCCTCTCGCCGGAAGAACCGGAAGAACCGGAAGAATAGGAGGAGCTTGAGGTCGAAGATGAATGGTGTCCATTTTTTGAAAGTGACAGGTAAAATATCTTTGAAAGTGATGGGTAAAAGAGGAAGATGAAAGACGAAAGAGGGATCTATTATTATCCGTATCCGTCGAACCGGCGGGTGCGGATGTATGTGAAGGAAGATGGCGAAGATATCTGTTTTCGGCTCTGGAATGCGGATGATCCGGGGCTCTGGGTGGAGCATGGCTGGGTTCCTTATGGGGCGATCCAGGAGGCCAGGAAGATGTATACGAAAAAGGACGGATTCGATCCGAATCGGGCCTATGACATCGATGTGGCCCGGGCCCTGCTCAAGGAGAAGAACGCTTAAATGAATTCCAATCTAATGGAGGTGGATCGGCGATGAAAAATTCCGTGTTGGCGCTTTTGGCAGTCGGTGGGATCATCCTTTTGAGCATATCCGGATGCGCATCAAAAGGATATATCGAAGAACAGGTGGAGATGCTTTCGGTTCAGAACCAGGGGCTTGAGTCGGAGATCAGCTCCCTCAGAAGCGAAACCCGGCAGAAGGTCGAAGAAATCGAGATGAAGGTCGGAACCTTTGAGACGGACCTGGCCGAGAATGAAAGGGATATTTCGATCATCCGGGATGCTACCCAGCGGAATGCCGATGATCTGCAGCGGAGCCTCAACCTGGCCCAGGAGGCGCTGGATCGGGCCACGGCCGGGCAGCAGGTCAAGGGAAAGCTGCTCTATGAGGTGACCATGTCCGATGCGTCGATCCCTTTCGGGTATGATCAGACCAGGCTCTCCGAGGATGCCGAGGCCGGGCTGGATACCTTTGCCAATGTGCTGCTGGGGGAGAACCGGGGGGTCTTCATCGAGATCCAGGGGCATACCGACAGCATCGGGTCCGACAAGTACAACCTCGAGCTGGGGGAGGCGCGGGCCGAGTCGGTGAAGCGGTATCTCTATCTGCAGCACGGGATTCCGCTGAACCGGATGAGTACTTTTTCTTATGGGGAATCTCAGCCGGTGACCGACAACAAGACCAAGGAGGGCAGGGCGCAGAATAGGCGGGTGGTTCTTCTGGTGATGGAGTAAAAGGACAAAATGACCTAAAGGACGTAAAGGACATAAGGGACCCCGGCCGAAGAATGGGGAGGTGGCCTCGTCGGGGGTTCAGGTTTCTTTCAGGTGCGTCGGTCCTCCCACTCTTTCAGACAGCGCCGGCACTGCTCAGGTTCCGGCGGGGTCTTTGAATAGAAGTCCACAAAGGCTTCGATCCAGTCCCTGCCGGTTCTGGGGCAGTAGTGGATGTATTCGATGAATTTGACCAGCCGGTCCACGGCCGCGCGGTTCATGGCGTGTTCCATGCGGCATGCGGTCTCCTGGGCCTGGGCCGTGTCGAGCTGGAGTACGTTGGCCAGAAAATCATGGATCACCTCGTGGCGCCGGCGGATCTCCTTGGCAATTGCCTTTCCCTTGGGCGTCAGGGTGATGAAGCTGTACGGCTCGTAATTGACCAGGCCCTTCTCCCCGAGGCTCTTCAACGCGCCCGATACGGACCCCCGCAACACCCCCATCATCTCCGCGATATCCTTGACCCTGGCTACCTTGTTCTCCTTCTCCAAAGCCAGGATGGTCTCCAGATAATCCTCCAGGCTTTCCGACAGCCCAGTCTCCTGCTCAGACATTCTCTTCCTCCGAATCTTCAGGTTTTTCCGTTGTATTAGCACCCCTTACAAATAAAGTCAATCCGAATATTTTTGGTTTTCATTTCAAAAGTTGTTGACAGTCTTAAAAGTTTGGTGTACCAAACAAATTCTGGGTTGGATGAACTTTTACACGCAACTTCGAAAGGAGAATAAGGATACGATGGAACGGATCAACATGAGAGAGATGAAGGACAACCAGAGCGGCGTCATCGCGGGTGTCCGGGTGGGCGGAGAGCTGGGCCGGCGCATCCGGGATATGGGGCTGGTTCCGGGGACCCATTTTCAGGTTCAGGGGAGAGCGCCGCTTTACGACCCGGTGGCGCTGCGGGTGCGGGGATTCGTGCTGACGCTGCGGAACCGGGAGGCCGACTGCATCGAAGTGGAGGTGCAATGATGGATATTCGCATGGCACTGGCCGGAAACCCGAACTCCGGGAAGACGACCCTGTTCAACGCCCTTACGGGCGCTCGGCAGCATGTGGGCAACTATCCGGGCGTGACGGTGGAGCGCAAGGACGGGGCTCATACGTTGAACGGCTACCGGTTTGCGATCACGGATCTGCCCGGAACCTATTCTCTGACGGCCTATTCCGAAGAGGAGGTGGTAGCCCGGGACTTTCTGGTGGATGAACGCCCCGAACTGGTGGTCAACATCGTGGATGCCTCCAACCTGGAGCGGAATCTATATCTGACGCTTCAGTTTCTGGAGATGGGGCTGCCGGTCTGCATCGCCCTCAATATGATGGATGTGGCCGAAAGCCGGGGGATCAGAATCGATACGGAAAAACTCTCCGCGCGGCTCGAGGTCCCGGTGATGCCGGTGGTGGCCCGAACCGGAAAGGGAAAGGCCGAGTTGATGGCGGCCGCCGGCGCGATGGCCGGAAAAGGGCAGGGGAGATCTCCGCTCTATATCTCATACGGCGAGGATATCGACCGGGCATTGCCGGTCATGACCGAAAGGATCGAAGAGAAGAGCTTTCTGGCCGAAAACTATCCGGCCCGCTGGATCGCCATCAAATATATGGAGAAGGACGAACAGATCCTGTCCAAAGGAAGAATGGCCGATCCGAAGCTGTCCGCGGAACTGGAGAGGCAGGTTCAGGCGGTGGCGGATCACCTGAAAGCGACCCTCGATGCAGATCCCGAAGCTGTGATCGCCGATCACCGGTACGGCGCGATCCAGGGGCTGATCCGGGAGGGGATCGTGACCCGGGAGGATCGGGAGAACCGGATCTACTTTTCGGATCGGATCGACCGGGTCGTCACCCATCGGCTCCTGGGTCCGATGATCATGCTGGCGATCCTCTGGGGGGTTTATCAGTTCACCTTCACCTACAGCGAGGCCCCGGTGGGATGGCTGGAGGGGCTTTTTGCCGGGCTTGCCGATTTCGTCGATGCGCGGATGGCCGACGGGCTGCTCAAGTCCCTGCTGATCTCCGGGATTATCGAGGGCGTGGGCGGGGTACTCGGATTCGTTCCCCTGATTCTGTTCATGTTCTTTGCCATTGCGGTGCTGGAGGATACCGGCTATCTCGCGCGGGTCGCGTTCATGCTGGACCGGGTCTTCAGCTTCTTCGGCCTGCACGGCAGCTCGGTGATGCCCTTCATCATCTCCGGCGGGATTGCCGGGGGGTGTGCGGTTCCCGGGGTCATGGCGGCCCGGACCCTGAAGTCGCCCAAGGAGCGGCTGGCCACCCTGCTGACGGTCCCCTTCATGAACTGCGGCGCGAAGCTGCCGGTGATGGCACTGCTCATCGGGGCATTTTTTGCCCATCACCGGTCTCAAATGATGCTGCTGATCACCCTCATCGCATGGGTCGGCGCGCTCTTTGCAGCAAAGCTGCTGCGAAGTACCGTGATCCGCGGGGAGTCGTCGCCCTTTGTCATGGAGCTGCCGCCCTATCGCCTGCCCACCCTGAAGGGATTGCTGATCCACACATGGGAGCGGGCCTGGCAGTATATCAAGAAGGCCGGGACCGTAATTTTGGCCATCTCCATCGTGCTTTGGGCACTGATGACCTTCCCGGGACTGCCCGGGGAGGAGATTGAGCGGTTCGAAGTGCAGAAAGCCGCGGTCATGGCCGGGCCTGAGGAGAATGCAGCACAGGCGCTGGAAGCCATCGAAGCCCGGCAGGCGCAGGCTGCGCTGAAGCACTCGGTTGCCGGAAAGATCGGCACTGGGCTGGAGGGCATCACCGGTTGGGCCGGTTTTGACTGGCGGATCAACATCGCGCTGGTGGGCGGCTTTGCCGCAAAAGAGGTGGTGGTCTCCACCCTGGGAACCGCATATTCTATGGGAGAGATCGGGACTGATGAGAGCGGCTCCCTTTCCAAAACCCTCGCGGCCGCGCCCGGATGGAGCCCGCTGGTGGCCTTTTCCCTGATACTCTTCACCATGTTCTATGCGCCCTGCTTCGTGACCACGGTCTGTATCTCCAGAGAGGCCGGATCATGGAAATGGGGGCTTTTTGCAGTGGTTTTCAATACGACCATCGCTCTGCTGCTGGCCATTGCGGTCTTTCAGATCGGATCGGCGCTGGGCATCGGCGTTTCGGTGAATGGATAGTAAAGGAGGTGTAGCATGGAGGAGATCTTGGTCTATGCGATTGTTGCAGCGGCGGTTGTCTATGCATTTCGAAGCCTGGTCAGAAGCTTTCGAACCGGAAGCTGTAGTTGTTGTTCCTGCGATGCGCCTTCTTCAAGTTCCTGCAGCGGCTGTTCGATGCAGTTTACAATTGATAGAGAGGAGGCCGACCGGTCCGGCAGATGATCTTCTTTTTCTTTCAAAAAGTGCCCACATCCGGTAAAATGGAGCGTCAGTTGAAAAGACGGCTGAAGTTACAATTTGGTAAGGATGAGATTGGTTTTACGAATTTGTTAAAAAAGGAAAAGCGGATCATACGATAAATGAACATCGGAATCTATACCTACGAAGAGTTTAAGGAGAGGGTGGCCGGATTTCACGGATATCCGGCCCCCGGCGTTCTGATTGGCGGCTATATGGTGGAACTGGCCAAGGGCCGCCTGCCTGAGGGGACCCTTTTCGACGCGATTGTGGAAACCCCCAAATGTCTGCCGGACGCGGTTCAACTGCTGACCCTCTGCAGTATCGGCAACGGCTGGATGAAGATTTTTCACCTGGGCCGATATGCCCTGTCGCTCTACGACAAATACACCGGCGAGGGGGTCAGGGTCTGGATCGATCCGGCAAAGCTCTCGATGTGGCCTGAGATCCGGACATGGTTTTTCAAGGAGAAGCCGAAAAAGGAGCAGGACAGTGCAAAGCTTTTTGACGAGATTCGAAGAGCCGGGGCATCTATCTGCAGCATCGGGTCGGTGCAGATTCAGGAGAATCTGCTGAGAAAGAGCAGCTTCGGGAGGATCGTCAACTGTCCCATCTGCCATGAAGCCTATCCGGCCCGGTTCGGCGCGATCTGCCGGGGTTGTCAGGGGGAGGCGCCCTATCTTACCGGCCCCGGTGATGATCGGCCATCACTGGCATCGGTTCCGGTGCAGGAGGCCGTGGGCCGGACCGCGCTGCACGACATGACCCGCATCGAGCCGGAGGTTTCGAAAGAGCCGGCCTTTTCCGCGGGGCAGCAGATCACGGCCGGGGATGTCTGCCGGCTTCAGCGGATGGGCCGGAACCGGCTCTATGTGCAGGAGGCGGCCATTGTCCAGGAGGGATGGGTCCATGAAAACGATGCGGTCCTGGCCTTTGCGGAATCGATGGCCGGGCAGGGGGTCGCATTCGATCCCCGTCCCAGGGAGGGGAAGATCAATTTCACGGCTGAACGGGATGGTCTCTTTGTCGTCGATCTCCATATACTGGAAGCTTTCAATCTGATTCCGGATGTGATGTGCGCGACTCGCCAGAGCCATTCCGTAGTTTCAGAGGGCCGCCCCCTGGCCGGAACCCGGGCCATCCCCCTCTATATCCTGAAGGAGCGATTCGATCATGCTGTGCAAGCCCTCGAAGCCGGAGAAGAGTATCTTTTATCGGTGCTGCCGATGCGGTCCGCAAATGTCGGCATCCTGGTGACGGGAACCGAGGTCTATCAGGGGTTGATCGAGGACAAGTTCATCCCGGTGATCAAGCGGAAGGTAGAAAAGCTGGGGTGCAGAATCGCGGGAACCGACATTGTTCCGGATGATGAAAAGGCCGTGGCTGAAGGGACAAAGAATCTGATGGAGGCTGGTGCGGATCTGATCGTCACCACGGCCGGCCTTTCGGTGGACCCCGAAGATGTGACCCGGCAGGGGCTGATGAGTGCCGGGTTGACGGATATGCTCTACGGCGCGCCCGTGCTGCCGGGTACGATGCTGATGCTGGGACGGATCGGCACGGTTCAGGTGGTCGGTGTTCCCGCGTGCGCGCTCTTCTTCAAGACCACCAGCTTCGATCTGGTGCTGCCGAGACTGCTGGCGGACCTCCCTGTCACCCGCCTCGATCTGGCCCGGTTTGCCGAGGGCGGCTTCTGCCTCAACTGCAGGACCTGCACATTTCCCAAATGTCCGTTTGGAAAGTAGAAGAATCAGGAGGAAGGGAATGGAAGATCATCTATTTCAACAACAGGATGTGGAAGAGCAGACAGCTTTTTTTGGTGATCTATGATGCATCATATGGAACTGAATGATATGTGAGGGAGCAGAAGTTGTATTTCAAACGTTTTTTTGATGATTTCCCGGAGATTGCAGAAAAGGAAACCCGCCGGCTCTTTCTGAAAAATGATCCGAAAATTCCCGACGGGGAGTATGCCTTTTTGGATTCATATTGTGAGGATCGGCACTGCGATTGCCGAATTGTTCATTTTCAAGTCATCCAAATCGACCCGGACTATAAATCAAT
>JAABSZ010000172.1:0-8400 GCA_011390135.1 Desulfobacteraceae bacterium | reverse complement strand
TTTGTGGGCAGGGACCTTTGCACATCCGAGCCGAAAAAGGTGATCCCGGCAGGGGTGAGGCCGATCCGTCCAAAGGCCCTTCCGCGTTCAAGCTCCGAATGATAGGCTCCGCCCTCGTATCCGCGCTTTTCCGAAAGATAATCCGGCATTCGACAAATTCCTATTTGGCAGGCATCAACTGCCTGATCCAACTGGCAAACCCCTTGGGGTTCCGGGTCTGAATCAGCACCCTGCCGGGCCCCCGGAACCGGCAGACCAGCCCCTCTCCGGAGGTGAAAGAGGAGATCCAGCCAGATGCGGCCTTCTCCACGGTGTAGCTCATGTTCTCGGGCCAGGCCACCAGATGGTAGTTGTCCACGATGATCTCCTCGCCCGCGGCCAGATCGATGGGATGGATGGCCCCGTAGGAGCTGACAAAGAGCATTCCCCGTCCCCCGGCTCGGATCACGAAAAAGCCCTCTCCTGAGAAGAACCCCTGAGCCAGATTCTGCATCTTGGTGGTGATGGAGATGCCTTCGGAACCGGCAAAGAAGCCGTCCTTTTGAAGGATATAGTCTGTTGATCCGTCCAGCAAAATCTCGTAGATGTCTCCGGGGACGGCCGGGGAGAGATAGACCTCGCCGGGGCCGTGCTCCGCGGCCAGTGTCTGGAAGAAGAACTTCTCTCCGGTGAGCATCCGGCCAAGGCCGCCCAAGACGCCGCCCTCCAGCTTTCCCTCCACCCGGACATTCGCGGTCATGGCCACCATCGCGTCCGATTCGGCCTTGATCCGCTCTCCCGCATCGAGCTTCACCTTCAGCATGGTAAAAGCCCCGCGGTAGAGGTATTCGAACCGCCTGTCCCCTGCCGGCTGTCCGGCCTCTGCTCCTCCCGCGGGGCCGCCCTGGGGAAACTGTTCCGGCTCCGGTTTGGACGCAAGGGGCTGCTGGGATGACTGGACTTTCTTCTCATTCTGCTTTCGATAATCCTCGAACATGTCGGCCATGAGCATCTCCTTGTGAAATAAAGTTATCCATCCCGTTTTAATTTCCAGGATCGATTATCCGAATCAACCTAAATCCTCATATAAACCTCATATAAATTGGATCAATATAAACACTTTTCTCCCTTTAATCCAGTGATTTTGTATCCTGTTTCAGATTGATTTGTCAAGATCCGATGGATTTTTATTGAGAATGATTCTTGACAAGGGAAAATGATCTCTTATCGTTGAAATTGAACCCATTCAGGTGCGCACAATTGCAAACCTGAAGCCAAGGAGTAGTACAAATGAAGATGATCAATCCCGAGAGCATTGCAGAAGTGGAGTTTACCCTCGACTGGAAGAGCGACGAGGCGAGCCATCAGGAAAAACAGCTTGTATGGGTCAATTTCTGGCGGGATATTCTACCGGATGCGCTTCGTTCCCAGTTGATCGGAGCAGAAGCCGGTGAATCCTTTGCCGCAGAATTTGCGCCCGGAGAGGTCCTCCCTTCATATGAGGACAAATACCGTTTTCAGCTCAAGAGGCGGCAGTTCAATGAGGCGGCAGTGGCCCCGAAAGAGGGCCGCTTCTATCCCCGGGGCCTGCTGCAAGACATCTACAATGTCTATCCGCAGAACATCGCGCCGTTTCGGTGCATCGACATCAACAATGGTCACTTTACGGCCGATTTGAACCATCCCCTGTCAGCCGCGCCTCTTTTGGTGGAAGCGCGGGTGGAGGAGGTCTATGAGAAGCCCTTTGACCGGGGCGGAGAGTGCTCGGTGCTCATGGACTGTCTGACCCAAGGCCCCGGCATGCAGCGCCGTAATGGGGGGAAATCCACCGATTTTCTGAATGAAGAGGCGCTCTCCCGGCAGGATGGGGCCCCGGACAGCCTCTTCTATGAAAAGCCCCGGTTTGTCAATCATATCGACGACCGGGCCATCGAGACCATCTCCGGGCTCTATGGAAAACTGCTGAAGCCGGGAATGGACGTACTCGATCTCATGAGCGGCTGGCGGTCCCATCTGCCGGAATCGGCTGCCCCCCATTCAGTGACTGGGCTGGGGATGAACGGGGCCGAGATGGCTGACAACCCGCAGCTCACCCGGCACATTGTCCATGATCTCAACGAGAACCCGACCCTGCCCTTTAAAGACGGGAGCTTCGATCTGGTCCTCTGTACGGTCTCTGTGGAGTATCTGACAGACCCGATTGCGGTTTTCAAAGAGGTCAACCGGGTATTGCGGCCCCGCGGTCGCTTCATCGTGACCTTCTCCAACCGCTGGTTCCCGCCCAAGGCGATCCGGATCTGGACAGAGCTTCACGAGTTCGAGCGGATAGGGCTGGTTCTCGATTATTTCCTGCGGGCCGGCCGGTTCAAAGATCTTCAAACCTTCTCGGCCCGGGGATGGTCCCGGCCGGAAAATGACAAATATTATCCGCAGATGCCCTATTCCGATCCGGTCTATGCGGTATGGGGAGTGAAGTCTTAGAAGTGAACGGTTAAAATCCCTCTGTCCGGCCGATTCTGCGCCGGGCAGGGGGGAACCTTAAAAAAAGCGGCAGAGGATATCAGAGCGTCAACCCCTCTGGCGCTTCTGCCTCGTCCTGGTGGCGGGCCCCCTCCATCAGCAGCCACATGAAGTTTCCCAGCTCTTCGGCATTCTCCTGCTCCGGGGTCAGCTCTCCCACAAACTTGAATCGCCCCTCTTTCTCCTGAAGGATCTCGTAGAAAGCCTCTTTGCCCGCATTTTTTCCCGATTGTGCCCCGATCAGCTCGCCATCCCGAAAGACCACCTCGGCCTCCCGATCCGAGAGGTTTAGCTTGACCACCCCTGTCTTCTGGTTGACATTCAATGCCTGAAAGAGTTCGGCCGGCGACATATCCGAGAGATGACCCGACATTCCCGAAGAGAAATCCTCATACCGTTCCACATTGGATCTGGCCAGGCGTTTGGCCAGAAGCCGTGCAAAATACATCTGCAGCGACGGAAACCGGGTAAGCACCTTCCGGAAATCCCGGCTTTCGATGTGAAGAACAGTGGAGGGCTCCACCACCCGGACCGTGGCTCCTATCGGGTCCCCGCTCAAAAGGCTCATCTCGCCAAAGACCTCCCCCTTTTTCAGAAAGGCCATGTGAACGTCATCCCGGCCCAGAACCTCCACAGTTCCATTGAGGAGGATGAAGAGAAACTTTCCCGCATCCCCTTTGGTGAGAATCTCATCGCCTTTTTGGTATTTCCTGATCTTGAGCAGCGGGACCAGCTCCGAGATGTGCTCTTCGCTGAGGGTCTGGAAAAAGGAGAAATTTTTCAGAAGGCCGCTGATCGATTCCACATTTTTGCCCTTCTCCGTGATCTCATCCACCAGGCTCTTTTTCCGATCCTTATCAAACTGCAGCCGGATCTTTCCGGTGCATCCGCTGCACTGGAAATCCCCTAATGGGCTGCCTTCGGGAGAGGAGCGCCCATCTTCAAAGGGCAGGAGGGTTTCGGTGATATCCAGCACAAGGATCATACATGCCGCTTTTCCCAGGGGGAGGGCCAGCGCATGGTTTGAGAGCTTGAACGAATCGGTGTTCTCATACAGAGGGCAGTTCTCATCTTCGACAATGGTGAAGACAATATCGGGAAGTCCCATCTTTCTCTCCTTTTTCTCAGCCCACGCGCCGGGGATATCTCTTGAGACTAAACCTTTTCGAAAAATTCCTTTTCCGCGCCGCAGAGGGGGCAGACCCAGTTGTCCGGAAGCTGGTCAAAGGGGGTCTCGGGTTCCACGCCGTTATCCGGATCACCTATCATCGGATCGTAAACGTAACCGCAGGGGCACTCATACTTCTCCATTTTTCATCCTCCTCTTCATTTTGATAGCGATAGACCATTTCCAAACTCAAATCATTTCTTAGCAGATTTCGGAAGTATTGAAAAGGATGAAAATCATTCCAAAGAGACCGGCACTGTGGTACATTATAGACGGTTATGGAGAGACTTTGTCAGGAAAAGAGAGGATAGGGAGCTTTTATATGTGTGATATCAATGCATTTATCGTAAAAGAGGGCCGGGAGGTCAAGGTTCTGGAGAATGTGGATGTGGTGACGCAGCAGGGCGAGGAGATCACCCTCACCAACATCTTCGGAGAGCAGAAGAGGCTGACGGGCCGGCTCAGCTTTTACAACAACACGCAAAAGAAGATGGTCTTCCAATCGGCATAGGGGAAAGAGAAAAAGATGAAAAGAATTCTGGGCATGGTTGCCTCCCCCCGGAAGCTTGGCAACAGCGAGATCATGATCAAGCGGATTGCGGACGCGGTTTTCGAACCTCACCAATTGAAGCTCCTGCGGCTTCAGGATTTCAATATCAAACCCTGCATCGGCTGTTATCAGTGCCTTTTTGATGAAGAGAGATGCATTCTCGAAGATGATTTCCAGAAGGTACTCGATGCGATCCTGGATGCCGATGCTGTCGTTCTTGCCGCGCCCACCTATTTTCTGGGGGCCAATGCTGCATTGAAGCTTTTTCTTGATCGAGGGCTTGCCATCACCGCGCACATCGAGGCGCTCTGGGGAAAACCATCAGTGGGGGTTGCCATTGCCGGCATTCCCGGTAAAGAGGGGTATGCGCCCCTGAGCATCTACAGCTTTTTAAAGTTGATCCTTTCAGAGGTGAAAGGAGTCGCTCTGATCTACGGGGCCCTGCCCGGGGAGATCTTTTTCCACAAAGAGAACGAAAAGACCGCAGAGGAGTTGGGTAAAGCCCTTTTCGGTGATCCCATCCCCCCATCGGCACCCTCCTGTACCCTGTGCGGCGGAGATACCTTCCGTTTTTTAGGGAAAGATGAGATCCGGTGCATGACCTGCAGCAATTCCGGAACTCTGGCAGAAGGGGAGGGCGGCTTTGTTCCTGAGATCCGGAAAGGGGATCACGAATTCATGCTGACCCTGGAAGATGCGCTGGCCCACCGGAAATGGCTGCGAGGGATGAAGAACCGGTTTTTCGAGAACAAAAAGGCATTGAAAGAGATCTGTCTCCCCTTCCGAAAAGAGGGGGAGTGGATCAAGCCTTAGCAGATGGCGGCCGTCTCCCCATTTTCGATCCGAAACGTCCGGCTTTTTATCGCGTTCCGGATCTTTTTCAATGCCCGGTTCTACTATCCGGTCTTCACCATTCTCTTTCTCGACTACGGCCTGACCATCGAGAGCTTTGCCGTATTGAATGCGGTCTGGGCCGGAACCATCGTGCTTTTCGAAGTACCATCGGGCGCGTTGGCCGATGTCATGGGACGGCGCAATCTACTGGTGACGGCAGCCGTGATCATGGTAGCGGAGATGGCGCTGCTGACATTTGCCCCCAGAGGAGAACCGCTTCTTCTGCTGATCTTTTTTACCGCCAATCGCATTCTCAGCGGTGCGGCCGAAGCCGCTGCCAGTGGGGCAGACGAGGCCATCGCGTATGATTCCCTGGCAAGGGAGGGCGATGCAAAAGATTGGGGCAAGGTGCTGGAACGGCAGATGCGCCTCCAATCCGCGGCCTTTATCCTGTCCATGCTCATCGGCGCTGCGGTCTATGATCCCCAGATGGTCAACCGTATTGGAGGATGGCTCGGCCTTGGGCTGAACCTGACCCAGGAGACCACCCTCCGGTTCCCGCCGTTTCTCACCCTGCTCATGTCCCTGATGACCCTTGCCACCACGCTGATGATGGTGGAGGTTCCGCCGCAGAAGAAGGAAGAAGATCCGGATTTTGCAGGCGCGATTCCGGAGCAGAAGAGCGGGACATCCTTTAAAGAGGCTTTTGCCCTGACTTTCAAAGCTGGCAGATGGATACTGAAAACCCCCTTTGCCCTGGTTCTGATCCTGTCGGGCCTTCTCTTCGATCACATCGTCCGGATGCTTTTGACATTGAGCAGCGAATACTACCGGATCATCGATCTGCCCGAGGCCACCTTCGGCATCATCGGATCGGGGCTTTCGGTGGCGGGGCTCTTTGTTCCGTGGATCTCCATGAAGCTTGCCGAGAAGCATACCCCCCTATTCAATCTGCTGCTGCTGACCGTCATCACCATCGGCAGCCTCTTCGGAATGGCCATGTTCATCTCCCATTACGGCGTTCTTTTCATGCTGGTGCTCTTTTCAGTCATGCTGATGGCCAATTTTTTCCTGAGCCACTATCTCAACCGGATCACCGACGCGCGCCAGCGTGCGACCGTACTCAGCTTCCGGGGGCTCTCCTACAATCTGGCCTACGGGATTGTGGGGCTGCTCTATGCGTGGCTGATGGCGGCTCTCAGAGAGGGGCGCAGCGGAGCATTGTCGGGGCAGGCACTGGAAAACACCATCTTCAGAGAATCGATCACCTTTTTTCCGTGGTATTTCATGGCCGCGGCCATTCTCTTTTTCGGGTTGTTTGCTTATCTGATGCGGGGGGCTCGGCAGCATCGGCAGAAAGGATAGGGATGGAGCAATTTTTATATGATCTAATGACGGAATACACTGCCGCAACCGTTGCCGATTCCATGATTTTCCAAGCCGATTGCCTTCAATGGTTATCAAAGGTTCCGGAAAACAGCTTCCATGCCATCGTGACAGACCCTCCCTATGGTGTTAAGGAGTATGAGCTGAACCAGTTGGAGAAGCGAGCCAGTGGTGTCGGCGGGATCTGGAGAATTCCCCCCTCCTTTGACGGAAATGTTCGATCTCCGCTCCCCCGCTTTACCGCACTCAATGACAAGGAGCGGCGCCAGCTCGCCCTCTTTTTTAAGGAATGGGGCCGTCTTGCCCTTCATGTTCTCCGTCCTGGTGCGCATCTGTTTCTCGCGTCCAATACCTTTCTTTCTCAACTGGTCTTTTCGGCCATTATCGAGAGCGGTTTCGAGTACCGAGGAACGATTATTCGTCTGGTGAGAACTCTTCGGGGAGGGGATAGACCCAAAAATGCCGAAAAGGAGTATGCAGATATCTGTTCCATGCCCAGAAGCTGCTTTGAACCTTGGGGGCTTTTCAGAAAGCCGCTTTCCAGTGGGATGCGGGTCAGCGATTGTCTGAAGACATATGGAACCGGAGGGTTGCGCAGAAAAACCGATGGGACACCTTTTGAAGATGTGATTCAAAGCGAGCGCACTTCCAAAGAGGAGCGGCGGATTGCCGATCATCCGAGTTTGAAGCCGCAGTCCTTTTTACGCCGCATCGTGTATGCCTCCCTTCCCTTGGGGGAGGGGATCATCCTCGATCCCTTCATGGGGTCCGGCTCTACGATTGCCGCAGCAGAGGCCGTCGGATATTCGAGCATTGGACTGGAGCGGCACCAAGAGTATTATCAAATGGCAAAAACAGCCATCCCGAGGCTTGCCGCCATCAATACCGCCGAAAGCCAGATGCTGCTATTCGCCTGAATCCTTATAGACCCAGTTGGCTTTCATCTTTTCAGCGCCGCTTTTTTTGACGCTTGCGGTGATGGTCCTTCTGCTGTTGGCAGATCGCCCGGAAAAGCCCCAGTCCGATTCCTCCAGTTTAGCCGCATAGACGCCTCGGAACTGAAATGGCACGGAAACCGGCTCTTTCCGGGAAGATGAACTGCTTTTAAAGTGGAAAACCATCAGCCATACCGATTCCGGATTGTGTCCCTGCCAACCGCTTGAATAGCGGGAGCTTTTCACCTCAATGCCCTCAGCCGTATGTTGCACTGCATCGTCAGGAAAATTTCCCCTGGGAATCAAATCAGGATGGCCATTATGATAACGATTTTTGGATAAGGCTTCACAATGATTGGGAATGATCGCACACATGAATTCCCCGACAATGCTGCTGAAATTTGCCGGCATCAAAAAATCTTCGAGGCGGGACAGGTCATTCCGGTAGAGTTGATGGTTGATAAAAGACAGGAAGCGGATGAATTCTTCCATTGCGGATCGGACATGAGCCGTTTCAAGTCCATAGGGAAGGGTGCAGTCCTTATTGAATCCCGATGATTTGACCGGTAGCGGAGAGAGGGGCACTTCTTCGGAATGATATTCGGCTCCTTTCACAAGGAGTTCCGGTCCGATACCGAGAGCCGCCGAGATTCGAGCGATGTTTATTGCTGAAATATTTTTTTCGCCCCTTTCCACAGCGCCGATATAGGTTCTGTGGAGGGAAGACAGCTCGGCAAGCCTTTCCTGGCTCAGATGGAGGCGATTTCGGTAGAATCTGATATTGGATCCGATTTTCTTCAGGATATCTGACATCATGCCTCTCTCTTATCCGAATGCATTCGATAGATCTACACTCTATAAATAGCATCGACAGTTTCTGCCCGGTTCCGGCCAAATCCAGCGGAACAATCTTCTTTTCTCTTGACAACCAGCCGCCCCCTGTGCTTTTTAACTCCCGACAAATAAAAGGCCGTCCGGTTGCCCAACATCCCGCTGCGGATCTCGGGCAATAAGAGGGAAACCGGTGA
>JAABSZ010000171.1:0-8435 GCA_011390135.1 Desulfobacteraceae bacterium | reverse complement strand
ATCACCACCCGCTTCTCCTTGTTGAACCGGGGGAACTCGGTGACGGAGGGGATCATCTCGTTTTCCACAGTTGCCCCGTAAACATGCTCGAACCGGGGATCTCCTTCGGCCAGAAAGAGCTTGGTGAGCATCTTGGCCTTTCCCGGCGTCACCTCGTGGTAGAAGATGGGGGGAAAGCCCGATTCCGGGTAGTCGATGATGACCCAGGGCTCCGCGTAGCAGTGGCCGATGCAGCCCACTGGATGGATCTCGGCCTCGAGCCCCTGTGCCGCGACCGCCTCCTCGAACGCGGCTTTGGTCTCCAGCGCGCCGGACGCGATCCCGCAGGTGGCCATGCCGATGTGGATTTTGGGAACGGTTCTTCCGGCCGCTGCAGTCTTCTCCGCAACGGCCT
Source organism: Desulfobacteraceae bacterium (assembly GCA_011390135.1). Taxonomy (GTDB): domain Bacteria; phylum Desulfobacterota; class Desulfobacteria; order Desulfobacterales; family JAABSP01; genus JAABSP01. Next base: position 8,041 of record JAABSZ010000171.1, on the reverse strand, counting down.
TTTCCGCAATCTCCGCAAACCGCTGCCGGATCGTTTCAGGACTGCTCATTTTTCTCCTTCTCCTTCTCTTCCTTCTCCTTCTCCCGTTGCGCCATCTCCTTATGGATCTGGATCCGCATCAGAAGCCCCTCCACCTTGCTGGGGGCCATATGGCCGTGGATCGTCTCCCCCACGACGGCCACCGGGGCCAATGCACAGCATCCCACACAGGCAACCCGCTCCAGGCTGAACTCCCGATCATCTGAAGTCTGCCCCTCCTTTATCCCCAGCTTTCGCTCGAAGTTCTCCAGGATCACATCGGCTGCGCGCACATGGCAGGCCGTTCCCAGGCAGACCTTGATCGGGTTCTTTCCGGGCGGATGGAACCGGAACTGGTTGTAGAAAGTGGCCACCCCGTAAACCTCGGATGAGGGGATCTCCATATGCTCGGCCACCTTCCGGATCGAGTCCGGCGGAAGGTACTGATGCCGCTTCTGAATCATCTGCAGAATGGGGATCAGACTTCCCCGATTCCGGTCATAATCCTTCAACTGCTCCCCGATATCCTCGAGGATGGCCGCTTCTCGGGCCTGTATCGTCTCATCCATAGTATCTGTATTTTTTCATCTTTGCCGCGTTCTCTATTCAGATCTTTTCCAGTTCAGATCTTTTCCAGTGCGCCGTATGCGGCCTGAATCCGGTCCCGAAGCAGAAAGCAGAAGCGCTCCATCACCTTCAGACCCAGATCCGAGGAGTTTACCATAAGATTTCGAAGCTCCGAACCCTTCATGCTCACCAGGGTCGTCGGCTTCTGGCAGGTGGCGCTGGACATGAGTTTATGGGGTTCCCCCAGCAGTGTGGACCAGCAGCCAAGCACCCGCCCCCGGCCCAGAATTTCGATCACCACCCGGCCCTTTCGGAGCCCCATGTCCAGAGCCCGCTCCAGGGAGATATGGCCCTGGTGGATGATGAAGAGGCGGTTTCCCAGATCCCCCTGGGCAAAGACCGTCTCCCCGGTCTCGTAGGACTCCCATTTGCAGAGTTCGGCCACCTTTTCGATATGTTCCCGCGCCATCCCCTGGAAGAACTCTGATTCCTCCAGCACGTTTTCGATTTCCCGACGGTCCATACAATATCCCCCTGCGCTTATCAATCCTATTCCATCAGGCCGATCCTATCAATCTGATTCCATCAGGCCGATCCCATCAGGCCGGCTCGGCAAACCGGCACGAAAGCACCACCATATCCTCGTCAAAGGAGGTTCTCACCTTGTAGGGCAGGGTCTTGAAGAGGCGGATCATCCCCTGGTTCTGGGGTGAAGTGTAGGCCATCAAACCCTCAATCCCGTTCTCCCGGGCCGCCTCGGCCAGCTTCTTCATCAGAATCTTGCCGATCTTCTTCCCTTGAAACTCCCGGCTCACGGAGAAGGCCACTTCAGCCATGTTCCTTGCCGGGTCCAGCAGATACTGCCCCACCCCGACCACCTTGCCGAAGCCGAACTCGCCCACGATGGCAACGATGGTTAGATCCTTTTGATAATCTATCTGGAGAATATCTTCAAGATCATCCCGCAGAAAACTCGTCTTTTCATGGAAAAACCGGCGCACCACATCATCCTTGTCCAGGTTGTAGAAGTGCTCCTGAATCCGCCGCTCGTCCACCGGCTTGATTGGCCGGATCGTGACCTCCTCGTCGTCGATGACCTGAATCTCCTCCAGCCGCGCGGGATAGATCCCGTGGATCGACTCCTTCAGGGTCCGCTCGACCCCCAGAAGCCCCATCTCCTTGGCCGTATTGAACAGCTCCTCCCGGAAATCGGGGTGTGCGATGCTGATCATGGCCATTGCCCGCTCCTGAAGGCTCTTGCCGAAGAGATTGACAGCGCCGTACTCGGTCACCACATGGTGGACATCGCTGCGGGTCACCACCACTGCCGTGTCATTGAGCATGGGCACGATCCGGCTCTGCTTGCCGTCTGCGGTGGTGGAGGTGAGCATCAGAATCGACTTTCCCCCCGGAGATTGTGCCGACCCCCGGACAAAGTCGAGCATGCCCGTCACCCCGGAGAAGTGGTTGTGCGGGAGCGCGTCCGCGGCCACCTGACCCGTCAAGTCCATGGCCATCGCGACATTCATGGAGACCATCTTGTTGTGGCGCGCGATGATCCCCGGATCATTGACGTAATCGGACGGGTGGAAGTCGATCGAGGGGTTGTCGTGGAGGTATTCGTAGAGCAAGTCGGAGCCGATCGCGGCCGAGGCCACCAGCTTTCCTTCGTTGAAGCCTTTTTTCCAGTTGGTGATCACCCCCCGGGCCACAAGATGCATCATGTCATCGGTCAGGTACTGGGCATGCACCCCCAGATCGTTCTTCTCCGAAAGGGCCAACAGTGTGGCCTGGGAGGTTGTCCCGAGGCTGATCTGGATGGTGGAGCCGTCATCCACAAATCGGGCGATCAATCGTCCGATCTGGTTGGCGCTCTCCAGCTCGGGAAGTTTATCGACCGAGATGATATCCTCCTCGTGCTCCACGATCACATGCACATCATTGACATGGATGAAGCTCTGGCCCAGCACCCGGGGCATCTTCGGATTGACCTGCGCGATGAGCAGATCCGCGGATAGCGCGGCCGCAAGCGTAATATCCACCGATACCCCCAGGCTCATCCAGCCGAAATCATCCGGCGGCGTCACCTGGATCAGGGCCACATGAATGGGGAGCATCCGGCTTTTGAAGAGCCGGGGGATGGCCGAGAGATTCAAAGGCGTGATGAACCTTTTGTTCTCGGCCAGCCGTTTGGCCGCGGCCGATCCCGCATAGAAGGAGCGGATATTCAAGGTTTTGGACTGGCTCTTGTTGGCCATCAGGGTGAGGGGTGCGCTCTCCAGCGCCAGCAGGCGCACGATCTCCAGATCCGTGTGGAAAAGAGAGGTCTCGGAGAGGGCCTTTACCAGATACTGCGGCTCTCCGCAGGAGGAACCAATAAAGAGGCGCTTTCCGGGGCGGATCAGGCGCATGGCCTCCTCCACGGTGCGCTGCTTCTCTACATAATTGTCGGCCCAATAGCTTCTTGCCACCATTTTCGGGATTCCTTATCTGAATGGTTTAGTATTCATGTTTTTGTAAATGCCCCGGCGATCTTCGCGGCATTCTCCTTGATCTGATCCATGTCTCCGGGTTTGAGATCCCAAGCGGTCATGGGCAGGTCGGGACCGCCCGGCTGGTGGGGAATCAGATGAAAATGGTAGTGCATCACCACCTGGTTGACGCTCTTCCCGTTGAGCTGAACACAGGCCACCCCGTCGGCCCCCAGCCCCTTTTTCATGGCCGCGGCCACCTTTTTGGATGCCGCATGGATCGCACTCAGATCGGCCTCCGGAATCTCCCAGAGGTTTTCCGAATGGCGTTTGGGGATGATCAGGGTATGGCCCTCTAAAATCGGATTGATGTCGGCAAACGCGTAAACCTTTTCATCCTCATAGATTCTGGTGCTCGGAATCTCCCCCTTGATTATCTTGCAGAAGATGCAGCCCTCCATGTTTTCTCTCTCCTTATTTACTCCTCTATCAGGTTGTAGTGCTTTTTCACCGGCTCCTTGATCTCCCATACGCAGGAGAGATCCTTGGGAAAGGTGACGAAATCCCCCTTGCCGAACTCGACCCGCTCGCCGGCTTCGGTCTCTACGACCACCTTTCCCTCCAGCAGGTAGCACTCCTCTCCGGTGTCATAGAACCAGTCGAATTTCGAGGCATCCTTCTCCCAGATGGGCCAAGCCTTCACCCCGCGCTTCTCCAGCAGTTCGTTGTCGGGCTTCTTCACTTCGATCTTCATGGCTTTTGCCCCCTATGCGCCGAATTTATCGATCCTCAGCCCATTGGCCAGAGCTATGGGCATGATGTTCGTGGCCGGAAACATGGGTCCCAGCCCCCCGTTCATGCAGGCCCGCTCCCCGAACTCGGCCACCCGGTCCCGCCGGCAGTATTTGGACCAGACCAGCGTCGGCACCGGATGCCAGCCGTGGTTGCTGATATAAGCGGGCGTGGAATGATCCCCGGTAACCACAACCACATCGGGCTTGAGCTTCAATATCTCCGGCAGCTTCTCATCCAGCTCCTCGATCAGCTTCACCTTCAGGTCATAGTTGCCGTCCTCGCCGGCAGAGTCGATCTTCTTGACATGGAAGTAGAAGAAATCATAGTCGTTCCAGTGCTTCTTCAGGGTTCCGATCTCATCATCCAGGCTCTCCCCGGTCGCGAGCACCTCCATCCCCACGAGCTTTGCCACCCCTTTGTACATGGGATATGCGGCCACTGCCGCGGCCTTCAGCCCGAAGACCTCCGGAAACAGGGGCCAGTCGGGCCGGCGGGAGAAGCCCCGCATCAGCACCATATTGGCCGGAGACTCCCCTTTGAGCTTCTCCTTTGCCTTTTCGATGAACTCGGCCACCACCTTTGCCGTCTTTTCGGCCTCGGGCTTCAGCGGTTTGGGCGGCAGCGGCAGGAGTCCGGTCCTCTGTGGGTCCGTATCGGCCAGCTCACCAAAGAGCCCCTCTCCCCGGAAGACCGTCAGAAACCGGTACTCCTTGACCGGCTGAATAAAGAATTCTGCATCGGAAAGTTTGATATCCTTCAACTTGTCACAGAGTTCGGCACACTTCTCCGTAGGAATCCGGCCCGCCCTCCGGTCCGTGACCTTGCCCTCGCTGTCAACGGTGCAGAAATTGCCCCGGGAGGCCACATCGCCGTCTCTGAGATCGAAGTTGATCCCCAGCGCCGAGAGCACCCCACGGCCCACCTGGTACCGGAGCGGATCATAGCCGAAGATGGCCAGATGGGCCGGCCCGCTGCCGGGGGTGATCCCCGGAGCCACCGGATCATGGAGCCCACAGATGCCCTCCTTTGCCAGTTTATCCAGGTTGGGCGTCTTTGCATACTCCAGCTCGGTGAAGTCCCGGTCATCCGTGGGCAGACCCCCCAGGCCGTCCATCACCAGCAGCAGAATTTTGGTGTCCGAAGGCTTTACAAGATTTTTCAGAATATCGAAATCCATCTCACTCCCCCTTAAATTGTAATAAAGCCGGTTCTTAGTATTTTCCTTCCATTTCACCCGTTACTTTCCGCAATTATACAGATCCATCAGGAATTTGGCCAATCTTTTTTCTTTGAAAAACCCCTGCAGGGCCGCTATGATGAGAGGAGATTTACCATAACAGGAGCTAAAGATCGGAGAGCCTGTCTTTAAATTTCAAAGAGCCAATCTTTAAATAAGGAGCCTTTCATGCTGCCCGAGTACTTTGAATTTTCACTGCCCACAAGAGTGATCTACGGCATCGGCCTTCTGGAGAACCCTCAAGCCCTGGGGCAGGCCCTGAAGCCCTTCGGCTCCCGGAAAGCGATGCTGGTAACGGATGCGGAGCTGACCAGTGCCGGAGTTTCCGAAATGGTCCGGAGCCATTTCTCGGCAACGGAGATCCGTATCGTCTGCACCTTCGACAACATCCCGGCCGCCCCGACCACAGAGACTGTTACAGCCTGTGCTGAAGCGGCCAAAGAGAACGACTGCGACATGATCATCGCGGCCGGCGGCGGAAACGTCATCGACACAGCCAAGGCCGCCAACATCCTCATCGTGAAGGGCGGCGAGCTTCGGGATCATATGGGGGCATATCTCCTCGACCCCGAGGAAAGCCTTCTCCCCTTTCTGGTGATCCCCACCACCGCGGGCACGGGCGCTGAAGTGACCCGCCTGGCCATGATTACGGATACGGAAAAGAACCAGAAGCTTCCCTTTACCGAAACCCATTTTCTGCCCAAGCTTGCGATTTTGGACCCGAAGATGACGACCCACATGTCGAAGATCGAGACGGCCGCCTCGGGCATGGACGCGCTGACCCATGCCATCGAAGCCTATGTGGACCGGGAATGGTCCCCGCCGTCCGACGCGCTGGCCCTCCACGCGGTCCGGCTGATTGCGGAAAACATCCTTGCCGCGTGCGCCCATCCCGATGACCTGGAGGCCCGGGGCGGAATGCTGGTCGGCAGCTTTCTTGCCGGGGCCGCATTCTCCCATTCTATGGTCGGCATGGCTCACGCGATGGCCCACGCCCTGGAGGAGGTCTATAAAATTCCCCACGGCATCGCGAATGCGCTGCTGCTGCCCGAGGTGATGGAATACAACTTCGACGCGTCCACCGATCGGTATGCCGATATCGCGCTTGCTCTGGGGCTCGATTATCCGCAGTGGATCAGCATGAGCCGGAGCCTGATCAAGTCGGCCGGATTCGGCTGGCCCCTGCCGGAAAAGGGTCCGGTCCAGTGGCTGAAGCAGCGGGCCCACACCGCACGCAACCGCGCGGCAAAGGCTGTGGGAAATCTCAATTTCATCGACACCTGGACTCGAAAGCAGGCCGCGAAGTTCGGGGCCGAGCGTATCCGGGTGCTCAACCAGCAGCTTGCTTATCTGACAGAGATGCCCCTGAACCTAAAGGGGGCCGGCATCGACGACAAATTCGAAAAAATCGAAGCCGTGGCGGCTGCCGCGATGGAAGACGGCGCCATGCTCTACAACCCGGTCTCCCCGGACCGGGAGGATGTCATCCAGATGCTGAAAACCCTCTATGACCGGGATGCCACGCCTCTGCCGGTGGATGCGGATGACCTGCGTCCGAGGCGAGCCGGTGGTGCGCCGAAGGAGATGGAGAACGTCTTTGATGACGAGGAGATGCTCTATGATGTGCTGGGGAATTTCTTCGAGCGGCTCAAGCAGGAGACCGATGTTGAACGGGTCCTCTTCAGAACCGATCTTTGCGTCCAATTTGTTCTTACGGACCCGAATGGAGTGATCACCATCGATGCCCGGGGCGACGAGGTTCAGATCCACCGGGGCGCATTCACCGGAACCCCGGAAGTGACCCTGACCATGAGCGCGGACTACGCGCACCGGTTCTGGCACGGGAAGGCCAACCTGTTGACCGCACTCCCCCGCCGGCAGGTGAAGGCCAAAGGCAACCTGCCCAAGCTCCTTCGGATGCTGCCGGTTCTGCGGCCGGCATTTGACCGGTATCCGCAGTATCTCCGGGAGAAGGGGCTGGGACATCTGGTGATGGAATAGCAGGAAATGAAATAGCAGGAAATGAAAGATGATGAGAATTAAAAAATGAAGAAGAAAGAATTCGACAATCCAGAATTCGACAATGAAGAAGGCAAGCCCGTCCGGTTTTCATCGGATGGGCTTCTGCTGTCCGGCGTGCTTCATCTTCCGGAAGGAGAAATCCGTGCCGGAGTGATCGGCTGCCACGGCCTATTCAGCGACAAGAACTCTCCGAAGCAGGTTGCCCTTGCAGAGCGGATGACCCAAAAAGGAATTGCCTATCTCCGGTTCGATCACAGAGGATGCGGAGAAAGCCAGGGAAATTTTTCTCAAGTAACCGATCTGGAGGGTCGGAGCCGGGATCTGGATGCCGCGGCCCGTTTTCTTCTCCGGGATGTCATGAAAAAGGATGTTCCTCTGGGGCTTTTCGGCAGCAGCATGGGCGGGGCCGTCTGTCTCAATCGTGCCCGATCCCTGAATGCCGCCGCGACCGTTACGCTGGCCGCCCCCATCCGGATCGAGAGCAGCGGACAGGCCATGCGGGCCATCGAAAATTCCCCTTCCCCTTTTCCCTTGGATTCCGCCTTTTACCAGCGGAATCTCACCTTTGATCTGGGGGAAAAAGTCTCAGGCATCTCAAAGATTCTGATTCTGCACGGAGAAGATGACCCGGTAATCCCTGCGTCCGATGCAGAAGAGATATATTCTCTGGCCTGTGAACCCAGGGAGCTGCTCATTTTTCCGGGCGGGGACCACCCCCTTAGTGACCCCGCTCACCAGAAGCGATTCATGGAAAGGGCCGTCCAATGGCTTGAAAGTCATCTGGCCGGCGCCCTTTCCTCAATTTAACCCTCGTAATTCAATCTCTGTCCATCGGGTCCATCCAAGTCCATCCGGTCCATAAAAAAACCGATCAGGCCGTCTCCTCTTCCTCTTCCACACCCGAAGCTGCCCCGCATTCAGACCCGATCCT
>JAABSZ010000170.1:0-8458 GCA_011390135.1 Desulfobacteraceae bacterium | reverse complement strand
GATGGAACTGATACTGATCCTCCCCCGATGAAATAGAGCGAGTACGAGATCCTTCCGCTCATAGACGGTTTGCTGGAAGAAAGAGGTTCTTTGCTGGTCATTGGGCCTACCGGTATCGGAAAGAGTATTTTCACGATCAATGTATCGATGGCCGTCGGCAGTACACAGCGATCTCTATGGGATCGCTTTGCAATCCAGAGACCGCTGAAAACGGTAATGGTGCAGGCAGAGAATCCGGCAGCATTTGTATGGCAGCGGGTGAAGAAAATTGCATCCGGTGATCCTTCTTTGAGAGCGGGCTTGGAAATGCTTGCACTCCCCAAACTCAAAGGGCGTCATCGGATCATGGGAATGCGATTTAAGGATATCAAATTCAGAGAGTTAGTTTTTCGTCTTAAAGAGTCTACAGATGCTGATATCCTGGTCATCGATCCTTTGATCTCTTACGCCGGGGTTGATGAGAACAACAATTCAGAGATGAGGACAAGTCTGGATGCTTTGACAGATATAGCAATGCGGACCGATATGTCGGTGATATTGATCCACCCGGCCGGCGTTTCCGAGGGCCGAGACCGGGGGCGGGACAATGGGAATGATCATGGCGTCCGGTATGGCCGAAAGCCGCTGCATCGCTTTCTGCTGAAGTTTGAAGACGCTGCTCTCCTCCCCCCTCTTCTCCCAATCCTTCAGCGCCACGAAACCGATCCCCACATTCTGGCCGCTGCCGGAGAAGCTGAACCCCGCGGCCGTGAAGAGCCCCGAGACCGCATCACCGATCTCGTCGAGAAAGAAATCCTCGACCTGCTTGATCTTTTCCAGGGTGAGCTGCAGGGTGGAACTCGGGGGGCCGCTGATCAGAACGAAAATCCGGCCCTGATCCTCCCGGGGCAGGAACCCGGTGGGAATGCGGAAGAAAAGCAGCCCGCTGAGCGCCAGTAGAAGGAGAAAGACGAACGGCAGGATGATCCGGCTCTTCAGCAGGGTCTTCAGGAGCCGTCCGTGGCCCTCTTCGAGCTTTTCGTATCCGCGGTTGAAGAGCCCGAAGGGCCCTTTCCGCTTCCGGCGCTTTCCGGGGGTCAGCACGATCGCGCAGAGGGCCGGGGAGAGGCTGAGCGCGATGAACAGGGAAATCCCCATGGCCGCGGAGATGGTGATGGCAAACTGCCGGTAGATCGCGCCGATGGCCATCCCCAATGTCTTGACCACTTCGAAGATGGAGGTCCGGATGAAGGGGGAGATGTCCACCGGAAAGGCCGTCTCCACCCCCGGCGGAAAGATGGGGCGGAATTCTTCCACCCGCGCCTTGACTGCCTCGAGTGTCTCCAGCGCATTCGCGCCGGGCGCGAGATGGATCGCGATTCCCGCAGCCGGCTTCCGGCTGTACCGGCCGATCACCCGGTAGCTCTCCGCGCCGATCTCGATCCGGGCCACATCCCCTATGGTCACTCCGGAGCCGTCGGCTTCGACCCGCAGCAGAATTTGTTCGAATTCTTCCGGCGTTTCGAGAAGGGACTGGACCGTGATGGTCGCATTGATCTGCTGCCCTTCGACACTGGGGGCGCCGCCGATCTCGCCCGTGGCCAGTTGCATGTTCTGTTCCCGGATAGCTGAGATCACATCCAGGGCCGTGATGTTGTAGTTGTTCATCTCGACCGGATCGATCTGGTAGAGCTGCTGACCCTTTTCGACGAAGCTGCCCTCTTTGAAGAGCCGGGACTGGATGATGCCGCTAACCTGGGGCCGGATTTGGGCGGTCCGAAAGGCTTTGACCCGTCCCGGAAGCTCGTTGGTCAGGGCGATCCGTTGCGGCCGCACCGTGATGTATCCGACTTCCGGAGCCGGTTTGCCGGCTTTTGGGCCCTGCCCCGCGCCGGATTCGGCCTTCGGGTCCTGGCCGTCACACGCGCAAAGAAGGTCAATACACGAAAAAAAGCAGTAAAACGGTTCGGCAAGGGTTCATGATCATCCTTGGGCCATGATGATGGGTTTGAAATCGGGTACAGGCTGCAGAGACCCATTGTCCGGGACCGGCACCCCAAGAATAGCAACAAGGATTGATTTTATGGGAAAATCGGCCAATAGTCAATATGGCGGCGGTTGCGACGAGGCTATTACCGGATCACAGCGCGCCGAATACGTCCCCGGAAAACGCTATGATCTGTTTCTGCGAATGGCGGGGGTGTATGTTTGAAAACGGCGGTTTGACCGGAGGAGACCGTGAGGCATCCGCCGGTCCGATTTTATTTTCGGGTAGCGGTGCATTGGTAGTGATGAATTGCGTTCAGTGCGAACCGTTTGCCAAATTAAAATATCCATCATATAATACCGGATGTTCGGGGCGCCTCAGTCGCGAGACATCCGCGAATTTACGCCAGGCACCCACTGCCTGAAAAGCGGGATCGTGAGGGCAGGGTTCAATGGCATCAGCCGGAATTTGAAAGGGAGGAAAATGCGCACAACAAAGGCGAAGATCATCCTGGCAGGAATCATTGTGCTGGCCGCACTGCTCTTTTTTGCGCTCGATCTGGATCAGTACGTCACCTTTGAATACCTCAAATCGAAACAGCACTCTTTCGAGAATTATTACGAGGATCACAAAGGAATTACGATTGCGATCTATTTCGCGGTCTATGTAGTTGTAACCGCGATCTCCCTTCCGGGTGCTGTTCCCATGAGCCTTTTGGGCGGCGCGATTTTCGGCCTCTGGCTGGGGGTGCTGGTGATATCTTTCGCCAGCACCATCGGCGCAACCCTTGCCTTTCTGGCTGCTCGTTTCCTCTTCAAGGATGTTGTCCAGAACCGCTTCGGAGACCGGCTCAAGGCCGTCAACCGGGGCGTGGATCGGGAGGGGGCATTCTACCTCTTCACCCTGCGCCTGGTCCCCATCTTTCCCTTCTTCATCATCAACCTGGTCATGGCCCTCACCTCCATATCGACCGGCCTCTTCTACATCGTCAGCCAGATCGGGATGCTGCCGGGAACCTTCGTCTATGTCAATGCGGGAACCCAACTCGCTCAGATCAGCTCCCCTTCCGGCATCCTTTCGCCGGGGCTGATCTTCTCATTTGCGCTGCTGGGAATCTTTCCCCTGATCGCGCGCCGGGGCGTCCATTTCATCCGCGCCAAAAAAATTCTGGCCGATTAACCCAAACCCGATAAATTCGACTACAATGTGACCGTGATCGGTGCGGGCTCGGCCGGACTGGTCTCGGCCTATATCGCGGCTGCGGTAAAAGCAAAGGTCGCCCTGATCGAAAAGCAGAAGATGGGCGGAGACTGCGCTCCGATGGGTGGAACGGTTTCTGAGATGGCGCCGGGAAAACTGATGGACTCAAAACACTTTAAAGCATCCATTTTCATTTGAAAACCATCCGGGCATGACGTAGTTTCAAACATAGCGCGTCTAAAACGGCCAATAATCCTTGCCCGGTTTTTAGCCTCAAGGTTCAGTAACCTTATTCAGCAGCCTTGTAATATGGGCTTTCAAGAAACCCCATTTTCGTCAGCCGGCCGACCGCTCTTTACAAAAATCCTCTTTTAAATACAGCCATGTGAGATGGAATATACCGGTTTGACTGTATTGCGAGTGAAACCCGCTTTCTGAGAAAGTCTCCTATCAGGTGCTGGATCAAAATATTTTTTAAATATATGGCCTGAATCCATTTGGAGAAGAGGAGTCTCAGAGATGAAAAAGGGAAGAGTACTGATCACCGGCGGAGCGGGTTTTATCGGCTCCCACGTCGTGGATGAACTGATCGAAAACGGATATTATGTACGGATATACGACAACCTCTCACCACAGGTTCATGGCGTTATCGAAGATAATTTACCGCCCTATATCCATCCGAGCGCGGAATTCATTCCGGGCGATGTCCGGGACGGAGAGCGGCTGCGCCATGCCCTGAGAGGAATGGATTATGTGGCCCATCTTGCGGCCGCGGTCGGTGTGGGCCAGAGCATGTATGAGATCGACCGGTACACCTCGATCAACACTCAGGGGACCGCGGTTCTGATGGAGGCCCTTGCCGAGCAACCGGTGGAGAAGCTTCTGGTGGCCTCCAGCATGAACATCTACGGCGAAGGGCTCTACCAGTCCTCATCAGGCTGGAGGGTTACGGAGGCCGAACGATCTCCCGCGCAGCTCCGGGAGGGGTTCTGGGATCTCTATGATGAAAACGGCGATCCCCTCATTCCCATTCCGACCCCGGAATCGAAATCGCCGGAACTCACTTCGGTCTATGCGCTGAACAAATATGATCAGGAGCGGCTCTGTCTCATGGTGGGCCGGGCCTACAATATCCCCACAGTGGCTCTGCGCATCTTCAATACCTACGGCCCCCGGCAGGCGCTTTCCAACCCTTACAACGGGGTGCTGCCCATATTCTCCTCCCGCCTGTTGAACGACAAACCGCCCATGATCTTCGAAGATGGCAATCAGCGGCGGGATTTCGTGAGCGTCCATGACGTGGCGCGGGCCTTTCGTCTCTCTCTGGAAAGTTCCCGGGCCCAAGATTGTGTCCTGAACATAGGCGGCGGGCGCTCCTATACGATTTTTGAGGTTGCGGAGAAGATCGCGCAGGTTCTGGGAAAATCCTACATCGAGCCCCGGATTACGGGCCGGTACCGCACCGGAGATATCCGCCACTGCTTTGCCGATATCGAACAGGCACGGAAGGTGCTGGGCTATACGCCGCAGATCTCCCTGACTGAAGGGCTCAACGAGCTGGCAGAATGGCTGGAGAGGCAGATTGCAGACGATCGCGTGGAGGCCGCGACTTCGGAACTGCTGGAAAGGAGATTGGCCGTATAAAGGAGATTAAATTTCCCCTCTATGCAAAAGCCGGCATCCCCGAGACATGGCTGGTGAACCTGAATAAAGGTACGGTGGCCCGCTATACAGGGCCTTAAGAAAGCGGATACACCATGATTCGGATCTTTCGGTGAGAGGAAGAGATCCTCTCCGAAATTCTGCCGAAGATTCGGATCACGGTCCGCGGATCTTTTGAAATCGGAAAATCTGTGGCCAAGAATGCATCATCCCTCTGAATAAGTCTCTCCTCGTTCAATAATAATAGATGCGCAAAAAGAATATCCCTTGCCGATCATATCGAAATCAGTTATGTTGTCGGCTATGATAAAATCGTTTAAGTGCAAAGAGGCCCAAGAAATTTTTCAGGGTCGATTTTCAAGGAAACTGCCCCATGACATTCAGAGAATTGCAGAAAGGAAATTGATTATGCTCCATCGAGCAGCCGATATCAAAGACCTTCGCATTCCTCCGGCCAATCGTTTGGAGGCATTGTCCGGAAAACGAGTGGGGAAATACAGTATCCGTATCAACAATCAATGGCACATCTGTTTTCAATGGTGTGACGATGGCGTTCATGATCTTGAAATTGTGGATTATCATTGAGGTGAGATGATGAAGAGAGATTTTCCGCCCGCACATCCGGGTAAAATACTGCTTGAGGAATTCTTAAAGCCAAAGGGAATCAGCCAATATAAACTGGCACAAGATATCGGGGTTCCCCAGATACGGATCAACAAGATCATCCGCGGCCAAAGAGGCATCAGCGCGGATACAGCACTGAGACTGGCAAGATATTTTAGTACGTCTGTGGAATTCTGGACAGGAATTCAGGTTCATTATAAAACAGAGATGGTCAGAATGAACCTTGGGAATCGGTTGGAAAAGGAGGTAAAAATCCACCATTCGATCGCCTGATCGATCAATATGCGCGGAATATGAATGGATGGGTCGCCTTTTCCTTAGTGTTGCCGGTGACGCCGGAGCATATCTTCCCCGCCTCGATGAGCGCGACTTTAAAACCGGCCTTCTTCAGCATCAGAGGAGTGGTCAGCCCTGTGATTCCCCCGCCGATCACGGCCACATCCGTTTTGATCTTTCCTTTCAAAGCCGGATAAGCGGTCTTTGCGCCGTCCTTCCACCATAATGACTGTCTGGTCTCTGCCACGGTTTTTTTCCTTTCCTCTGGTTTGGGTCCGGCACAAGTAGACCGGACATCTGGTTTTTTACAGCAGCGGACGCCTTTTCAATAGATTTATATTCATCCCCATCTTGACTTCTTTTTGCAGTTATGATAATTTTCAACGAATTGAGATAAACCTCTATAAACCGGAAGCTTTTTTTTCGGCTGATAGGAGTTATCGATACATCTGTCTATTATGGTAGTTCTTTGGCAGCAGTGACCAGAATGGGGTACAAGATGTATTGATCGCATTGAAAAGCTGTTTTTTTCCGTTGTTGAAATATACGGAGACGGTCGTTCGGGGATCGCCATCCTTCAGGGAGGAAAAACATTCCAAAGCAGGGTATCAAAAATGGATGAGAAGCCGACCTACCAAGAGCTGGAAGATAAAATTGAGAGACTGACCCAAAATTTTCGCAAAAAGGATTCAGAGCTTCGCGAAATTCAGGAGCTGGCGAAAATCGGCAATTGGGAATGGGATCTCCAAAGAAACGTCCTTCGCTGGTCCGATCAAGTCTACCAGATCTTCGGCCTGGAACCCGGCGATTCCAGATTGTCCGTGGAATATTTTGAAGCGACCATTCATTCGGAGGACCGGGAAGATTTTTTTCGGCAGCGGGAAATGATGTTCCAGCAAAGAAAACCGCTCTGCATCGATCATCGCATCGTGCTGCCGGATGGTTCGGTTCGGTATGTCCAGGAGCGGGCACAGTTATTTCTAAATGGAACCAATAATTTATACAGAATGATCGGGACGGTCCAGGATGTCACCGAGAGAAAAAGACTGGAAAAACAGCTCCACCTTTTCAAGGCCATTGTAGAAAACTCAGATGAGGCCATCGCCATCAGTGACACAGAAGGAAAAATGATCTATATCAATCCCGCGCATGAAAAACTCTTCGGATATCCCCTGACGGAGGCCCAAAAGCTGAACTACCGAAGATTTTACCCGCAGGAATCCATCGAAATCCTCAATACTGTCGTCGTACCGGCCATGAAAAGAGGGGATAGCTGGGAGGGCGTCATCGATGCCTTCGATGCCAACGGACGCCGTTTCCCTTTGTGGGAGCGGACCGGAACCCTTATGGATGGAGAAGGTAAGATGCTCTATGGCTTCGGATTCATGCATGATGATACGGAGCGCATCCAGTTGGAGCGGGAGCGGCATATCCTTCACAAGGTGGAAAGCATCCATCGGATGGCCGGGGCCATCGCGCACCTTTACAATAACCTCCTCTGGGCCGTCACCGGCAATCTTGAGATGGCAATAGATGATCTTCAGGAAAATGAGAGAGCGCTTCATCTTTTGAACGAAGCGGGTCAGGCGGCCAAAAAAGCTGCTGAGATCAGCGGTTTGATGCTTACCTATATCGGTCATACACATGCAAAACAGGAGCTGCTCGATCTTTCTGACGCGTGCGCGGCATTTCTGCCCTTTTTCAAAAAGACGATCCAGCAGAATGTGATGGTAAAGATCGATCTGCAGACCCCGGGCCCGGCGATTCAGGGAAATGCAAAACAGATTCAGCAGGTGCTGAAAAATCTGCTGCTGAATGGGGCTGAGGCGATCGGAGATGGATCAGGTTCCCTTCACCTGACCATCCGAACCGATTCTTTTGCCGATATTTCCCTCACGCATCTTTTCCCCATTGACGGCCGCCCCCGGGATGGGGAATATGCCGTCATTGAAGTCAAAGACACCGGCTGCGGAATTCCGGATCAGGATATTGACCAGATCTTCGATCCCTTTTATTCCAGCAAATTTACAGGCCGGGGATTGGGCCTGCCGGTGGCCCTGGGTCTTGTGCAGGCCCATCACGGGTTTATCACTGTTGAGAGCCAGCCCGAAGAGGGTAGTATTTTTCGCGGATTTTTCCCTCTGGCGAACCGATCCTTTCCCCGCAAAACGGAGCCGGAGGCATAAGTTTGGGGATCTGCAGCAGGCGGAAATGTCCTGCTGATGGAAAATTTGGCACAGGCCATGGCCGGAGAACATGCCGAACAGCCCCAGGCAAAATCTCCGTTACATTTCAACATTTATCCGCCCGCACCACGGGCAATTTATGATCGGCCAGAACAGAACATAAATTAACAGAGGAGAGAGAGCAAACCGGCTTCTCCAAATGAATCGGACGGAACCCATAACCAAAGGCGAAAGTGATGAAATTATCGACACAGGACGCAGATCTTTTCGTGGAGATGATCCTGCCGCTTCAGTATTATGCGTGCAGAAAGCAGAGCATTCTCCAGAATGTCGAAACCTTTGAAGATTATCGGAAAAGCAGTTTGAAAGACAAAATCGCGGCTCGAAATGGACTTTTTGATCATCCAAAGCTCATCGACGATTTTCTCCGGGAGAATCCGGAAAACCTTTCCCAGGAGAAGCTTTTCATGATTGCCAAGTGGAAGAACTTCGTCAAAGGGGAATTCTGGATCGAGCGGTTTTTGAAAAAATATACGATCTTCAT
>JAABSZ010000169.1:0-8519 GCA_011390135.1 Desulfobacteraceae bacterium | reverse complement strand
CCGGGGAAGATGTCCTGATTCTTGCCCTCGGCAGCATGGTCTGCGAAGCATTGGCGGCCCATGAGGAGCTGAAAGGGGAGGGGATTTCTGCCGCGGTTGTGGATGCGAGATTTGTCAAGCCGCTGGACAGGGAATTGATCGTTTCATTGGCGCAAAAGATCCCGAGGATCGTTACGGTGGAGGAGAATGTCCGCCAGGGCGGGTTCGGCAGCGCGGTGCTGGAGCTGTTGAGCGATGCTGACCTGACGGATATCCGCGTCCGCCGGATCGGTGTGGATGATCTTTTTGTGGAGCACGGCCCCCAGAATCGCCTTCGGAAGAAGTACGGCCTGGATGCAAAGGGCATCGCGGGCGCGGTGCGGGATCTGGTTGTCCATGTCGGCTAAAACCCGGCTGGATCTCGCGCTGGTCGCGAAGGGATTGGCATCTTCCCGACAGCGGGCACAGGGGATGATCATGGCCGGAAAGGTGCTGGTGAACGACCGGCCTGCTGACAAGCCCGGCTTCGGGGTGGCGGATACCGACGAGATCCGGATCACCGGTGAGGAGATCCCCTATGTCAGCCGGGGCGGATTGAAGCTGGCGGCTGCGCTGGAGGCTTTTTCCATTGATGTGGCGGAAAAGATCTGCCTCGATGCCGGGGCCTCCACCGGCGGATTTACCGACTGCCTGCTCCAGAACGGCGCTGCCCGGGTCTATGCGGTCGATGTGGGTTACGGCCAACTGGCCTGGCCACTGAGAAACGACCCCCGGGTGATCGCCATCGAGCGGACCAATATCCGCCATATGCCCGGGGATAGACTTGGAGAGCCCGTGGATCTTGCCGTCATCGATGTCTCTTTCATCTCCTTGAAGATCGTGGTTCCGGCCGTCATGAAATTTTTGAAGCCCTGCGCGTCGATTATCGCACTGATCAAACCGCAGTTCGAAGTGGGAAAGGATCGGGTGGGAAAAGGCGGGGTGGTCAAAGATCCGGCTCTTCATGAAAGGGTAATCGAGGATTTGAAGAAATTTTTTTCCGATGCGGGCCTTTCCGTCGGCTCTGTTGTTTCCTCTCCGATCCTGGGGCCAAAAGGCAATCGGGAATTTCTCATTTTTCTTACCCATCAAAGCTGAGTGAGTGTAGCAATTCTTGAAAACAGATACTGAAATAAAAATGGCTGGTTTTGAAATATTGAGTCATCATCTAGGAATGGTTGATACTGAAAGGTTTATTGCCCTTATCCAAAGAGAGAAATTCGATTATACCAAATGGAGAGAGAACCTTTTTAATGGATTGAGTGGTGAGGAGATCAGTAAAAAGGCAATGGATTTTCAACAGACATTGAGGAACAAAGAATAACGGACAACCAGCCGAATGCGGCGGATGCACTTAAACGCCTGCACCGCTGCATCTGGATCGTACTTTCCGGCCTCTTTTCCGGATACCTTCCACCCGTTTTTTTCGGTCCTGCCAAAATAATCCTTGTGTTTCACAGCCATATGCGGTAAAAGAGCCCAATTATTATTAAGTTTTCATCAAGATTTCAACTCTTTTCCATCCTCCTGAAAGGTGGTGTTATCAGAGGCCCTGCGATGAACGGCTCGATGAATCCATCGAAGAGAGAGAACCGAATCCTTCGGAAGCAGTACAGGCTCGCGCTGCAGATTCTCAAAGCGCTCAACCCCTGCGGCAAAAGAAAGGATATTATTCAAGACATCCTTCTGCTGATAAAGGATATCTCCGATTTCGAAGCTGTGGGCATCCGGATAAAAGACGGAGAAGACTATCCCTATTATGTCACCTATGGTTTCGAGAACGCCTTTGTCAAGGCCGAGCGGTATCTCTGCGCCCGAAATCCCGATGGGGAAATCATTAGGAAGAGCAACGGCAGCCCCTACCTCGAATGCATGTGCGGCAACGTGATCTGCGGCCGAACCGATCCTGCCTATCCCTTCTTTACCCAAGGCGGCAGCTTCTGGACCAACAGCACCTCCGAGCTTCTGGCCGCTACCTCTCAAGAAGAGCGCCAGGGAAGAACCCGGAACCGGTGTCATGGCGAGGGGTATGAATCGGTTGCCCTGATTCCCCTCACCTATGAAAGCACAAAGATCGGCCTGCTGCAGTTGAACGACCCGCGCAAAGGGCTCTTTACCGAGGAGATGATCGTCTTTTTCGAGGAGATCGGCAACAGCATCGGGATCATTTTAGAGCGGAAGAAGTACCAGGATCAGTTGAAATCCCTCACCTGCAACCTCCTGCTGGTGGAGGAGCAGGAGCGCCGGCAGATCTCCATGGATCTGCACGATCAGGTGGGGCAGTTGCTGGCCATCTCCAAGATCAAACTGGGGATGCTGAAGGATTCCGTCTCCGCTCTCTCCCTGCAGGAGGAGATAAAGGAGATCTACGGCTATATCGATCAGACCATCCAGTGTACCCGCTCCCTGATCTTTGAAATCAGCCCCCCGGTCCTCTACGAACTGGGGCTCAAGCCTGCCTTGGAATGGCTGACCCGGGAAGTGAACAATAAGCATGATGTCCGGATTCTCTTCGAAGCTGACGATGATCAGCGCCTGAGCTGTATCGATGACACCTACCGGTTTTTTCTCTATCGGGCCACCCGGGAGCTGGTGATCAATATGGTCAAGCATGCCAAGGCAAAGACCGCGAAAATCTCTGTGCAGAGCGATGAGAGAATGGTCCGAATCATTGTGGAGGATGACGGCGTCGGTTTCGATCCCCGGGAACTGGATGATTACAGCGGAAATCAGCGGGGATTCGGCCTCTTCAATATCCGGGAGCGGATGGAAAATCTCGGGGGATACCTTACCATCGAAGCGGCCAGAGGCACGGGGAGCCGGTTTATTATCGGGACACCGCTGAAGATCAATGTGGCGGATCATGCCCGGAAGGCGGAACGGGGGGGGAACAGAATTCTTTGACGGTGGCGAAGGTGCAGGAGAATGGAAAGGGAGCCGTTTCGACTCCCCTTTTTTTATGTCCAATCTTAAAAATCTCAGCTCATCATCGGCATCGATGCCTGGGTGAGATCAAAGGGACAATCTCCCCATCCGCTGCCTAAGCCGGAGCCGTCCCGGGGGCCGCTGCCGCCGCTGCCTGTCCCGTCGCCGGGCCCGTGGCCGCCATTTCCGCCGCCCCCATTACCGCCGCCGTTTCCGCCACCATTACCACCGCCACCGCCATTTCCGCCCCCGCCGCCGCGGGCCTGGAGCCGGCTATTCTGAAAGAGGCCGGTCACCGGATCGGAATCCGTATCCCCGGTCCCGGGAGCAGAGGGGCAGTTTCCGCCGAAGCCGCCCATGCCCTGAAAGGGTCTGCGAAGTTCGTCCGTTCCATTGGCCGGTCTCCGGAAGTCCGCTGCCGGCTCGCCGTTCTCATCCACTGGCCCTCGCTGCTGCTCTGCTGCGATGATCCCGTCGAATTCCTCCTGGGTCATATACTGGGGGACATAGGTTCCCTCCAGGGCTTCGATACGGAAGACAAAGCTCCGGAGATGGTTCTTGGAGCCTTTGAGCAGGTTCTGATAGACGGTTCGGATATCCTGATTGTCCGCGGTCTCGATTGCGCGTTTCAGATCCATGATGTCGATCTCTTCGACCGCAGCGCCGGCCATCAGAGAGTTCATCAGTGAAGTGCTTTGGGCCGCATAGAGATTGTCATAGAGCGCCTGAAGTTCTTCATTTGAAAATACGCCCGGTCCGTTCTCCCCAATGGGATCGGCCATCTCGTACTTGTCGAGGATCGCCTTGACCAGATCCATGTGCATCTGCTCCGCAAAGGAGATATGGAAGAAGATCCGATCGTTGTAAAGTTTGAAGAAGGCGAGATATAGGTCTCTTGCCAGCTTCTCCTCCTCGATCATGAATCGGAGATCCGCAGCTTCGGCCTCGCTCACTTCTTCTGTCGGCAGTTCCTGAAGCATCAAGGCCATTCCGCCGCCTCTCGGGCCGCCATGACCGTTCCGGGGTCCTCGATTGCCGGGTCCCATTCCGCTCCCCTGGGGAAGCGCATCATCTCCGGATGTTGATCCGGAATCCGGGGCTACCATCGCGCCGGAGCCGCCCTGTCCCATTCCGCCGCCGCCCCACCTGGGGCCGAAGGCCATTGCGGGTGCAGCCATTGCGAGGCTCATCATCAGGGCAAGGATTGCGATCATTCGGCTCTTTTTCATGGTTGTTTCCTCCTTCTGGGTTTTGGTTGAAAAAATGTTCCATCTGCTTTCCAAAGTTGACATCTGCACTATCAACAATCGTGCCAAACTGATTTATACATTTGAAACAGTATGTTATGGAAAATAGAAGGAGAAAAAGGCTCGACAATCACGGTCCGGCTTCGACGATATTGTCGAAATCCTGGTGCGAAGAGCAGAATGGCCGATCCGCCCATATGAATCTGCTGAATCTGCTCAATCTGCCTGAAGATGGCCTCCTCCTCTTTTTTCCATGGCTTTTGACACCACTCCGGTTTTCGGGTAACGTGAGTTTGGATTTTTTCGACGGATTTGTCGAAGCAGAGAAATGTCTTTGGAAAAGGGGATGCGGAAAGGCTTTGCAGCAGACTCTTTGGGGGGAGGAGGAGAATGGGCATGATTCTTGAATTGATCTCAGGCAGGATGAAACTAATGGAAAAAATATCAAAGATATCAAAGATAATGCTCATGGGAATCCTGCTCTTCCATATCTCCACTGCAATGGCCTTGGAGACGACCCTTGAAGGATCGCTCGGGTATGACGACAATCCCGCGTTTTCACCCGATGGTGACGGATCGGGATTTGCCGGATACCGGGCCCGGCTGAACCGGTTGCTCTTTCCGGAACTCGCATGGATCAACGGGGATATTTTCGTCGAGGGGAATTACAACGATTATTTCGATCTGGATGACAACTACGGCGGAACCCTCGGCCTCTCTCTCGGATTTCCCTTTCAGGAGGGGCGCTTTCAGCTCGGGCTTTTCGGTGAAGGCGCGATCTATCGGGATGATCTCAATCCGGAGGATGAGCGGGATACTCTACTTGCCGGCGCCGGCCTCGAATGGCTCGCGGGAGCACAGCTAACCCTGGGGCTGCGGGGAAGCGCTGCCTGGCTCGATTATCGGGAAGATATCTCCGGAGAAACGCCTGATTTGATGCCGGAACAGGGACAAGTGCCCGGAGGCGGCCCCCATCATGGCGGCCTGAACCGGGGGCCGGCCGGGCCCCGCGGTCCGGTTTCTCTGCCGGGATCTGTGCCGCTCTCGGGCCATACCACGACAAGGGAGGATCGTCGCTATTCAACAGAGGCATATGCCGCGATCTACATATCCCCGACAGTTCAGGTCGATTTGATCGGGACCCATGTTTTCGGCGATTCCACCATCGATGCCGGCTCCTATGATGAAAACCGCGGAGGGATCTCACTGAGCTGGTCTCCCCTTCCGGAATGGAATCTGTACGGCTCCCTCCGGGTCTGGGATACAGATTATGATGGGGGCGGGGATGAGAGCGGATGGTCCGGAACAGGGGGGATCAGCTACTGGTGGAAATCGGCCGAGATATACCTGCGCCTTTTCCAGGAGGAGAACGATTCCGATCTTCCGGAGGAGGATTATGAGAGGATGGTGAGCCAATGCGGCCTGCGCTGGTACTTCTGATCCTCATAATAGGGCTGATCCCTATATGGCTGATCCCTTCCCCGGCCTGGGGCATGGATGTACTCATCGGAACAGTCGTCTCGGTCGATCCGGAGTCCGGGGATGCGGTAGTTCGCCTCTTTGGCGAGGATGATGAGGAGGGGCGGGAGATCCATGTGGCCGGAACTCAAAAGCCCATGCCCGGCTTCATCCGGCCCGGCACGGTGGTCCGGATGTGGGGAAATTATCCCCAGGGGCCCGCTTCAAGCCGATTCGATGCCCGCCACATCACCCGGGGCAGTGAGCGGATGCCGGGAAGAGATCCGACCGGGGTGCGGGGGCGTATCCGGCAGGGGGGGCGTCCGCCGATGGGACGTCCGCCCGGTCCGGGACGCGGCCCAATGGGCAGATGACACCTTTCAAACCAATCAATTCCAAAGCATCCGATTCCATGATGTCCGTGGAAATCCCGGAAACCGGACCAGAAACCGGACCAGAAACCGGACCGAACCGGAGAAAAAGGCATCTCACTCTTCCCCATCTGGAAGGGGAACCTGATCCTATTCGGGCTGCTCATTGCCATCACACTCGGATATTTTTTCTGGCAGATCAGCGGAGTCCATCGGACTTTCAACACCTATGCCGGGGAACATGCCCGGATGCTTGCGGGCGTGATCCGAAACAACGCGGAGAATGCGCTCCTCTCCCAGGAGATCATCGAGCGGATCATGACCACTTTTTTGGGGAACTCGGCCCGGTTTGTGGAGTATCTCGACGAGGTGGAGCCCTTTTCCGAATCGGAGCTTGCCGCGTTCTCCATCGAAGCGGGGCTGACCGGCATCCGGATCCTTCGGGGCGCGGAAGATGTGCATGAGCCCGAAAACTGGCTTCCGCTCTCCCGATCGGCCATCTGCACCGATGCAAACGGCAGGCTTCAGCATCTGCCCTCCCTGCACCTCTATTACCTTGCCTGGCCCGGAACCGGAGGCCCCGGCTGTGTTGCGGTGGGGCTGACATCCGCGCATATCGAGAAGCTCCAGGATCGGGTGAGCCTTCCGCAGCTCATGAAGACCCTTTCGGCCCTTCCCGGGATCCGCTATGTCCGGGTGGAATCCGCGCCCGCGGCCGATGATGGCGCAGTCGTGAAACTCGGGATGGAAGCGGGCGTTCGCATAGCAACGGTACGTCTTCCTTTTGGCGAGGAATCGATCACTGTCGCGCTCCATGCCGCGCAGTTCTTCTACCGGGTCCGGCAGCTCTGGATCGAATTCGCGCTCTTCAGCCTGATCCTTGCCGGTCTTGGCCTCTTCTTCTCCTGGATTCTCTACCGCTACCAGCGCGGGTATCTGGATCATATCCGGAATGTGGAGCGGGAGATGGCCCGGCAGCGGGAGGATGCCGCGCTGGGAAGGGCTGCGGCCGCGATCACCCATGAGATCCGAAACCCGCTCAATGCCATCAGTATGGGGCTTCAGCGGCTCCATCTTGAGGTGGAGGATCTGGAGCCGGAGTATCAGGAGCTGATCGGAAATCTGCTCTCCGCGGTCCGGCGCACCGACGGGATCGTCACCGACATCCGGCGGTATGCCCGGCCCCTTTCTCCTAAGAAGAAGTTTTTCCTGATGGGAAAGGCCGCGGCCGATATCCTGAGCCTTTACCGGGGGAGGTGCGAGGCGCAGGGGATTGCCGTTACCGTGGAGATCGACTCGGATGATCCGATCCGGGCCGATGCCGATCTCATGGCACAGGCGATCGAGAACCTGATCCGAAACGGGATCGAAGCCCAGCCCGGCGGGGGGGATCTGATCATCCGGGCCAATCGACGGGGAGAGACGGTTGTTCTCTCCGTTGAAAACGGCGGCTTCTCCCTTTCGGAAAGGGAGGCCGATCAGATGCTGGAGCCCTATTTCACCACCAAAACCCGGGGCACGGGGCTGGGGCTGGCTTTAGTCCGCCGGATTGTGGATGTACATGGCGGAAAGCTTGAAATCGAGGTGATGGAGCCGCAGAAGGAGAAAAAAAGGATATGCTTTCGGATCATTCTTCCCGCATCCCCGACAGAAAAAGAGGAAACCATTGAAGATACTGATCACAGATGATGAGAAGATGCAGCGGGAGCTGCTGGCCGGATTTCTGAGGAAAAAAGGATATACCGTGGCCGAGGCCGACTGCGGAGAGGCAGCGTTGAAGCAGTTTGCAGGGGAACCATTTCAACTGGTCCTGCTGGATCACCGGATGCCCGACATGAACGGCGATGCAGTGCTGGCCGCGATGAAGGAGATCGACCCGATGGCCCGGGCCATCATGATAACGGCCTACGGCGCGGTCGATACCGCAGTCGATGTAATGAAGCTGGGCGCGGATGATTTTCTGGAAAAGCCGGTCGATCTGCAGAACCTGCTGGAGAAGATCCGGGAAATCGAGTCGGAACTGATGGTGACCTCGGATGCCGAAGAAGTGACGGAAACCCTTGAAGAGAGTCCGCTTCCCGTCAACATCGTCGGCAGCGGCGCGAGAATGCGGGAAGTCCTCTCCCTGGTGCGCCGGGTGGCCCCGACGCCCTATACAGTGCTGATCCGGGGGGAGACCGGAACCGGCAAGGAATTGATCGCGCGGCTCATCCATCTGTTGAGTCCTGTCAGCGACGGCCCATTTGTGGCCATCAACTGCGGCGCAATTCCCGAAAACCTCTTCGAGTCGGAGCTGTTCGGCCATGAAAAGGGCGCATTTACGGGTGCAGCAGGGGTCCGGAAGGGCCGGTTCGAAACCGCGCAAAAGGGAACGCTCTTTCTCGACGAGGTGGGTGAGATGCCGCTCCACCTGCAGCCCAAGCTCCTGAGAGCCCTGGAGGAGAAGCGGATCACCAGAGTCGGCGGAGAGCGGGAGATCCAGGCCGATGTCCGGGTGGTC
>JAABSZ010000168.1:0-8557 GCA_011390135.1 Desulfobacteraceae bacterium | reverse complement strand
CCCCGGCCCGAACCGTCAGCTTTTCCCCCTCCACGCAGCCGGTCCGGATGGTGATGGCCAGATCCATGTTCCCGTGAAAGGAGATGTAGCCGACCGCGCCGCCGTAGGGGCCTCTGGGGCTCTTCTCCAGCTCGTCGATGATCTCCATGGCCCGGACCTTGGGCGCGCCCGAAAGGGTTCCGGCCGGAAAGGTGGCCCGCAGCAGATCCCATGCATCCTTTCCGTGCTGGATGTCGCAGCAGATGTTGGAGACCAGGTGCATCACATGGGAGTATCGCTCCACGATCATCAGATCCGTCACCTGCACCGTGCCGGTCTCCGCGATCCGTCCCAAGTCGTTTCGGCCCAGATCCACCAGCATCAGGTGTTCTGCCCTCTCTTTTTCATCGGCCAGCAGCTCGTCGGCAAGGGCCCTGTCGGCCTGTTCGCTGCCGCCCCGGGGACGGGTTCCCGCGATGGGCCGCAGGGTCGCGACACCGCTTTCCAGCCGGACCATGGTTTCGGGAGAAGATCCTACCAGCGCCATCTCCCCCAGATGGAGAAAGTACATATACGGAGAGGGATTGATGAAGCGCTGAGCCCGGTAGAGGGACCAGAGATCGGGCGCGGGTGTGCAGGAGAACTCCTGGGAGATGACCGACTGGATGATGTCCCCGGCGCGGATATACTCTTTGACCCGGCCGACATTGCTCTGGTAGATCCCGTCCTCCCACTCGGGGGTGAGGGCATATTCGCCTTTCTGGAGAGGGATGTCCTCCAATGGGCTTCGGATCTTTTCGAGAAGGTTATCGAGCCGATTCTGCGCATCGTCGTAATCCGCATCCCGGATCTTCGGGTCCCCAAAGACCAGCGCGACCACGATCAGGGTGTTTTTGATGTTGTCGAATATGAGCAGCTCATCCGGAATGACGAAGTGCGCAATGGGCCGGTCATCCGGCAGCCGGTTGGGGATCTTCTCGAAAAAGGAGACCATCTCATAGGTGAAATAGCCCACAAGCCCTCCCCAGAACCGGGGAAGTCCGGCCACTGGCGCGGGTCTGTATTTGGCCATCAGCTCCCGCAGCACCGCGATGGGATCTCCGAAATGGGGGATCTCCATCCGGCCCCCGTTCTCGGCCACCGTCACCATCTCCTTGAAGACCCGGACCTGGCGCCGGGAAGAGACGCTCAAAAAGCTGTAGCGGCCCCACCGCTCCCCGCCCTCGACGCTCTCCAGCAGAAAGGCCGGGCCCTTGCCGGGGTAGATCTTCTTCAGCAGCGACACCGGGGTTTCGGTGTCGGCCAGCACCTCGGCACAGACCGGGATCACGTTGTGGTGTTCGGTCAACCGGACAAACCGCGCCTTGTCCGGAAATCGTTGGATCAACATCTGCTCTTCTCCTTTGCCCTTTCCCTTGTTATGGCCCTGAAACGAAAAAAGGCCGTGAAATCTTCCACGGCCCCCTTGAATGCAAAAAGACCGTGGGCGTCAGGGCTGCCCACGGTCTTTATTTTATTGCCTGAAGCGGTAATGAATGTCAGGCGTCGGTCCCGGCGGCAGACCCTCGGATCATGGGCCACCAGCACCACCAACACGCTACACAAATTTTCTCGTTTTTTATTTTATTACCTGACGCCATTTCAACGCTTTCCTGTATTTTTCCTGTAGACGACTTTCAGCACTTTCCGCCATCCGTCAAGATGATCTTTATCTCCTGCTGAAGGGATTTGTCAAGTCTTTTTTTCACTTTTCTGCCGCTTCCCGCTTGCGCAGATTCGCCTTTATTCTTTCAATATCCATACCCGCTGCATGCTCGATAAATGGGAAATTTTATTCCTCCATAACCAGACAATCGGCCACCAGCTCCCAGAGATACTTCACCTCCAGATCCGGCATACCGAGTTCATCCTTCACACCCTTGATCTGGCCGTGGCAACTGTGGCAGGGAACGATGGCCAGATCCGCGCCGCTCTGCCGGATCTGGCGGATTTTCCGCTCCCCGTAGCGGATCCGCTCCTCATTGTAGCCGGTGAGAAGGGTCCCCCCGCCTCCGCCGCAGCAGACCTGATCCCGGCGGTTCGGCTGAAGTTCCACCCAGTCGTCCACGCACTGGCTTAAAATCCACCGGGGCTCTTCGTAATAACCGTAGCCGAAGGTCGCCTCCGACTTCCGCGCGTAGTTGCAAGGCTCGTGATAGGTGACGCGCCGGCCCGCATACCGGGATTTGTCGAGCTGTATCCGGCCCTCTTTGATATATTTGATCAGGATGTCGAAGATCGTAAATGTTCCGAACCGCTCCAGGGCTTCGGGAAACCATCGCGCAAAACCCGACCGGGTTGCGTAATAGGCGTGCCCTCATTCGGGCCAGAGCAGGTTCTGTATCTTCAGGGTATCCATCTGCAGGATGATCCGTTCCACCATCATCCGCATGGCCCGGTCATCGCCGGTGAAGAGCCCCCAGTTGACCCCTTCCCAGTTGTCGGAGGTGATGGTCCAATCCTCTTTTGCTGCGTAAAATATCTTCCAGAGGTGCTTCAAGTCTTCGTTCTGGGTGTTGATGAGCTTGTTGTGGATGGTGGAGAGGATAAATGCCCCCTCCTTGTCGATGGGAACCTTGAAACCGGAAAAGCCAGGCTCCTCCGCGATCTCCTCGGCCACATCCTCCACGATGAAGATGAAGTCCTCCTTGGGCAGCCCCAGGACGTTGCCGCTCTTCTCCACCTGCTCCAGCCCCTTTTGAAGGCCCCCGGGAACCTTGTCTCTCTCCCGCATCCCGCGGATGTTGCGGACCATGCCGGAGATCCCTATCTCCATTGGGCAGACCGAATCGCACCGGCCGCACATGGTGCAGATCCAGGGCCAGCGGGCATCCACCAGCTCCTCCTCCATCCCCAGGCTCACCATCCGGACGAATTTCCGGGGGTCGAAGTCATCGATGCCCGCAACCGGACACGCGCCAGCGCAGAGGCCGCAGGTGAGGCAGTATTGATAGGGGGTGGGCCAGTCAACGAAACGGTCGATATCCAGCCGCTCTAAAGCGGCCGGATCACTCGTTCGGCTCATGAGATGGTTCTTCCTTTCTCGATAACGACAGTGCCGCGGCCTTCTCCCTGTGATATGGGGCCCAATGCCGACAGCTCCTGTTGAAAATTTTTTATGGTCCCTCCGGCTTCCGATTCCATATTGGCGGCAACCGTTCGATAGGCGACGCGGCCCGGGGAGCCGCCGGTCTTCTCCAGCACCTTCTGCACCCGCTCCACGGTCTTTCGTCCATACCGGGTTCCGGTTTCCGAGTCGCAGTTTCCGACGTGGCAGGCCAGCAGCAGCACTCCGTCCGCGCCGCTTTCGAGGGCATCCAGCAGATGCGCGTCCGAAACCGCGCCGCCGCAGGGAACCCGAACAGGCTCGATCTTCTCCGATGGCGCGGAACGGGCCGCGATCCAGCCGCTCTTCTCGCAGGCGAAGATCACCATCTTCGGAACGAATTTTTCACCCTCCGGAGCCGCGCCTCCGGATGCAGGGGCCGGAACCCCTTCGAATCGAATGGCGCATCTGGGACACTGCGCGGCACAGATGCCGCATCCCATACATCCCGATTCTCCGACGGCGAGCCGGTCCGGGGAGAGGATGATCGCGCGGTGGGGGCAGATCCGAAAACAGGTGAGGCATCGGATGCAGGCGTTTTGGTCGATTTCGGCCAGAAGGCCGCGCCTTTGGATCGAATCCCCACCAAGATCATGCAGAAGATCCATAACCGCACCCACCGCGGCATGGGCATCGGCCTGAGAATCGCTTTCCCCCTGCGGGGATCTTGCGGGCCCTGCGGCAAATATCCCCCTTCGGTTGGTCGATACCGGGGCCCTGCGGACGTTCGGCGTCTGCAGAAATCCGTCGGCATCCCTGTGCAGCCGAAAGATTTGTGCAAGAGAATCCAGTCGGGGCGAAGGCGCGATCCGCTCATCCACGACCGTCACATCCGGCGTCAGCACAAAGGGCTCGCCGGTGATCTCGTCGGTGAATTCGATCCGGACCGCTCCTGTATCTTCCTGCCTGATGGCCGGCCGGGTATGGGTGAACTTGAAATAGACCACACCGGCTTCCCGGGTCCTGCGGAAAAGCAGTTCTCCCCCGGATCCCGAAACCTTCAGATTCCCGGTAAAGAAGAAGACCCGGCGGCCCCGGTTTTCGGCAATGGCCAGCGCGCATTCCATGGCCGCATCGGCCATACCGGGCTGGCTTTCGGAATAAATGCCGTTGAGGACCGCGACGGTTCCGCCGTCCGGCAGCAGTTCCCCGGCCCTGGCCGCAGCTTCCGAGACCGGCAGCACCTTTCCGGAGGGCCCCAGGCCGTATTCATCATAGAGCGGAACCTGAAGCCCCTGTTCCGCGATCACCACCGCAGCCGCGGACCGGGTAAAGGGCTCTCGGTCCCGGCGGAGCCGGATCTGGTAATCCCCTGCGGTTCCGGTGCAGCCCTCGACGGTTGTATAGTCGAAAACCGCATGGCTTCCGCTGCCGCGGCTCGAAAGTTCCCCGACAGGTTCCGAAATCCCATCGGCCGAAACCCCATCTGCCAAAATAAGGATCGTCGGGATATCCAGGCGTTCCAGATCGGCCCGGATGCCGCGGGCACAGGGGCTGTTTCCGATAATGAGAATGTTTTGAGTCACGATTGCCCCCTCAGATATTGAATGGCCATTCCCGCGGCCCGGCCCCCGCTGCGGACGGCCTCGGTGATGCTCATGGGGCCGTAGACGGTTCCCGCGCCGAAGATGCCGCGGCTCTCTGCAACATCCGGCCCCAGAAAGCCGGTCTCTCCAAGTTCAAGATCCAGCCCCCGGATCAAACTGTCCAGTTCCGGGTCCGGCGAGATCCCGACCGACAGCACCACCAGATCGAACTTCTCCTCCACCGGTTTTCTCTCTGCGGTATCGTACCGGACCAGGATCAATCCGCCATCCTCCTCCCGGATCTCGGCCGGCATATCCCGCACCAAAAGAAGCCCCTCGCCCTCGAAATCCTTCAGCAGCTCCGTATCCTGCCCATGCACCTGTAGATCGATATAGTAGATCGTCACCCGGCTGTCGGGAACATGCTTTCGAATCCGGCGGGCCAGGCGAATGGCAGTGACGCAGCAGACCTTGGAGCACCAGAGATGCTTCCCCCGGGACTGCCTGCTGCCGACGCACTGGATAAAGGCCACCCGCTTGGGGGTCTCTCCTGTGGAGGGGCGGACCGGGGCCCCCCGAGTCTTGAGCATAGCCTCCAGCTCCAGGCTTGTGATCACGTCGGGAATCCGGCCGTACCCGTAGGGGCTCTCCTCCGGAGCGAACGGAGCGAATCCCGTTGCCAGGATCAGAACGTCCGCGGATATCTGCCGCGCGGATCCGCCATCCCCGCCGGCCCCCACCTGAACTTCATAGCGCACTGGTCCGGCGCTGCCATTTTGCGGCGCTCTTCCCAATTCCATGATCTCCGCGTCCAGGAGAACCTCGATTTTCGGATGATCGGCCACAGCCCCCGCCTTTTCGACAGCAAGACAGGCCCCGCACCGGACGCATTCCTCCACGGCCTTGCAGGTATAATCCCCGGCATATCCGCCGAGATTTTCCCGCTTCTCCAGGAGGACCACCGGTATTCCCGCGTCGGCCAGGTTGAGGGCCGCGGCCATTCCGCTCACGCCGCCGCCGACCACCAGCGCCTTTTTTTGAGTATTGTCCGAATCCCTTTCCATACGTCTTCGATATTTCCTTTAGGTGAATTTTGGGAATGAAGGCCCCGGCAAAGGTCTCTGGGTTTCAGCCTCCACTCTGTCCACTCTGTCCACTCTGTCCACTCTGTCCACTCCGTCCACTCCGTCACTTTCTTCCGGCAACATCGGCAATAATAGCATCCAGCCGCTTCTGTATGGTCTGCCCCAGTTCCTCCAGATCCGAAGAGGAGACCGCACCGATCCCCTGGGCCAGCTTCTCCACCTCGGCCTCGTCCAGCTCGGTGATCTTGTTGACCGCAAATGTATCCACCTCACCGTCATCCAGCAGCAGCCCGCAGGAGCCGACCGCGCCGATGTATTCGTCATCCACGATGATGGGAACCACCAGCTTCACCAGGGCCGCGTCGCACTCTTCAAAGACCGGCCCCTTTTGGCGCGCGGCCATTGCCGCAAGGTTCATGTGCGCGACCGCGCAGATGAAAGCCTGCCCCTTGTCCGTGGCCTTGACCGCAGGGCAGAGTCCGTTGGGCCAGTGGTGGAATTCGGTGATCCGAACCCCATCCGTGCCGAAGACATTGGTGCTCAACCCAGTCTTTTCGGTGATCTCCTTTTCCAATTCCATCCATTTTTCCAGCGGCAGCAGGTCCGTCAGTTGCATTCGGCTCGATCCTCCCGTCTTTATCAGATCAGGTTAATATAAGATTATGCCCGTTTATACGCCAAATTCCGGGGCTTGGCAAGCCCTAATCCGCTCCGTTCGTCGTCATCTGCAAAGAAATATCCATTCAAGCAACTGATAAATCAGAATTTTCATCCATTTCCTTTGACAGAAAACGGGCCATAGATTACCATTGAATAAGAAGAATTTAAATTCAAAAATGAAAGGAGACGGAAAATGAGAAGAAAAGGCATGATCTTTATGGTCGGACTGATTGCGCTGCTCTTTCTGGCGGCTTCCTGTGCAACCGAGAGCAAGACCAAAAAAGGGGCGGCCTATGGCGCGGCCGGCGGTGCGGCTGCCGGGGCCGCGGCCGGACAGGCCATCGGCGGGGATACCGAAGGAACACTGCTCGGCGCCGGCATCGGCGCGGCTGTGGGTGCTGCGGCCGGGGCCGGGATCGGCCATATGATGAACCAGCAGGAGGAGGATCTCCGGGAAGAGCTGTCCACCTCTGAAGCCGCATCGGTCAACCGGCAGGGGAAGATCCTGGCCGTCACCCTGCAGGGGGATGTGACCTTCGCCTCCGGATCGGCAAGGGTCAAACCGGCCATGTACGACGAGATCAACCGGATCGCGGACATCCTCAAGCAGTATCCCCAGACCCGCATTCGGGTGGAGGGGCATACGGACAATGTGGGTGCGGAGGCATCCAATATGGAACTCTCCCGGCAGCGCGCGGCTGCGGTGAAGAATCTTCTTGTCCGGCGGGGGATTGCCTCGTCAAGAATCGAGGTGGCTCCCTTTGGGGAATCCCAGCCCATCGCGCCCAATTCCACTGAAGCCGGACAGCAGCAGAATCGCCGGGTGGAGATCAAGGTCATCCCCACTGCGGCATAAATCCCGCCCTCACCATTCCATCATCCGGTCTCCCGCTTTTACAGCTTTGCAGAGCCGGATGATGGTAACGAATTCCCTTTGCATCCCCCTCCCCAACTGATATAATAAAAACGAAAGATAGAAAACAAACTGCCCTTATCTGTTGAGGGCCATTCAGCACAGGAGCCCTTTTCTCCGAAACAGCAAGGAAACACCCGCAGAAACCCACTTCAAAGGGGAGGAAAAATGGCAAATTCGCAACCGGGCACACTCCAACATCATATCTCTGCTGTGAAGGCCAGCGAGCGGAGTTTTGAAAACGCGTTCCAGGCTGTTGCCAGAATGGTGCTGGGAAATGATATCCAGAAGGTGGTGGTCAACGGAAAGACCACCTATGATTTCGGGATCTTCCGCAAGGGCAAGAAGCACGTCATCGGGATGTATGACGAGATCAACAGCTTCGTCTCCTACGTCAAGGACGCGGCCGAAGGCGGCTCTTCCAAGGAGATGGCCTTTGTGCTCGTCGGAGAGCCGGGCAACGGCAAGACCTTCCTGGTCGATTTCCTCTGCGCACAGTACCGGAACTTTCTCTCCAGGCCGAGAAATCGGAAATACACCTTCCGCTTCACCAATATGGACAAACTGGGCAGCTACGGCCGGATAGTCAACATCGAATCGCAGGCATACGAGGACCCGATGATTCTGGCCATGAACCTCTTTGATTCCGAAGAGGAGAGCATGGCCTATCTCTCTTCGGAATTCGATTTTGCAGATGACGATATCGAGCGCTTCTACAACGACTACCGGCCTTTAGGGGCCTGCAGCGGATACATGTGGAACGATATCCGCAACTATACCGGCGGAGATATCGATGATATGCTCAACTTTGTCGATATCGTGCCGGTCCCCCTCACCGAAAGCCTCGGGACCATCACCGGAAAGTATTCGGCCAAGGACAAGATCACCTCTTCGGCCGTGGATCTTTTAGGAGAGGAATCGATTCAGCGGCTGCTCCACATCACCGACATCAACAACCCCTACAGGTTCGACCTGCGAAGGGGGGCACTTGCCCGGGTGGCCGGGGGCGGCATCCACTTCAGCGATGAGATATACAAGAACAAAAAGGACTTGGTCCAGGTCTATCTCGGGGTGATCCAGAACCGGAACATCGAGATGGACGGCTTCAAGTGGCCCATCGACACCCTCATCATCGCCACCTCCAACAATCAGGAGTTCAACCGGTTCCTCGCGGAAAAAGAAGAGGCCCCCATAGTGGACCGTTGCCGGATCTGCTACGTCTCCCACAACACCAATTACAAGCTCCAGA
>JAABSZ010000167.1:0-8589 GCA_011390135.1 Desulfobacteraceae bacterium | reverse complement strand
ATGTGGTGCAGCCGAACCGGGAGTCGGTGCTGGTGCTGGATCGAGCCGAATCGGCACGGTATATCGGCTTGGCCGCGGGCTATTACGACCTGGAACCGGAACGGGTCTCCCGGCTTCTGAAGATTCCGGTCTACCAGGAGGCCGGCGAGGAGCTACGAGGCTTTTCAAAGATCAACCCCTTTGTGGACCCGCCCCCAGCACCGCCCCCGAGGCCCGGAAAGCTGAAGATCTGGATCGAACTCGGAGACTACAGCATCGAAGATCTGAGCATGGTCGCCTATTGATTGGAGGATGATGACCCAAAAACCGCTCTTCTGGCATCAGGGGCTCTTTCTACAGCCCCAGCATCTTCAGTACACAGACCTGTACCACCAGGCCGCGGTCCCGCAGCTTCACCGGATCACCGCCCCCTATTTCCGGGGGGTGGTCCGCGTCTCGGTCAACGAGGGGGGGCTGTCGAGCGATCTCTTCGAGGTGACGGAAGGCGCATTTCTTCTGCCGGACGGAACATTGGTCCGGTATCCGGAGGATGCGGCCCTTGCGCCCCGATCCTTTGCATCGGCCTGGACCGACAGAAATCATCCTTTTACCGTCTATATCGGTCTCCGCCGCCTCTCGTCCCAGAGGGGTAACGTGACAGTGGGGGGGGAGAGCCGCGGGGCAGATGGGGTTCAGACCCGCTTTCTGACCGAAGAGAGCGCCCGGGAGCTGCCCGATCTCCACCAGGAGGGCCCGGCCGCGGCCGTCAAGTCCCTCACCTATGTATTGAAGCTCTTCTGGGAGAACGAAGTGGAGGCGGTCCGACCCGATTACGATCTTCTCCCTATCGCGCAGATCATCCGGGATGGCGAGACCATCAAGTTCGCGGACGACTACATCCCCCCCTGCCTTCATCTTTCCAGCTCGCCGGTGCTGATGAAGATCATCATGGGCATTCGAGATGAGCTGGCCGGCAGAACCCGGCAACTGGAGGAGTACAAGACCCCCCTGGGGGTGGCCGGAGTGGAGATCGACGCCCGCTCCATTCCCTACCGGCTGGCCTTGCAGATGCTCTGCCATTACGCGCCCGTGCTCTTCCACCATACCGAAACACCGGAATCCCATCCCTGGCAGATCTATGGAATTCTGCGGCAGATGGTGGGCGGATTCAGCATCCTCTCTCAGGAGATCAATTTCATGGGAGAGACCGCGGCCGGGGCCGCTCTTCTGCCCCCCTACGACCACAACGACATCGGGGCCTGTTTTGCCAGGGTCCGAACCCTGATCCTTCGGCTGCTCAATGAGATCACCGTGGGCGCGGAACTGCTGATTCCCATGGAGAAGACCGATACAGGCATGTTCAGCGCGGATATTCCGGACGAACTTTTCACTCCCCAGAGCCGCTTCTATCTGGCCATGCGAACCGAAACCCCCTTTGAAAATCTTTTGAAACCCTTTCTCGAGTATGCGAAGCTGGGCTCTGCCAATCAGGT
Organism: Desulfobacteraceae bacterium; assembly: GCA_011390135.1. Classification (GTDB taxonomy): domain Bacteria; phylum Desulfobacterota; class Desulfobacteria; order Desulfobacterales; family JAABSP01; genus JAABSP01. The sequence goes on along the minus strand of JAABSZ010000167.1, from coordinate 7,117 downwards.
GCGGATCTTTGCAGAGCATGCTCTTCCTGGCCTTCCGGTGCAGCACCTGCTGGCCCAGCCCGAGGGGGTTCCCCGACGGCCCAATGCCACCTATTTCCGGCTGGACAAGCGGAGCCCGGTCTGGGGGGAGGTTCGCAGGGAAAAGAATCTCGTCCTTCTCTGGCCCGACGCGCCCGAAGATCTGAAGCCGGAGATCATCGTTTTGAGGAGCTGACGACCCATGCGGATGATCGACTGTTTCTCCCCGGCCATGATCCGGACCCTGGAGTTCACCCAGACGATCCGGCAGGGGGAGAATCCGGACTACGAGACCGTGAGCATCTCGATTCGGCGGGAACTCTCCGAGCATGCGCGGGAGTACCTGACCGGTGGCTACTCCGAGGAGCAGTACGAGATGGCGAAATTCGGAGCCATCGCTTTTATCGACGAGGCTATCCTCTCCACCTCATGGGAGCAGAAGCGGCAGTGGCGGGAGAACCTGCTCCAGATGGAGCATTTCAAGACGGTCAAGGCCGGGGAACTCTTCTATGAACGCCTCAACAGCCTGAGTCCCGTCAACCCTGCGGAGCGGGATATCCGGGAGGTTTACTACTACTGTCTTGCGCTGGGGTTTCGGGGGAAATACTTCAATCCCGACGATAGGGCCCGGCTGGAGGGGATCAAGCGGGACAATCTGGAACTGCTGGTGGGGGAAGGAAGAATCCCGGGAAAGGGCTATGGAGAGGCGCTTTTTCCCGAAGGCTATATCGAAACCCGGTCCGGCGGAAGCATCTTTACCGGGATGAACTTCAAAGGGTTCTACTATGGCATACCGGTACTGGTGCTGCTGGTTCTCTTTTTTCTGTTTCAATCCCGGATTATTGAAATGGCCAACCGCCTGGTGACGCTGATCTGACGTGAAAAAATTTCTGAAATTCCTGTTGTTGCTGCTGATCTGGTGCGGGATCGCAGCGTTGGTCATCGTGACGACTCTCTACCTTGGAGAGCCGCTGATGACAGCGATCTGGATCATCGGCGCCATCTTTGCGGTCTGGCTTCTCTTTCTGATCCTGCGAAAACTCATCATCCGCCACCGGGCTAAGAAGCGGGTCAAGGCGCTGATCACCGAGGAATCGCCCGAGGCTCCGGAGAAAGGTCTTTTCGGACGGCTCCGGCTGCCTCGCCGGGCTCCGGACGATCTGACCCGCCGGTTCCACTCCTTTATAAAGCTGCTGAAGCGCTCCCGCCTCAAAAAGCTGGGGGACCCGCTCTATGTGCTTCCGTGGTTTGTCATCATGGGCCCCGAAGGCTCTGGAAAGAGCGCGGCACTGAACCATGCCCGGCTGCCGGCCCCGGTCTTCGAACCCCAGGACCCCGAGGCCGGGGGGTGCAACTGGTGGCCATACAACCAGGGGATCGTCATCGATACCCCGGGGACATGGGTCTATCCGTCTGACCGGGATGGCCGGGGCCAATGGCTCCAGCTCCTTCGCCTCCTGGAGAAGCATCACGCCAAGGAGCCCCTCAACGGCCTCGTCATCGCGATGGATGCCGCGCGGCTGTCGGACCCGTCCGCGGAAGATCTCTTTGAGATCGGACGCCAGCACCGGGCACGGATCGACGAGATGATGAACCAGCTCACCATCAGCGTACCGGTCTATCTTCTTGTCACCGGATGCGACCGGATCCAAGGGTTTACGGCCTGGGTCCAAACCCTGCCCGAGGAAAAACGGCTTCAGGCAATGGGCTATGCCCGAACCGGCGAGGAGAACCTTCCCCAGACCTTCATTCCCGAGGCAATGGATGCCATGTCCGAGCGGGTGAAGGATCTGCTGCTCTTCAGAAGTGACATCGATGTCCAGTTGCTGCGCCTTCCGGGCGCGCTCAAGGAGATGGAGGAGGGGCTGCTCATCTTCACGGACGGGCTCTTCCAGGTCAATCCGTACCAGGAGTCGCCCGATCTGCGGGGGATCTATCTGAGCGGGATTCTTGGCGCACCAACGGATCAAGCCGCTGCCGAACCGGGCATGAAAAAGGATAAAGGGAAAGGCAAGGGGCTCTTTCTCCAGCAGTTCTTCACCCATGTCCTGCCCGCGGACCGGCGCATCTCCCGGGTGATCTCCCGCTCCGAGCGGGCCCGGATCATGACCCGCCGGTTTGCGGCCGGCGCGTGGGGGATCGCGGCCCTGCTCTCTATTTTCCTTCTCTGGTGGACATATTCCGGCCACGCGGACTTTCTGGAGGAGATGACCGAGAAATACAAGGGGAGTTTCAGCCGGGGGGCCACCTTTGAGCAGAACCTCACCACACTGGCCGAACTGCAGGAGATGACCCTGGTGATCGACGATGAGGTAAAGAGCTGGTGGATGCCCTGGTTCGGCCTGGGCCGAGAGCCGGTTTTCGTGACGGAGCTGCGCCATCTCTTTGCCGGCCGTTTTCGGAACGATCTTCTCGATCCGCTGGATGATTCCCTGACCCGGAAGCTGGACCGTGGCGATCTGCTGCGCGCGGAGAAGAAGACCGCGCAGCCCGATGACCTCTCCCGGCGGATCGCGGGATATGTGGGCGCGATCGCGCTGCGGATCAACCTGCTCCAAGCCCGCCTCGACGGGAAGGGGATCGAGGCCCTCAAAGCCATGCCCCGCCCTTTTGTCGAGGGGGATCTCTTCATGAAGGAGAATTCAGACCCGGAGAGTGTCGATCTCTTCAACAACCTCTATCTGAGAGCGGAGGTCTGGACCCCGAGCCGGGCCACGGTGGAGGAGGAGCTGGCACGACTCCGGACCCAGCTCACCCGCCTGCTGGGGGTGGCCCAGCGGGATCTCTCCTGGCTTATTCCCCTGGCCAACGCGGAGGCCCCGGCCGACGACCGGTTCCGCCTCTCTTCCTACTGGATCGGCTCCAAGACCCTCTCTCCGGATGTGGTGATTCCGGGGGCCTATACGCTGGGGGGAAAGGCCTATATCGACAATTTCATCGAACAACTGATTCAGACCGCGCCCGATTCCGATGATCTGATTGCCATGAAGCGAGCCTTTGACGAGGGATACCGCAAGGAGTATCTGGCGGTCTGGGAGGACTTTGCCCAAAGCTTTGATCGGGGGATGGCGACCCTGCGGGGCCGGGAGGAGTGGGAGCGGGCCATCGATCTCATCGCAACCGACAGAAACCCCTTCTTCCGGCTGCTCGATCTCCTCTACGAGCAGGTGATGCCCATCGCGCCCGAGGCCGCGATTCCGGAGTGGCTCGCCCTTTCCGACTATTTTCAGGAGATGCTCGCATATGCGCCCGACGATACCGCAGATACTTCCCGTGGGAACAAGGCCATCTCCCGGCTCGGGCTCAACGCCCTGTCCAAGCTCGGGGAGATCGGACGGACAGCATCCAGCACGGGCCGAAAAGCCATGATCACCCAGCGCCAGGTCGCATCGGACAGGAGTCCGGACGAGCGCAGACTGGTGCTGGAGGACGCAGGAAAAGCCCTGGGGGATTATCGCAGGGCACTGATGGACATCGCTTTCGATGCCCGGTCCCGTTCCGTCTCCTACAATGCGATGGCGCAATTCTTCAAAAATCCGGACCAGCCGACCGCGGGCGATACCCCTCTTGCCAAAGCCTATACCGCAGTTCGCCAGTTGGAGGCGCTCATCGGCCGATCCGGGGGCGATGCCCGGGCATTCTGGGCCGTCTATGCGGGGCCCATCGAGGTGATCCGGCGCTATATGCTCAACGAGGCCGCATGCCAGCTCCAGGAACTATGGGAGGACAAGTTTCTAGTCGAGATCGAAGGGGTTCCGGAATACCGGAGAAACAGCCTGATGTTCGGCGACGAAGGCAAGCTCTGGACCTTCATGGATAAACACGCAGGTCCCTTTGTCACCCGGGCTTACGGCAAGGGGTATGTCCCGGCCAGGGCCCGGGGCATGACCATTCCCTTCCAGCCCCAGTTTCTCGACTTCGTCTCCAGGGGAAGGGACAATATTCAGACCGCACAGGAATCCTATTCGGTGCGGATCGAAGCTCTGCCTACGGACGCGAACCCCGATGCGGCCGAGATCCCCAGTGCGACGATCCTACGTCTGGAGTGTGGTGATACGAGCCAGACCCTCTACAACTACAACTTCACCATCGAAAAGACCTTTGAGTGGACCTCACAGTGCGGGGATGCGCTCTTCTCGATGGAGGTGGGGGGCGTCACTTTGGAGAAACGGTATCCTGGCCCCAAGGGGTTTTCCGATTTTCTGAAGGATTTCCGGTTCGGGAGCCGGCGCTTCACCCCGGCCGATTTTCCCGAGCAGGAGAAGAAGCTTTCGGAGATGGGCATCGAGTATCTGGATATTAAATACCGGATCGAGGGGCATGATGAGCTGATCCGGACCAAAGAGATTCTGCCGGCTGCGATTCCCGGAACCATCGCAGTCTGCTGGCCCCCGCCGCCTCCGGACGCGCAGACAGGGCAGAGGCCAAAGCAAACCCCAAAAAGATCGGACCGCGCCCGCTCCTCCGGGAAGGCATCGGTTTCCCGGGCAGAAACCGAAAAGCGGGCATATTCCGTTCAGATCGCCTCTTTCCGCGAGGAATCCCGTGCCACTGATCTCGCCCGAAAACTCCGGGAGGAGGGATTTGATCCCGCAGTTTACTGGCTCAAGGACAAGCGGGACCGGATCTGGTATACGGTTCACCTGGGGCCATATTCAGAAGATCGGAACACCGTGCAGGGACAGGCCGATCAGTACAACCGGGGACGGAAACGGCAATACGGCCTTCGCCGATTCGATCCGAATCTGCTGGAGGAGAGGAAGGTCGATTTTTGAGTCCTGAAAGGATCCGCCTCACCTATGCTACAGATGAATCGGACGAGAACGAGATCCCCTTTCGGATTCTCGTGATCGGGGATTTCACCCGGGCCGGGGATCGGCCAGAGCTGATCGAGCGCCAGCCTGTACCGGTCACGGCCAAAACCCTCGACGAGGTCATGGCACGGCTGGGGGTTAGGCTCAGGATCGATCTTAGGGATCATCTATTTCCGGAAAAAGGGAAGGGGACAATATGCGCGGATCTGAAATTTGCCTCCCTCAGTGATTTTAAACCTGACGCGCTGGTCTCCGCGATTCCGGAAATGGCGCATCTGGTCAGTTTCAAGCATCGGATCGAGCGTTTGAAAAACAAGGCTGTCCGGGAATTCGATCCGGAAGTGCTGGATGAGAAGGAGCGGTCCATTTTCGACTTCCTATTTTCATCCCTTTCTCCGGAGGGCGAACCTGTGCCGGTTGAACGTCTCGATCTGCTGATCTCAGAGATTGTTCAGCGTCTCTCCCGGGGGATGGACGATCTGCTCCATCACCCCGATTTCGAAGCCCTGGCGTCTATCTGGCAGAGCCTCGATTTTTTGGTGAAGGGGCTCCGGCCGGATCAGAACTGCAGGATCGATCTCTTTGACGCATCCAGAGACGAGATCGAAGATGATTTCGAGGCGGCCGGGGAGATCTTCGATTCAGTTCTCTACGGGCGGATCTATGTGGACGAGTTCGGCCAGTACGGCGGCAAGCCTTACGGGGTCATCCTCTCGGACTACGAGTTCGGCCCGGGTGATGCCGATATGCGGCTGCTGGCCCGGTTCGGCCGCCTCGGCAATATCTGCCACGCCCCTTTTATAGCGGGCCTGCGGGAGGATTTCTTCGGGACCGACGATCTCTCGGAGCTGGCCTATTTCACCGATCTGCCCGAGCAGTTGGCCGAGAACCTGCGATACGTCAAGTGGCGCGCGTTTCGGGAGACCGACGATGCGCGTTATGTGGGGCTGGTTCTGCCGCGCTTTCTCCTCAGAAGCGCCTACGAGTTTCGAAAGGATGGCATCCGTTCCTTTCCTTACCGGGAGCGCCCCTATGCCCTATGGGGAAACAGCGCGTTCGCGTTCGGAACCTGTCTGCTCAAAAGCTTTGCAAAGTACCGCTGGTGCCTCAACATCATCGGCCCGGACGGCGGCGCGGTCCAGGGGCTGCGCTGGTTGCAGGATACCGGATCAGCGCCCCGATCCGGAGCCGGGAAGCCGACCATCCCGACCCGGGTGCTGATCTCCGAAAAGAAGGAGGCACAGCTCGCCGGGGCCGGGCTGATTCCGCTGGTGCTCCACAGGAGCGACGACACGGCCGCCTTCTATTCGGCCTATTCGGTCAGACGGCCCAAAACCGGATCATCGGCATTCCGGGAGCCGCAGCCCAACGAGATCATCGAAGCCCAGCTTCCCTACTCCTTTATCGTCTGCCGGTTCGCCCACTATATCAAGGCGATCCAGAGAGACAACATCGGCGCCACAAAGACCCGCGTCGAGCTGGAGAAAGAACTCAACCGGTGGCTCATCCAGTATGTCTCGGACATGGACAATCCGGCCCCCGGGGTGAGGGCCCGGCGGCCCCTGCGCAAGGCCAAGATCGAGGTTTACGAGATCGACAGCGAAACCCAGAAGGTCTGGTACAGGATGCAGTTGACCATCGTGCCTCACCTGCGATACATGGGCGCGGCCTTCTCCCTCACCCTTCAGGGGCGACTGGGCGATTGACCCGATGGCGGTTTTTCGCAATTCCGAAGATCTGGGGCCTCCGGATGCGGTGGCGATTCTCAGCGGCAAGGGAGGGACCGGTAAGACGAGCATCTCGGTCTCCTTGGGTTATCTGCTGGCCCGCTGCGGCTTCAAGACCCTGCTGGTGGATCTCGATCTCTTCACCCGGGGGATGACCTTCTATGCGCTGGGCGAGTATCCCCAGCGGGTGGAGACTTCCCTGGTCGATCTCTTTACGGAAAACGAGGCCCGGGAACGGAGCATCCGGCCTGTGCTGATTCCATCGGCCTTTACGGACGCGAATCTCTTTCTGCTGCCGAGCGTCGCGGAGGGAAGGGATTCCCCGGCCGATCTTCACCTGAGCCGGGATTTCTCTACTTTGGAGGGGTTTCGGGATCGACTGGAACGGATCATCGCCGGGGCAGTGGACTGGTACGGGTTCGATTATGTCCTTATCGACACCCGGGGGGGAACCGATCATACGAGCATCGCTGCAGCCTATGCGGCCGGCAGCTTCATCCTGGTGACAGAGGCCGATAAGCCCTCCTGGGACATGGGGCGGACCCTGCTGGATGCAAT
>JAABSZ010000166.1:0-8714 GCA_011390135.1 Desulfobacteraceae bacterium | reverse complement strand
GGCCGACTGGATGTGAAGATCGGGGTCCCCTGCGATGAATTCCGCAAGCCCGTATCCACCCAGGCCATCTTCCACGAAAAGGCCGGAATCATCGAAGACCCCAAAGGAAACCGGATCGCGTTCAACGGCAGCATCAACGAATCAGAGAGCGGCTGGACCGGCAATTTCGACAGCTTCCACGTCTTCACCTCCTGGGGCCCGGCAGCCGCGCATCTGGATGCCGAAGAGGAGAGCTTCGGCCGGCTCTGGGCCGACCGGGCACTCACAGCCATTGTCATGGACGTGCCCGGGGCCATTCGCGCGGAACTGCTGAAATTCCTGCCCCAGGAGGGCGCACTCCCCAGACGGATGGAGATCAGAGAGCCGGCAGACAACTGGGAAAAGCCCCCGGAGCCGCCCCCCGCAGAACCCGCCGTGCCCCCGGTTCCCACGATTCCCCTGCCGGAGAGGGGAATGGACCCCCGAAAGGCAATCTGGAGCTTCATCCGGAAAGCCCCGGCCCTCCCGGACGGCGGGGAACGGATCGGCGAGGCCACCTGCGGGATCACCCCGTGGCCCCATCAGGTGCGGGCATTTCGGCGGATGTATGACAACTGGCCCCCCCGTCTCCTCATTGCCGATGAAGTGGGCCTCGGAAAGACCATCCAGGCCGGGATGGTTCTGCGCCAGGCATTTCTGGCAAGACGGGCAGAGCGGATTCTGATCCTTGCCCCAAAGGCGGTGCTGACCCAGTGGCAGATCGAGCTGCGGGAGAAGTTCAACCTCAACTGGCCCATCTATGACGGAAGACGATTCAACTGGTACCCCTCCCGGGCCCGGGACGGAAAGACCACCCGGGCCGTGGAAAGAGAGGAGTGGCACGCGGAGCCCTGTGTGATCGCGTCCAGCCACCTCATGCGCCGAAGGGATCGGGCCCAGGAGCTGCTGGAAGATGCCGAGCCGTGGGATCTGGTGGTGCTCGACGAGGCCCACCACGCCAGGCAAAGGGGCGGCGGCGCGGGGAGTTCCGATCATCGGCCCAACCAGCTCCTCCGGCTGATGCAGAGGCTGCAGGGCCGGACCCGGGGGCTTCTCCTGCTGACGGCAACCCCGATGCAGGTCAGCCCCATCGAAGTCTGGGATCTCCTTGCCCTGCTGGGTCTGCCCCCGGAATGGCACGCGCAAGCCTTTGTGAAATTCTTTGATGACGCGGCCGCGCCCATGCCCGGAAATCCGGAACTGGATTTCATGGCCCGGCTCTTTCGATCTGTGGAAGCGGGATATGGCGAGGTTTGCGAAAAATCCGCGCAGAGGCTCATTCCTGAATTGAGCAAACTCAAGGTGAGGAAGGTCATCCGGGCCCTGCGGGATAAGGCCGACACCCCCCGCCATCAACTGGAGACCGCAGAACGGCGGGCCGCGGTCCGGCTGATGAAGGCCAACACCCCCATCAAACGCCTGATCTCCCGCCACACCCGGGAGCTGCTCCGGAGCTATTTCAAGGCCGGAAAGCTGGGAGCCCGGATTGCCGAACGCGAGGTTTCGGACCGGTTCGTCCGGATGACTCCGGCCGAGCGGGAGGTTTACGAGGCCGTGGAGGATTACATCTCCGGAACCTACAACAACGCGGCCCCGGACAAGCGGACCGCGATCGGATTTGTCATGACCATCTACCGCCGGCGCCTGGCCAGCAGCTTCTACGCGCTCTCCCGCACCCTGGAAAAGCGCCGCTCTGCCGTGTCCGGCCAGTGCAGCCCCTTTCCCGATGAGGGCCAAGGCGCTGATGAGGATCTTCCCCAGGATGAACTCGCAGCCGAGATCATGGACGCGGAAGATGCGGCCGAGATGGAGGCGCAGGCCCTGGCCCTGGAGGAGAAGGACGAGCTGGAGATCCTGCTGGCAAATACCCGGGAACTGCCGACCGACACCAAGACCGAAACCCTCCTCTCGGCCATCCAGACCCTGCAGGCGGATGGATATCCCCAGGTAATGGTCTTCACCCAGTACACCGACACCCTCGATTTTCTCCGAACCCGGGTGGCCCAAACCTTTGGGATTGATTCGGTGATCTGCTTTTCGGGCCGGGGCGGAGAAGTGCCGGAGGGGGGCGGAAAATGGCGGCGCATCGATCGGGAGGAGACCAAGGCCCGCTTCAAAGCCGGCAGCGCGGAGATCCTGCTCTGCACCGATGCCGCGGCCGAAGGGCTCAACTTCCAGTTCTGCGGCGCGCTGATCAACTATGACATGCCCTGGAACCCGATGAGGGTGGAGCAGCGCATCGGCCGGATCGACCGGCTGGGGCAGGCATTTTCGGCCATCCGGATCATCAACCTCCACTACGAGGACACGGTGGAGGCCGACGTCTACACCGCACTGCAGAAGCGGATCAGCCTCTTCACCAGCTTTGTGGGAAAACTGCAGCCGATACTGGCCAAACTCCCCGGGGCCATCTCCGGCGTGATCCTGGAAAAGGCCGGCGAAAAGGAGCGGGCAAGGGCTGCCCTCATCTCCGATATCACGGCCCAGGCCGATCAGCTTGACGCGGCCGGCTTTGATCTGGACGAGGCCATCGACGAGGATCCGGCCCAACCCGATCGGCCCGAACCCCTCTACGGCCTGCCGGAACTGAACCGGATTCTCTCTTCCGAAAATCTGCTCCCGCCGGGAATCGAAGTCAAAAAAGTGGGGCCAAAAGACTTCACCTACCTCGCGCCCGGCATGAAATCGCCGCTCCGCGTCACCACAGACCCGGAATACTTCGATGCCCATCCCGAAAGCACAGAACTCTGGTCTCCGGGCGGAGAGCTGTTTCCGGTTGTGGAGACAGGTGATGAAGGAATGGATGCGGATGCGGATGAGTTTTACCGGATTCTGGCACAAAGTAAAGGGGAGCCTGAATAAAAGCCTTTATCCGCTTCCGGTGCGATGATTCGGAATTGATCCAAACCGCTTTTTATGGCATGATATCTGTCAGCATAAATTGGCAAACCACGAGCCCGAAGGATTTGGAACATGAAGAAAAAGCCGGAAATTTCATTCAAATCGTATCCATCCCGGCGTACTGTTCAATTTCAACCGGCATTTTGAAACGCCGACCCCGGAGGTGACCGGCTGCAGGGCGATCATCGATAAGTTGAAGGAGAAATGGGATGAATTCAACCATCAGGCTGAAGGGGCCGTAAAGACCATATTGAACAAGTTCGAGAACAGGAGCGCAAATGAATAGGGCAGATGCACTTACGGGGTCCGATGCCATCGAGTCCGGGGGAGATACGGAAACCTTTTCCGACAAAGATCCTTTGCGATCCTTTAACGGCCTTACCCGGCAGAGAATCCATTCCTTTTTCCATGATCCTTCCCTGGAACCGGATGAAATCGAAGGAGAGGCACAGGCCCGAAGAAATAATCTTGACAGCCTTCCTCTGACGGTCCAAAAGAAAGCACCTATCGCCTTTGTCCCCAAAAGAAGATACCATCCCAGAACTTTCACATCTCTACAGAAATGGGAGGGCTATGTGGTCGAGGTTCATGAAGATCTCTTTATTGCCCGGATAACGGACCTGGACGGTATGCATGAAGATGAAGAGATCGAAGTGATGTTTTCCGAGATATCCGAAGATGACAGGGAACGCATCGCTCCCGGAGCAATCTTCTACTGGCATATCGGATATGAAGCGGAAAGGGGGACTGTAAAGCGAAGTTCGATTATTCGTTTCCGCCGGATGCCGCGATGGACCCAAAGCGATATCCGGAAGGCAGCATCATTTCATGAGAAAATAAAGCTGTTTCTGGAAGGCCCGGAGGAATAAGATCCAGAAGGCCGGTTCATGGGGATTTCGGTCAAGTCAGATTGCGGATTCCTTTATCGAAAACATCTGCGGAGTGGGAGAGATCGCTGATCCGGGATGCCCGAAAACTGTGCAGGAGATAGGAAAAGGAGCGGCCAAGGGCTGGGATCATCTCCAGTCCAAACTTAAAAAAAACTGAAGGGAGTATAAAATCCATGAGTCTGCGAAGCTTCACAGTATATGATATCTTCGGGAGAAACGCGCTTTTAACCCCTGAAGGGGTTGCGGTCGCAGGCCCCGGAGAGAAACGGATCACCTTTAAAAATCTGCTCGAGGAGGTGGACGCGCTTGCGGTCGGCCTTTCCGACAAAGGGATCGGGGCCGGAGACCGGATCGCGATTCTGGCGTTGAACCACCCCCGTTTCTTCACATTGATGGGCGCGGCCGCAGCACTGGGCGCAGTTGTCGTTCCCATCAACTGGCGCCTGTCAGAAGAGGAGATCCGATATATACTGGGGGATTGCACTCCCAAAATTCTGGCAGCCGATGCTGCCCAGATGTCCCGGGCCAGGGATACCGCTCCGGATGGGACGGAAATCTATGCATTCGACACCCCCGAAGGTACAATTCAGGCTCTCGATTCGCTGATTAACCGCAACGGGATTCTCCCCCTCGCCTCTGTGAACCCTGAAGATCCCTTCTGCATCATCTACACGGCCGCAGTCGAGGGAAAGCCCCGGGGCGCGATTCTGAGCCATGAAAATCTCGCTGTCGGCAATGTCCAGCTTGGAGCCCGCCTCGGCATCACCCCGGCCGACGCGTATCTCAATATGCTGCCGCTCTTCCATATCACGGGTCTGAATCTCGCCCTCTCCACCCTTCATGTGGGAGGGAAGAACGTGGTGATCGAAAAGTTCGATGAAAAACAGGCGTTGGAACTGACCCAAAAGGAAAAAATTTCCCTTCTGGGAAGCTTTCCGCCGATCCTCTCCCGGCTGACCGCGCAGTTGGAAAAAGAGAAGTACGACGTCTCCTCTCTGCGGATTGTGCTGGGCCTGGACGGGCCCGACAACATCAAACCATTTGAGGAGAAGACCGGCGCAACCTTCTGGATTCTCTACGGACAGACCGAGACCACCGGGCTTGTCACCTTCTCTCCGGCCATGGAGAAGCCCGGCTCGGCGGGCCGGCCCGGCTATCTGATGAAGATGCGCCTGGTGGATGACGCGGACAACGAAGTCGGACCCAAAGAGAGCGGCGAGATCATTGTCCAGGGCCCTCTGGTCTTTTCCGGCTATTGGGGGCAGGATGCATTGAACGAACGCACCTTTAGAAACGATTGGCATCACACAGGAGACATGGGCAGAATCGACGAGGAGGGGTATCTCTTCTTTGCGGGCCGGAAGCCGGAGAAGGAATTGATCAAGCCGGGCGGCGAGAACGTCTATCCGGCCGAGGTGGAGGAGGTGATCCTTCAGTGCCCGGATGTCGAGTCGGTCTCGGTCATTGGTGTGCCGGACAAGCAGTTCGGCGAGGGGATCAAGGCGATCTGCGTGCTGAAAAGCGGAGCCTCCCTGAAGGAGGAGGATCTCATCGAGTTTGTCGCGGCCCGGATTGCAAGATATAAAAAGCCCAAATATGTGCAATTTGTGACGGAACTGCCGGTAAAACCGGACGGAGCGATCGACCGGAACCGGGTAAAGGAAATTTTCGGGGGCAATTCATAGAGGAAAAACCATGCAGATTACCTTTCACGGCGCAGTTCGGGAGGTGACAGGATCTCTCCACCTTCTGGAAACATCGACAGACAAGATTCTTTTCGACTGCGGAATGTTCCAGGGCCGACGCAGAGAGAGCGAGGAGAAGAACCGAAACCTCCCCTTCTATCCGGCCGGGATCACCACCGTAATCCTCTCCCATGCCCACATCGACCACTCGGGCCGCCTTCCCCTGCTGACATCCAGAGGATTCGGGGGCAGAATCGTGACCACCCGGGCCACCGCTGACGCGAGCGAATTTCTGCTCTTGGACAGCGCGCACATCCAGGAGTCGGATGCGGCCTATCTCAACTATAAGAGCCTGAGAAACCACCTGACCCAATTGAAGGACGGCAAAAAGGGGGACAGGGAGGCCATCAAAAAGATCTTGAAAAAGGATCGCCATCGCCTCGATACCGAGAGCATCGAACGGCTCATGGCCAAATACAGGATCGAACGGGTGGAGCCCCTCTACACAAAAGAAGATGCGGCCCACGCGCTCACTTTCTTTGACGGCTATCCCTACCGCCACCCCGTGACCGTGGGTGAGAATTCGGCCTGCACCTTCTACGAGGCGGGCCATATTCTGGGATCTGCCATCTCGGTGGTCAAAGTTGCGGAAAACGGGCGGAACCTGCGGATCGGCTACACCGGAGACATCGGCCGCTTCGGCAAACCGATCCTCCGGGACCCGGCCATCCACTTTGATCCGATGGATAAGGATATCGACCTTTTGATCATGGAGAGTACCTACGGAGACCGCCTCCACGAGACGGCCGAGGATTCGACCGCGATCCTGAAACAGACCCTGATCGATGCCCAGGAGCGGGGCGGCGCGATCATCATCCCTTCATTTGCCTTCGGCAGAACCCAGGAACTGGTCTATGTACTCCATGAACTCTACGACGCAAATGCGGTTCCGAAACTTCCGATCTATGTGGACAGCCCCCTGGCCACGAAGCTGACCCGGGTTTTTGGAGAGCATCCCGAGGTCTATGATCAGGAGACCCACCAGACCTTTCTGCAGCAGGGGAAGAATCCTTTCTCCTTTGGTCAGATCGAGTTCACAGAGTCGGTGGAGGAATCGATGGCGCTGATGCAGAAGAAGGAGCCCCATATCGTGATCGCCTCCTCGGGCATGTGCGAGGCCGGGAGGATTCTGCACCATCTCCGGTACAAGATCCACAACCCGAAGAACACGATCCTGATCGTCGGCTACATGGCCCAAAACACTTTGGGCCGACGGATTCTGGAGCAGGGGATCGCATATGCCGAGGCCGGGAGGAAAGGGGAAGCGCCGCTGTTGAAGTTTCTCAACAAGACCTACCCCCTGAAGGCGCAGGTGGTCAGGCTCGGCGGATTCAGCGCCCATGCGGACCGGGATGAGATGCTCCGGTTTCTGGCGAAGAGCGATCTGACGATCAAAAGGATCGCGGTGGTTCACGGGGACGAGGATCAGTCTCTGGCCTTTGCGGGGTATCTCCGGAATGCGGGGTATGATGCGTTCGTGCCTGATCCGGGGATGACCGTGGCGGTGGAGTGATCGGTCCTGTGGATGTGATCCGTTACTGTGACAGCGCCGGAGATGCTTTGATCCGCTGCAAGGCCGCTCTCTATGATTTGATGAGAGTTGAGGTATGGTTTCCGGAGTCCGAACAGAAGCCCCATTCCCTACAGCAGATTCATCTGATCATCGATGAGATCGAAAGGGGAATCCTGGAACTGAAAGAAGATCCGCCTTTGGATTTTACCCTGAACCGGGAGGCCATCGACGCCAAGCTCGGCCGGCTCCGGGACCTGATAGCGGAACAGAGAGAGGAACTGCAAAAAGAGATGAAGAACGAAAACCGCCAGAGCGTAATAAAGAAAAGGCTTTCCAGCAGGCTGGCACAGGGATAGGATTTTATGAAATCATCTTCGACCCAAAACCGCTCTTCTGCTGAAAAGGCCGATGAACGCTTCGACCCATTCTGCGACCGGCGCTGCCGGGATATCCGAAACCACCTCTGCCTATCCTTTGTCGATGGATTGGACAGGATGAATCCGCTGGTCTTTCAAAAGGAGATCGGGAAATGGAGGGCGGCCGATCTCGCCCCTGCTCAAGCCGAATATATCGACGACCGGGAAACCCGCTATTTCAAGGTATTCGATCATATCCGGAAAAGCAACATCGATGATGCCATTACCCGGGCCCTGATCTGCTGGAACGAGGGGCTCTTCTTCGAGGTGCATCAGATTCTTGAAGATCTCTGGGATACCGCGATCGGAGAGCGGCGGGAGGCGATCAAGGGGCTGATCCAGGCGGCCGGGGTCTATGTCCATTTAGAGGCCGGAAGAGGGGAGGCCGCCCGAAAATTGGGGCGGCGGGCCGCTGAGCGCCTGAACCGGCTCCGCCACTGTTTCCCTTTCCTGTCCAATCTCGATGAACTGCTGGAGCGGCTGGAAATGGCCGATCCGAACCCGCCGACCCTCATTCCCTCCTGCGCAATCTCACCCGGTTGATCCTCTAGCCCTGCCGGGTATCAGACCCCCTCGGATAATGGATCGGCCCTGCCGACTCTCAATGGTAGGTGGGGCCGTTTTCGTCATTCCCGTCTTTGCGGCCGTCGATCACCTTGAACCGGGACCGGCGCCGCTTGTACTGCCACTGCAGGTATTTGAGATGGAGCTGGTCCGGGTCAAAAAAGCCGCCGTACCCCTTGAACATGAGCCACCCGAAGAGGATGCCCCCCAGATGGTATGCCCCGGCCGCGTTGGCCTTGGCCAGAAGCGTCAGCAGCGTGATGGCCACGGTTCCGTAGCTCAGGTATTTGGCCCGGATCGGCAGGATGAACATCAGCAGAATGGTCGCATCCGGGCTGAGGAGGCCGAAGACCACCACCAGGGCTAAAACGCTCGGCAGCATCCCGTAGAAGGGGCCCCCAAAGCCGAAGAGGAGCGCGGTCAGAAGGCCGCAGATCGCGCCCCCGATCGCGGCCGCATAGAACAGGAGCAGGAATCCCCTCGTCCCCAGTGCCGCCTCCACGGGCGCGGAGAAGAAGTAGAAGGCCAGCGCGTTGAGCAGAAAGGCCAGAGGAGAGAAGGGGTTGTGGATGAAGGGATGGGTGATGAGCTGCCAGAGGCCGAAGGCCGGGTCCTTTACCGGATAGAGGAAGAGGGCCGGAACGACCCCGGGAACGAGCCAGTGCTC
>JAABSZ010000165.1:0-8720 GCA_011390135.1 Desulfobacteraceae bacterium | reverse complement strand
GTCCAGAACCTTCACCGCCGGAAACCGGAACCGGTTGGTGCAGCCCCACAGCTCCGTATCATATCCGTTTACATACCATCTCGGATTCTCGTCCGCAAGAACGGCAAGGCTCGCCACGGGCAGTCTGTAGAGATCAAGAATCCGGTAATGGTAGACAAAGACCCGGTAGCCGAAAGCCGCGTCAAACTGCCCCTGGATCTCCACATGCACCAGCACCCAGGCCTCCTGCCCGTTCTTCTTCCAGACCTTCACCAACTGATCCGCAAAGCGCTTCCCGATCTTCGCCTCCCGGGTGATCTGCCGCAGCTCCTTGTCCAGCCGTTCATAAGAGCGGGACCAGTCGATCTCCTGGTGGATATGGGGAAAGAAGAAGGCGGTGAATGCCTCGAAATATTTGCTCAGGATCTCTTTCCAGGGGCTGTCGTAGCTATCGTGTTCCGTCATGGTTCAGCCTTCTTTTTGGTGTCTGAATCCTGTACGCCGGACCGCTCCCTCGATTTTCGAACCGCCGCAAGGATGTCTTCTGTGGTCGCTTCGGTTCGGATTCCGGGAACATCAAAGGGGGATTTCTCACTCTTTTTCCCGGACTCAGGCGCGTATTCCTGACGCAGCCGCCGGACTTCCGCGATGTCCAGCTTCGTCACCTGGGCAATCTGTTCATCCGTGATGGTTTCGATGGAAAAGAGATTGATGGCGGTCTCTATCTTTTCTTCGGCTTTTCCCTCGGCTCTTCCCTCGGCTTTTCCTTTCTTGATGCCGATCCGTTCGGCGGTCGTTACATACGGCATCCTGATTTCCTCCTCATACCGAAAAAGTTCTTTGTGATACGCGTCTTCCATATCATCCGAAAGACGCATGACCCAGTCGATGAACCGGTACAGGTAGAGAATCTGCTGTTTTGTCCACCCCCGGCGGTACAGCGCTTTGGTCAGCGAGAGCTTGTATTCCAGCCGCTCCTCATCCGCAAGAACGGCAAGGCTTGCCACAGGTCGCCTGTACAGATCCGGTTTCAATCCAGCAGTACTGCTTTAAAACCGGCCTGCTCAAAATGCTTGTCCGCTGTCAGGGCGTCCGTAATCCTGCGCTCCTGCATCACCAGAAATGAAATGCAGTCAACGATCCCCCAGCTTTTGTCCTGTCTCTGGCAGAACAGTGAAAATCCTTGTTTATAAAGCCCTTCTGTCAAAGGGACAATTCCGACATCCGGATCAGCTTCCAGCGCATTTAAAAGTGTAACGGCTCTTGTCCGGTAACGCCGTCCGGCCAAGGCATTTCCGATTTCCAGCATTACGGATCGGGTTGTTACCAATTTTGTCTTTTCCGACTCTATTTTTTCGGTTGCTTCAAGGGCTTTTTGATGATGATGGTCTTTTTGGGAGGCCAAGGCGATGACATAGGATGTGTCGAGGAAAAGTTCAGCCATTGTTCATCCGTTGTTCAGACTTTTTTCGCCGTACAGATATTCGTCCAGTTTTTCGGACCAGTCCGGCGGCCCGTCCAAATCGATTGCGCGTGCCGTATCCAAAAAGGATACTCTCTTTTCATTCTCGTCCTGGGACACTACAGAGATCCTGACGCGGGTATCCGGCTTCATAGAAAGCGGTTTAACCGGCAGAAAAACCTTTCCGTCATAGATGGCTTCGATGATAATGGACATTGTTCTTCTCCAAATGGTTAAAAAAGTGTAACGGGCATCAAAGTATCGAACACTGTAAAAAGGTTATTCAGAGCTTCCCAAAAGCCCGGATAGATTGATGCTCAAACATAGGCTTCTGAGATAGAAGATTTATAGCTCTTCAATTCTCAGGGGCTTCCGCTCTGATGATCACCTTCTTCTGCGGCTGCTGCATCACCGTCGATCTTTTCTTCGGGCGGAGAGAGTCTGAACAGAAGCAGCAGACCCGGAATGGCCAGCAGGGTGCAGGCCACAAAGAAGCCGAACCAGTCCATATGTTTGGCAAGATAGCCGCTGGGTGCGGTGATAAGATCCCGGGAAAGCCCCATGAAACTGGTGAGCAGCGCATACTGAGTCGCGGTGAAGCGCCGGTCAGTGAGGCTGGCCATATACCCCATGAACGCGGCCGTGCCCATGCCGGCCGTCAGGTTTTCAAACGCGATCACACCGCCCAAGGCCGGGATGCTGTGGCCGATCCGGCTCAAAAGCGCAAAACCGGCAGTGCTTGCGGCCTGGAGCAGGCCGAAGAGGAAAAGAGAGCGGTGGATGCCCATCTTCAGCATGATCATCCCGCCCAATCCTGCGCCCGCGATGGTGGCCCAGAAGCCGAAGAGCTTCACCACCGCGCCGATCTCGGTCTTGGTGAAGCCGATGTCGAGATAGAAGGGGGTGGTCATGGTCGCGGCCATCTGATCCCCGATCTTGTAGGCCAGAATGAAGACGAGAATCAGCAGGGCCTCCCGGCGCCGGAAATACTCCACAAAGGGGTCGATGACAGCGGCCTTGATGGTCCCGGGCTGACCCGGGGCCGGGGGCGGCTCTTTCGTGAAAAGGGTGGTTGCGATCCCCACGAACATGCATCCGGCCATGAAGAGATAGACCCCGGTGAAGCTCATCTGATCGGCCAGAATCAACCCGCCGCCCGAGGCCAGCAACATTCCGACCCGGTACCCGTAGACATAAAGAGATGAACCCAGCCCCAGCTCCTCGTCGGCCAGATCCTCCCTCCGGTAGGCATCGACCACGATGTCCTGGCTTGCAGAGAAGAAATTGACCATGAGCGCGGCCATTGCCACCAGAAACAGGGATTTTCCCGGATCAGCCAGCCCCAGCAGCGCGATGGCAAAGGTCAATGCGATCTGGATGACCAGCAGCCATCCCCGGCGACGGCCAAGAAAGGGCAGAGTGTAGCGGTCCAGAAAAGGGGACCAGAAGAACTTGGTGGAATAGGGGACCCTTGCCAGGGCCATCAGGCCGATGACCGCAAGATCGATCCCCTCCTCCTGCATCCAGGCCTGAAGAACCGAAAGGGTGAGCAGCAGCGGAAGGCCGCAGGAAAAGCCCATGAGCAGGGCCACGGAGATCCTGCGGCTTAAGAGAACCCGCAGAAAGGGGGGCCGGCTAGCGCCGGCCATAACCGTCTTCGTTCATCCGTTGTATTCCATCAACTGCGCAGGCGTAACTACAGCGCCGTACTTCTCTTTTAAAGCCAGCAGCCCCTTTTTCTGCGTCTCCAGGATCGTAAAGAGCTGCTCCGGAATCCCCGCAGTCTCTTTCCGGTAGGCATCGATCTGGAGATCGACCCGTGAGAGGATATTGTCGAGATAGAGGGAGAAGTGCTTGTTGTAGAGTTCTTCGGGGTATTCCTTGTCAATGGTCTCTTTGAAGAGTTTTTTAAGATCCGCGTACCTGGGCAGGTATCCGACAGGGGATTCGATGGCCTCTACGTCGCCGTGGGCGCGAAGCTCCAGCCAGGCCAGCCAGGCCTTGACATCCTTTTTCTCCCCTAAAAGCTTCTCAGTCTCCCCGCCTCTTGAGGCATCGGTGAGAAAATAGTTGAGCCCGGCCATCACAGGCCGCTTTTCCGGCTGGATCTTGTCGCTGCCGAAGAATTGGAACTGGGCCTCCATATATCGGCCCAATGAGCCTGGAATGAAGGGCGCATTGGCCCAGGGCTGCCGCTTGACACCCTTTGCCCCGACCTCGGTGGCTGTGGCCGCGGAGACGATGCAGGCCCCGATCACCACCCCCTCTTCCGGGGATCGGCCCACCCATATCGGGGGCATGGTGTCGCTGTCCCGGCCGCTGTAGGTGATGACCCGGGTCTCGACCCCGGCCGGGTTTTCAGCCTCCTGGGAATAGTTGGCCAGGGCCGTCGAGGAGATGGTGCAGCGGGCATTGGGATGGGAGACGGGAACCGGTTTTCCCTTCTCGTTCTTCATCCCCTTGTGCCACTCCCCCTGAAAGTTGACGCCCTTTTCAGGAGTCGGCTCTCCGTTGCCGGCCCACTGGGGGACCCCGTTTGCGTCGATCAATACATTGGACCAGATCACTTCGTGCCCTGGATTCCGAATGACCTCCATCAGCTTCGGGTCCCCGTCCCAGTTGACATCCTCGACGATCCCGAAGATCCCGCACTCCGGGTTGACGGAGCGGATGGTTCCGTCTTCAGCGATCCACATCTGGGCCAGATCATCCCCGACAAAATGGTTTCCCGCCATCGCGGTGGTCGTCTTTCCGCATCCGCTGGGGGCTGCCCCGGCAAACCATGTCACCCGGCCTCCGGGCCCATCGATGCCGGTGATGAACATGTGCTCTGCGGACTCGACGCCTTTGCACTCGTAGACGGAGCGGTCCACAGAGAAGCGGTGGTTCCCCTTTTTGAGCAGCAGAGTGTTGCCGGCATAGGTGCAGTTGAAACTGAAGGTGGTGCGGTGGCTTCGATCCATCATCACCCGCGCGTCCGGCAGATCCTCGGGCCGGTTCTTCCCCTCGCTGTGGACATTGGTGTAGAAGTGGCCCAGCCGCTCCACCTCTTTGTCAAAAGCCTCGAACCCGTTGCGGTAGAGAATCTCCGCACTGTGGGACACATATGCGGAGCTGGTGATCTCCAGGGCAGGGTTGGAGACCGGCGATCCCACGGGCCCCCGGGTGTAGCAGCCGACGATCATGATCATCCCCTCCATGATCCCTGCCATCTTCTCCCGGACGACTTCGATGCCCGCCTCCCGGTCCATCTGAAGGCCAAGGGAGCTGATCTTCTCCTCGGGATTGGAGATGTAGTAGGTCCGATCAACGATCCGGCCCTGCTCCTCCTTGAGATCATAGTGGATCGTGTGCCCCTCCATCGGCAGAGTCTTCTCCTCCCCTTTTTTCAGGGAAAGCTCCCGGATGAACTGCCGGTCCTCTTCGGAGCCGGTGTTGACATAGACCGAGTCGGGCCTGCACATTGCAATCGCATTTGCAATTTTGAGGGTGGCACCCGGGGTGCCGATTTTTCGAATCCGCTCGAGATGAACCTTATCCATCTTCTCCGTAAAAAGTTTGTCCGCCGCCTCCGGTGTACTTATTCCACCGACCGTCTCCAGAATATCGTTCCCTTTTTCAAATCGCAGCATGGTCGTCTCTCTCCTTCAGATATTGTTGGCACGGCATCCATTGGCCGATGAAACCATTATAGGCAATCTAAGGCGATATCGGAAGGGTAAATTGCGGCTCTCCCAGCAGAAATTCTCCTTTGCCGATCCACTCCTTCAGGGTCTGTGCGATCTCCCGGGCTTTCACCATGCTGGAGAGTGGAACCGTGGGCACTTCCTCCCCCTCGATCCGGATAAAGCCGCTCTTGAGTTCGGCATAGCTCACCTGGCCGTAGCTTTTGGAGATTCCGTTGGGATAATCGTGGCCGTAATCGACCACCTGGGTGAAGATATCCTCGTCGGAGATGGCCGTGAACTTCACGATCTCCTCATTTAAAATGGGAATGGGAATCCCGAGCCCCACGGAAAGGGAGCTGCCGTAACCCTGGATGCTCACCCCGATCAGCCAGTCCGGATGCATCCCTTTGAGATCCCCCATGACAAAGAGGGTTCCGGCCGGCGTCAGCGGAACCCCTTTTTCAGATCTTGCCGCGGACGGTTTGTGCTGGGTTCCGCTCCAGGTGACATAGCCGACCCCGCCGCCCAGAAAGATCCGGGTCCCAAGGCCGATGGTCTTGTAATACGGGTCATTGAAGAGCGGGCTCAACTGGCCTGCGGAGCAGTAATTGGCATTGCCGATTTTCGGCTTGAGGGTCCCCATATAGGTGTAGACGGTCCGCTTGGTGGCATTGACCGCGCAGTTGTAGTTCTGGTATCCGTTTCTGGGGTTGCAGAGAACCGCGTAGGGAAGGGATTCAAGGTCGATCCGCTTTTCAAAGGCGCGGCTCGGATAGCAGTCCGTGCCGTAGGCAGTGGCCTTCAAATTGACCCTTCTTCCGGCCAGCAGATCGTTGATCACATGCCCCCCGCCATAGTTGAACTCCCCGGGCCGAACCCGGTTCAGCGGATCATCCTCGCACAGCTCCGTGGCCCCGATATAGCAGTCGACCGCGGCAATCCCCGTATAGGCCGGCACATTGTTGAGCCAGACCTTGGATGCCTTGATCCCCGGAACCGCATGGCCGAAATTGATGAATGCGCCCGAAGAGCACATCGGGGCAAAGGTTCCGGTCGTGACAACATCCACTCGCTCCGCGGCGGCCTCGGCCCCTTCCTCTTTTACGATATCGATGATCTCCTCGGCCGTGACCACCACCGCCTCTCCGGAACGAATCCGGTCGTTGATCTGCTGGTAAGTCTTTTCGATCTTATGTCTGCTCATCCCTGTTCCCTGCTCTCCAGACCCCGCGCACGGAGTTCCACGCGCACGGTTTCGATCTTGTCGGTGATATTGTTTTCGATCCATTTTCGGTCCCACCACTCCACAGGATCGACAAAGATATTTTGAATCATCATTCCGAAGTGGAGATGATCGCCCCCGGCAAGTCCGGTGATGCCGGTGCGGCCGATGATCTCCTCCTTTTCAACCATATCCCCCTCCCCCACATCGATTCCGCTGAGATGGGAATAGGTGCTGCAGAGGCCGAAGCCGTGGTCGATGACCACCGTCTTTCCGTAGATCCCCACGGGGCCGGCAAAGAGTACCTTTCCATGATTTGCGGCCGGCACCGGGGTCCGGCTCAAGGCCGCGAGGTCGATGCCGAGATGGACCTGGTGGTCGATGATCTCCCCATTGTACTGATATGTCCTCTGATCCGCGAAGGAGGACTGCCTGGCCGATTTGGGCAGCCGGAGAAACTCTTTTTCCCAATATATCACGGGCTCGCTCTTGCTGCAAACCTGCAGAAAGGTCTCGTTATTCTGCCGGCGCAGCTCCCTGTTGATCCATAGAAACCGCTCCCCGAGGCTCTTCTCCTCCAGGTCCGGGATCAGGGGCTCGAACTCCGGCAGCTTCGATTCCAGAAACCGGTCCGATATGGGAATGGTTGACTGCCGGAAACGGGCATCCCGGATATAGTGGGGGAAACCGGCCTTGGAGCGGTTTCCGGCCCTATCCTCGGCCAGCAGAAAAAGATCGGTCCCACGTCCCTGATCATGGTTCAGCGCGATAAAGGCCATAAAGACCGCAGGATCGGTCTTTCCGAAGATCTCTGCCGCGGGATACCCCTGGTAGAAGAAGTCTCCGGCCTGAACCCCGTGTTTCGGACAGGATTCATTCAAAGAATAGATCACCAGCCCCGAGCCCCCCTGTTCGATATTGTGGACATCGGAGAAGATCCGGATCTGCGGACGCTTTGTATCGATGAGGATCGGCTTTTTGACGAGGGTCCGGTTTCCGCCCAGCCAGTCCCGCCAGGCATGATCCACCGCTGTGATCCGGATGGTAGCCTCCCCATCCGGCATTCCCGCGGATTTCAGATCGAACTTGATCGTTTGGGTAAGCCGCTTTACGCTCCCGCCCCGGATGAAATTTTTGGCCGGAAAGGATTTCTCCAGCAGCACCACTGATTTGTCATCTGCCGTCAGATCCACACGGACTCGGCGCAGACCGCTGCCGGGGTCCCTTGCCGAAAGGATGAAATGTCCCTCAGTGCCAAAGGCATCCCCATCCAGATCCATGGCCACGGCTGGGGGCTCCCCTTCCAGCTTGATGGCCAGCACCGAACCGATCCCCAGCAGGATCAGGATCAAAAATCCCCAGAAGAACCATTTTATTGAAAACCCGCTTCGTCTTTTCAAAACCTGTTCGGACTCCTTTGCTTTTGCTGCTTTTGCTTTCGATCGAAAGATTCTGCGGATCATATCAATTCAATTGTCGGGAATCAAGGCCGTTTTTCGTTTCTTGACTTTTGGCGCTGGCCGGGGTAAAAACTTCGATATGGACAATTTTGTTGAAATCGGAAATATAAGGGTCGGCGGCAGATCCGACCTGCTTCTGATCGCAGGGCCCTGCGTCATCGAAGACGAGGAGATCACCCTCCGGATCGCGGCCCATCTTGCCGGGCTGACCCGGGATATGGGGATTCCCCTTGTCTTCAAGGCATCCTACGACAAGGCCAACAGGACATCTGTTCAAAGCTTCCGGGGGCCGGGCATCGAAAGGGGATTAGAGATCCTCGGCCGGGTCAAATCGGAGACGGGCCTCATGATCATCTCGGATATCCATCATCCCGAAGAGGCGGGGCCTGCTGCAGAAATTCTCGATATTCTTCAGATCCCTGCACTTCTGTGCCGGCAGACGGATCTGCTTCTCGCCGCGGCCCGAACCGGCAGACCGGTCAATGTAAAAAAGGGGCAGTTCATGGCTCCCTGGGATATGAGAAATGTGGCCGAAAAGTTGACGAGCGCGGGTTGCCGACACATATTACTGACGGAACGGGGAACTTCGTTCGGATACAACAACCTCGTATCGGACTTCAGGGGAATTCCGATAATGCAGGAGAGCGGCTGGCCCGTGATCTTCGACGCCACCCACAGCGTGCAGCTTCCGGGCGGAGGCGGAGACCGCTCGGCCGGGGAGCGCAAATTCGCCCCCATTCTGGCCGGAGCGGCCGTTGGTGCGGGCGCTGACGGCATCTTTCTGGAGGTTCATCCGGACCCGGATCGGGCCCTCTGCGACGGACCGAACTCGATTCCGCTGGAGGATCTCGAGGGTCTGCTACGCCGGCTTCAAAGGATTCGAAAGGCAGTGATCCAGGGATAATCTCTGGGATAATCCCAAACATAAT
>JAABSZ010000164.1:0-8721 GCA_011390135.1 Desulfobacteraceae bacterium | reverse complement strand
CCTCTTCTTGGTCTTCTTGACCGTCGGCAGCTTCAGCTTTTCAAAGAGGATGGTTCCGAGCTGCTGGGAGGATTTGATGTTGAAGGTCTCCCCGGCCATGGTGCAGATCTCCTCCTCCAGCCGGAAGAGTTCCCCCTCGAATATCTTGGAAAGGGATTGGAGCCGATCCTTATCCACAGAGATCCCTCTCATCTCCATCTTCATGAGTACCGGGACCAGCGGCATCTCCACTGTCTCCATAAGCTCGGTCAGGCCGATCTTTTCAACCTCTTCTGAAAGAATTTGGTAGGCTTTGAAGGTGACATCGGCATCCTCGCAGGCATATTCGGTCGCCTTTTCCACCGTCACCTCGCAGAAGGGGATCGCCTTTTTTCCTTTGCCGGTCACATCTGCGTAGGTGATGGTCTTGTGCCCGAGGAAATCGAGCGCGATCTGGTCGAGGTTGTGGGCCCGCTTCGACGGGTTGAGCAGGTATGAGGCCACCATCGTATCGAAGGCCACGCCCTTCAGGTCGATCCCGTTTCGCTTCAGCACCATCCAGTCGTATTTGATGTTCTGGCCGATCTTTTCGATCTTCGGATCTTCGAGTACCGGCTTCAACGCCGCAAGGACATCTTTCAGGGGCAGTTGATCGGGAACCCCCAGATAGTGGTGGCCGCAGGGTATGTAAAAGGCCTCGTCCGGCGACAGGGAAACGGAGAAACCGATCAGCTCGGCCCGCATGGGATACTCGGAGGTGGTCTCGGTGTCCACGGCAAACCGCTTGGCCTTTTGAAGACGATTCACGAGGTCATCGAGCGCCTTTTCATCGGTGATGCAGGCATAGCGGGTCTGTACGGCCGCCTCGGCCGCCTCCGGAAAATCCCGCTGAAGCTGCCGAAACTCCAGGGTTTTGAATATCTCCGCGAGCTTTTCGTTGTCCGGGGATCGCCGCTTCAGGTTTTCGGGCAGACAGGCTTCCGGGATCGGGGCATCGGTGCGGATCGTCACCAATGTTTTGCTCAGCAGCGCCTGATTCTTGTACTCGATCAGGTTCTCTTTCTGCTTTTTTTTGGTGATAGTATCGATCTTCTCATATATCCCTTCCATGCTGCCGAATTCCCTGATCAGCCAGAGCGCGGTCTTCTGCCCGATCCCCGGGACTCCGGGAATGTTGTCCGACGTATCGCCGGAAAGCCCCATCACGTCGATCATCTGTTCCGGCTTTACCCCGAAATCCTTTTGCACCGTTTCGAGATCAATGGATTTCTCTTTCATCGGGTCCCATATCTCGACATCCTCCCGCACCAACTGGATGAAGTCCTTGTCGCCGGTCACCATCACCACGGAATATCCCGCTTCCCGTGCGATGCGGGAGAGGGTTCCGATGAGATCATCGGCCTCGAATCCCGGCTCCCGGAGCATTGGGATGTTGAACCCCGCCACCACATCATTGATCCAGGGGAGCTGCACCGCCATCTCCTCGGGCATGGCGGGGCGGTTGGCCTTGTATTCTTCGTAGATCTCATGGCGGAAGGTGGGGCCCTTGGCATCGAAGACCATCGCGACATATTCCGGGTCCCGCTCCTCCAGCAGTTTGATCAGCATCTTGGTAAAGCCGAAGACCGCGTTGGTGGGCATCCCCTGTGAGTTGGCAAGCCCCCGGATCGCGTGAAATGCCCTGTGGATGTATGCGGAGCCGTCGATCAGATAGATCGTTTTACTGGCCATTGGTTCTGCTCCCCCGGATAAGGGTATCGGTAAAGGGTTTCGGAAATGTTCCAAACCGGTCAGGGCATGAAAATGAAAAGACCGATTCCGGAAGGCATCAGAGCCCCAGCTCGTCCGCTATTTCGGACATGGCCGAAAGGCTCAATACCACAAAATCATTCACCGGGATGCCGATCGCCTCGCACTCCCGAATCCGTTCCCGGCTGACGGCTCTGGCAAAGTGTGCGGTCTTCATCCGCTTGGTCACCGATTTGGGTTTGACGCCGGCGATCTTCTTGTCCGGATAGACCAGGGCCGTGGCCACGATCAGGCCAGTGATGGTCTCGGCACAGGTGAGGGCATGGTCGAAAGTGGTGGTGCGGGTCAGGCCCAGCCCCTCTGCGTTGTGTTTTTTGATCGCGTCGATCACGGCCGGCGCGACGCCCTTCTGTTTTAAAATAACGGCCGTCTCCGCGCCGTGCCGGTTCTCCTCCTCGCCCGTGATCTCATAGTCGAGATCATGGAGCAGCCCCGCAATGCCCCACGTCTCCGGATCTTCGTCAAATCGTGCTGCCAGTGCCCGCATGATCGCCTCGGAGGCGACGCAGTGGGAGATGAGCCGATCGTTTTTCAGATGGGTCTTCAGCAGTTCCATGGCCTCGTCTCTGGAAATTCCGGGTCCGTTGCCCGTTGACATGTCTTCCCTCCTGTATTAATAAACAATTGACAATTCATCCATAAATGAACCATTGACTATACCATCATCAATATCATCCGACAAGAAGGAGATCGAAATAATGACGGAACAACCGGATCGAAAGAACCGGCGCAGAAGGCGGGTAAAGGAGATCGACTGCCAGTGCTGCAGGAAAACTTTTCGGTTCTGCTGGCAGTGCCGCTGCGGGTTTGCCATCTGCCAGGAGTGCATGTATGAAAACTTCTGGGGGCTCTCCTGCAACGGCATTACCTGGGTCTGTCCCGAGTGTGGGGATCAGAACGGGTACGGCAATCAGTAAGCCGTCGGCATAGAAAAGGAAATCCCTCTACCACCGCTGCTATATTTTGCCAATCATTGAATGAGCGTCGATATCGGACCAGCGGCCGTCAAATCCGTTTGTAATTGTTTTTCTTGACTTGCCCTCAAATATAATCATAATTCCTACAGCGAAATCGTTTTTCCGCTTTTCTGCCGAAACCAAGCCGCAGGCGGAGGAAGCCATGCCTGAGAATGATCCGGTACAATCGACATACAGACCCGCGGGATATGCAGAGCTGATCGACCGTTACAATCTCGATGTCATCCCCAATCGGCACAGATCCCTGGTAGCGGACAGCACCATCCACCGGATCGATTCGAGCCGGGGGGTTGTCCGGGAGATCTTTCCGTCTCGGTACTGGCCGGGCGCGGGGCTTGGGGATCATCTTGAATTCGCGCTCAAATACGACGGAACGAATCTGGCAATCCTCGGTCTCCTGTTCCAAAAAATTGCAGAGGCAGATCTGCTTGCTTATATCCGATCCAGACCGACCGGCAAGTATGCCAGGCGTTTGTGGTTTCTGTTCGAATTTCTGGTTTCAAGGAAACTTCCGCTGGCGGATCTGAAGCAGGGCAATTACATCGAGCTGCTGGAACCGGATGCGTATTATACGGTATCACCGGGCCGCAAAGTCCGGCGGCAGCGGATCATCGACAACCTGCCGGGGGACCGCCGATTCTGTCCGACCATCCGTCGCACCGAAAGGCTCACAGCCTTCGAGTCGGTCGATTTTTCCCGACGCTGCCGGGAAATGATGGCCGGCTATTCTCCGGAACTGTTGCGCCGGGCCCTCGGATACCTTTATACCAAAGAGACGAAATCCTCCTTTGCCATCGAACATGTCAACCCCACCCCGAACCGGACAGAGCGCTTTGCCGCCCTGCTTCAAAATGCGGAACAGGAGGACTTCTGCCGCAAGCCGAAACTGATCGAACTCTACAATCGGATTGTCGATGACCGATTCCGCAGCTCAGACTACCGGTCCGGCCAGAATTATGTCGGCGAAACGGTGGCCTGGCAGCGGGAGAGAATCCATTTTGCAGGGCCCAAACCCGAAGACCTGGAAGCGCTTATGGAGGGGCTGATCGCCGCCCACCGGAAAATGAGTGAAGGCGGCATGCCCGCGGTGATTCATGCCGCAGCCGTCGCATACGGATTCGTTTTCCTGCATCCGTTCGAGGACGGAAACGGTCGGATTCACCGTTTTCTGATCCACAATATCCTCGCCCGGCGGGGATTCACTCCCCAAGGCATCATGTTTCCGGTATCTGCCGCCATGCTGAAAAGACCCGCGGATTACGACGCTTCTCTGGAAGCCTTCTCCCGGCAGTTGATGTCGCTGGTGGAATACGGCCTCGACGAGGAGGGCGCCATGACCGTTCACAACGATACCGCAATATGGTATCGGTATATCGACATGACGCCCCAGGCCGAAGCGCTTTTTTGCTTCATCGAGCAGACCATCGAAAACGAACTGGCCGGTGAATTGGAGTTTCTGGCCAACCATGACAGAACAAAGAAGGCCATCCAGGAGATCGTGGATATGCCGGATCGACAGATCGATCTCTTCATCCGCTTCTGCCTTCAAAACAATGGAGAGCTTTCCGGCCGAAAGCGGGCCCGATATTTCGGCTTCCTGTCGGATGAAGAAATCGTTCGGATGGAACGGGCGGTATTGTCGGCCTAGGGAGTTCACCTCTCGGATCATGAGCCGACCGGTTTTGCCATTCAACCATCAAAAGAGATACGCTGCAGGTATTCTTCTGCATACCTCCCGAGCAGAATCCGCTTTGTGGTAAAAAAGGAGGGCCATTTTCTGCTGAAATAACGGGCGGCGAGTCTGGGAAGGAATATGCCCGGTTTTTGATTCTCCAGACGGGCTTTCTTTTTCTCCCGTTCAATGCTGAACAGAACAAGCCTTCGCTGCTCCGTTCAGGCGCTTCAGACTTGCAGATCCGCTTCATCCGCCATTTCCCATTTCCGGTTTTCGATATACAGGTCCGCTTCGGTCAATGCAGGCTCTTCCCCCTGGAAGATTTCATCCAGTCTCTTCCGCTTTTCCACTGCTGCCCCGCTGTCCCATTGATCCCCATAGACCAGCGACAGATATTCGCTCAGCAATATGGCATTGGGATCATCTTTTGGCCTCGGATGGACCTCGAAAATCCTTTTTAAAATCCGGGACGCGTCGGCTCCCTTGGTTCCGGGGGCGGCTGAGAAGACCTTTCCCTGATCGAGAATCCTCAGTTTCTCCGAAGCCACCGTTGAAATCAGGTGAGGACTGTGGGTGGTTAAAATGAACTGGACGGCCGGAAAGGCTTTTTGAAACGCAGTCACGATCTTCTGCTGCCAGCCCGGATGCAGATGCATGTCCAATTCATCGATCAAGACAATGCCCGGAGTTTTCGCTACGGCTTCCGATCCGAGATGCGGATTCAGTTTGCAGCATCGAAAGGCGATATCTGCGGCAAGCGCCAGGATATTGCGCACGCCGTCGCTCAGAAGAGAAACAGGCAAAATGCCTTTTTCCTCATGTTCGGCAACGACCTGATCGGTTTTGGCATCATACCGGATGGTATGCCACCCGGTGGTCCGCAATGGCTGGTTGACCGCATTCTGAACGGCAGAGATCAATGCAGATAATTCAGATTTTTCGGTACGCTTCCCTTTGTCTGCCCATTGCAGCTTCTCCTGGAGATCGGCAAGAATGATCTGCTTCAGCCAGTAGGCAAATTCTTTGTAGCTGGATGAGGGATTCATGCAGTCCCGATATCCGATGGTGCGGCTTTCGGACAAGACCGATTTCCGAAGTTCCGTCAGCCGGTTTTCTTTCCATAGTCGTCCGGTTCCGTAATATGCGAGCAGAGGAAGGATGACATTTCCGTGGGTTCGCACTTCTTCCTGAAGGTTTTTCCCGAGTTCAGCCAAATCCTTTGCAGCGGCAATTGTTGTCTTGGATTTTTCACTCAGCAACTGGCGGTTCCATAGATATGATTGACCATCATGCCATCCGCCCGCATTTAAAGTAATCGGAAATTGAGGCTTCATTTCGGCAGTGCTTGCCCTGACCCTTTTCAGGCGTGTATCTTCGACGAAAAATCCGCTGCTCTTTCCTTTGTCGAAAGCGCCGAGATAAGGGCCCAATGCAACGGCGGCGGCATCGAGAATCGCTGTCTTTCCGGAGCCGTTGACGCCGACCAGCACCGTTAATTGGGCATCAAAATCGATCCGAAGGTGGGAAAAGCAGCGATAATTTCCAAGTTCCAGAAATTCAAGTCTCATAAAATTGCTCCGGTGTTCCATCCCTATTGAATTGCGACCGCATTTCCCCGGTCATGGCTTCCCCGCCGGATCATCGACCGCTCGTTAAACCTTATCCGATATCCGCGGCAGGGTCAATTTGAAGCGTAAAAAACCGAAGATACCTCCGGCTGAAAAAAATTAGATCGGCTGCAACGGCGTCGATCTCAACACCTCGTACCGGTGAAACGGCCGTCAACCAAGTGTCCAATATCGACAGACAGACGGCTGGCTCCAAAGAGTGCGCACAAACAAAAAAACCGGCTGTACAGCCGGTTTTTGACATCTCCTGCTCTCTTTGCCCCGATTCCGGGGACATGCAGCCCCTCGATCGAATCGCAAATCAGTTTTTTACACTCCAGTTGCCATCCTCCCCCTGTATCCGGGTCCCGTCCGCGGCCTTCTCGGCATTGAGCCGCGCAAAGATCCGCCGAATCTCCGGCATGTCCGCCGCCGTCAGATTCTCGTTGGTCTCGATCACCCGGGTCATGATCAGATCCCGGGCCCCGTTGCTCTCCCCGACCACCGCGTTGAATTCCTCTTCGCCGTAGCGCAGGGCAAAGTCCCGCAAATCCTCGGGCGGATTCTCCCGATCCATGGCAAATGGGGTCAGCAGCCCCTCATTGTTCTCCCCGACCCATCTGAGCCGCTTGAACGCAATCAGGTCATCCTCGTGGAACGATAGCACCTGCATGGCCGTGACCGCATCCTTGTGTTCCCGGCTGTGCTTGGGCGGCTGCCGGATCTCCCCATCGGCATCGACGCCACGAACCGAAGCCAGCAGCAGCATCTCCCGGTCCAGCGCGTTGTAGGTCCCCAGCACCTGGTTCTCCAGCGAGGTGCGCTCGCTCACCACATCCACATCGACCTGGGCCAGGGTGCAGCCCCATATCGTGAGGAAAAAGGGGATCAGGAAAAGGGAAAGAAGAAGATTCAGACCGCTTTTCATACAACGCTCCTCTATTTGGGTTTAGGGACACGGAATTTGCCGATATACCGCTACCCCGATTCGATTATTCCTTTTGGAACAAGGATTCAAGTTTTGTAAGCGGAATATCGGTATTTTCCAAATCCCTTGGTTTACTCCAGCGCCTGCGGCGGCTGAGGGCAGGCCGGACACTCCTCTCCGGGATAGAGCGGATTCTCCGCAGCGGGCCGCTCCGGGTCATGGGGCGCGACCGGCGGCCCCTTGCGGCCGCATCCGGCCGCCAGAAAGAGCCCGATCAGGACCGGAACCAGGACCGGAACCAGCAGTTGAACGGCTTTACGCTTCAGCCTTTCTCCCACCTTTTCTCCTTCCCTTTCACCTCTTGGGACATGGCCTCACGGGCTCCGGCAATGGCTTTTTTCACATTCTCTGTCGCGGTCCCGCCATAGGAGGTGCGCCGGTTGATCATCCCTTCTGTGGTGAGGATATCGAAGATGTCGGCCTCGATCCGGTCGGAAAACTCCCGCAGCGATTCCAGATCCAACTCGTGAAGCTCTCTGCCCTGGCGCTGGGCCTCGGCCACCGCGCGGCCCGCATGGCTGTGCGCCTCCCGGAACGGGATGCCCTTGTTGGCCAGATAGTCGGCCATGTCCGTGGCATTCAAAAAGCCCTTTTCCGTGGCACGGGCCATCACCTCTTTGCGGAGGCTGATCTTCGGCAGCATTGGAATATAGACCTCGATGCACGCGGTCAGGGTATCGACCGCATCGAAGAGCGGCGGCTTGTCCTCCTGCATGTCCCGGTTGTAGGCCAGGGGCAGGGACTTCATCAGGGTCAGCATGTTCATCAGGTCCCCGATGACCCGGCCCGCCTTTCCCCGCACCAGCTCCGGCACATCCGGGTTCTTCTTCTGGGGCATGATGCTGCTGCCGGTGGCAAACGCATCTGGCAGCTCGATAAAGCCGAACTCCGCGGATGACCAGAGGATCAGCTCCTCGGAAAACCGGGAGAAGTGGATCATGCAGATGCTGGCCCCGCTCAAAAATTCGAGGATGAAATCCCGATCCGATACCGCATCGATACTGTTTGGCGATACCGCGGGAAAATCGAGCAGTTCTGCGGTATAGGCCCGGTCGATGGGATAGGTGGTCCCGGCCAGGGCCGCGCTTCCCAGGGGCATCACATCGATCCGCTTCAGTCCGTCTTCAAACCGCTCTGCATCCCGCTTGAACATCTCGTAGTAGGCCATCAGGTGATGGGAGAAGAGTACCGGCTGGGCACGCTGCAGATGGGTATAGCCGGGCATTACCACATCCATGTCGGCTTCGGCAAGATCGACCAGCACCTCCCGGAGGCGGAAAAGGCCGGCAATGATGTTCCGGCTCTCCTCCCGAAGGTACATCCGAGTATCCAGGGCCACCTGATCGTTCCGGCTTCTTGCGGTGTGGAGCTTTCTCGCGACATTTCCCACCAGCTCGCTCAGGCGGGACTCCACATGCATGTGGATGTCTTCCAGGCTGTCGTCATAGGGAAATTCATCCCGCTCGATCTCCCCTCTGATCGTCTCCAGCCCCTGAACCAGGGTATCGGCCTCCTCGTCCGCGATGACGCCGACCTTCGCGAGCATCCGGCAGTGCGCGATGCTCCCCTCGATGTCGTGTTTGTAGAGGCGTCTGTCCACGGAGATGGAGGATGTAAACCGCTCCACCACTTTAGCGGTTCCCTCGGAAAACCGGCCGTCCCAGAGCTTTTCCGATTTTTGTGTCA
>JAABSZ010000163.1:0-8757 GCA_011390135.1 Desulfobacteraceae bacterium | reverse complement strand
CTCTCTCTGCGGGGATTCTTCGAATCCAAGGACCGGTTGGGCCACAGATGGGGCATCGGCCTTCAAAAGCATCCTGTCCAGCAGAAATAGCGCGGCCTCTTTGTCGATGGGGCGGTTGCCGGAGCCGCACTTGGGAGAATGGACGCAGGAGGGGCAGCCGGTGTTGCAGGGGCAGTCTTTGATGGCCTTGCGGGTGGAGAGGAGCAGTTCTTCGGCCCCGAAAAAGGCCTGCCGGGTGAGTCCCGCGCCGCCGGGGATACCGTCGTAGATGAAGACTGCCGCGGTTCGGGTCTGGGGGTGCATGGAGGTTGAGATGCCGCCGAGATCGTTCCGGTCCGCCATCACCAGCAGCGGGAAGATGCCGATGGCCGCGTGTTCGATCGCGTGGATGCCGCCCATGAAGTGGATGTAATTCTTCTCTGCGGCCTGTTGGATCTCCGGGGGGATGATGAACCAGATCCCCTCGGTCTCATAGACCTGAGGCGGCAGTTTCAGGGGGTGGATGCCCAGCCGCTTTCCACCGCGGATCTTGATCCGCTCGTAGCCGACCACCTGGTCCGTCACCCGGAGGCGGCCCGAGTAGATCCGGGTTCCCCGTACCGGGTGCTGGCCGTCGATCTCGATGATCTCGGTCTCCTTTCGGCTGCGGACCCGGGTGTAATAGTCGAGTTCACCGGCCTCCACCATTGCGCTCTTCCCCTCGATGTCGAGATTGGCCACCCGGTAGGTTCTGCCGCAGTGGAGATAGACCGCGCCCGGATGGGTCTCCCGAAAGGCCCGGAATCCGTCGATCTCCCCCAACCGCTCTCCGTTATCTTTGCAGATGATGCCATACCGGCTCCCGGTTCCCCGGAGATCAACATCACGGTGGGGCATCTTCCTTCTGGAGTAGATCTCCCGGCCGTCTCCGCTCTGCAGCAGTTCTCCCCGCTCCAGCAGTCGATCTGCAGCCCTTTTTGCAGAAAGGGATGAGAGGATCGGCTCCTCCCTCCGGAGGGGCCATTCCGCGGCCGCGCAGACCAGATGTTTTTCCAGGATCAGGTCGTTCTCCGGGTTGACCACTGCGGACTCGGGGGGCCGGGTGAGCAGCTCTTGGGGGTGGCGCATGAAATACTGGTCCAGCGCGTCCTCTCCGGAGACGAGGATCATCGCGGCATCCTGTCCGCTGCGGCCCACCCTGCCGGCCCGCTGCCAGGTGGCCACCACGGTTCCCGGATACCCCACCAGAATGCAGAGATCCAGATCCCCGATGTCGATGCCCAACTCCAGTGCGCTGGTGGAGATGACGGCCAGGAGTTCTCCGTTCGAGAGGCGGGCCTCGATCTCCCGCCGCTCTTCCGGGAGAAAGCCGGCGCGGTACGCGCTGATCTTCTCCTTGAAGCGGCCCGACCCGCTCCCGGCCCAGAGCGCGATCAGCTCGGCCAGCTTCCGGGATTGTGTATAGACGATGGTCCGAAGTTTCCGGTGCAGGGCCGCCTTGAGCAGTTGGATCGCGGTCTGAACCGGTCCGGAGACAGAATCCATCAGCACCAGGTGGCGCTTTCCCACGGGGGCCCCGCTTTGGGCCACGGTCTCGGCATGGAGTCCCGTAAGCTGCTGAGCCAGTTGGGCCGGATTGGCCACGGTTGCCGAACAGAAGACAAAGACCGGATGGGCCCCGTAATGGCCGCAGATCCGGATGAACCGCCGAAAGACCTGGGCCATGTGCGCGCCCATGATCCCACGGTAGGTATGCACCTCATCCACCACCACCATCTGCAGGTTTGCGTAAAAGGAGGCCCATCCTTTATGATAGGGGAGAAAGGAGAGGTGGAGCATGTCCGGATTGGTCAGGATCACGTTGGGGGGCCGCTTACGGATCCGCTTTCGATGCGCGTCCGCGGTGTCGCCGTCGTAGATCTCGGCCGTGGCCGGAACCCCGCTCTCACCGGCCATCCGCCGGAACCCAACCAGTTGATCCTGGGCCAGGGCCTTCAGCGGAAAGAGATAGAGAGCCTTTGCACCGGGATCGGCCATGATCCGCTCCAGAGCCGAAAGGTTGTAGATCAGGCTTTTGCCGCTGGCGGTCGGGGTTGCCGCCACAACATGGCGCCCGGCCCGGAGATGATCCAGGGCCTCGGCCTGATGCCGGTAGAGCCCTTCCACTGAAAGCTTTTCCAGCAGCGCCATAATCTTTTCCGGGTCCGGCGAACCTAATTGCCCATGTTCGGCCTCCTGCGGGGGCAGAAGGGTGTGGTGGACCACCTGCTCCTTCATCCGGGGCGCGTTCTTCAGGGCATCGATATATTCGTTGATGTCGGGTATTTTTTTCATCTCCTCTTTTCCTGTGAACCCCTGCCATCATAGGGGATCATGGCCCGTTTGTAAACGGTTCCGCATCGATTTGGCTGTTGATCGGTTTTTTAAGCATATCCTGCCAATTTTGTCATTTCATCTCGAAAGTGCGAATTCCTCTTGAAAAATTGGGGGGATTTGCTAAGAATGGTTTAATTTGTTGAATCGTCTTTATCGATTCGCGGACATTTGATTCAAACGGACGCTTTTGCCGACATCCATTTGCCGACATCAAAAGGAAACCCCTCGATGAAAGAGGCCATGTATTGCCGATCTTCCTGACCTTCCTGAAGCGAGCCTTCCGTCTCATGCACCGGGAGAAGATCTTCCAGGTGCTCCTTCTCATTCTGCTGATTATACTCCTGGGGAGCTGGGGGTTCATCGCTTTTGAAGAGGGAATGGACTTTGCCGATGGGGTCTGGTGGTCTGTGGTGACCATGACGACCGTGGGCTACGGGGACATCTCCCCGGCCACGCCCGGGGGACGGATCATCGGCTCCATAGTCATGATCTTCGGCATCGGTTTTCTGGGGCTTCTGACCGCGAACATCGCATCCCTTTTTGTGGAAAAACGGCTTCTGGAGGCCAAAGGTATGAAGACAGCCGACGTGAATGACCATTTTGTTCTCTGCGGATGGAACTATCGGGGAAGCGACATCATAGCGGAACTCCATGCGGCCCCGCGGTGTGAGGATACGCCCATCGTCATCATTGCCGAGATTCCGGAAAAGCCGGTGGATGATCCGGATGTCTATTTTATCCGGGGCGAGGTCAATACCGAGAATCTGAAACGGGCGCACATCGAAAGAGCCAAATCGGTCATCGTCCTGTCGGACGAGCGGCTCGATGCCTACGCCAGAGACGCCAAGACCATCCTCAACACCCTGACCATCGAGAGCATCAACCCGGCAGTATATACCTGCGTGGAGCTGATGGACTCCAAGAATATCGAATACTGCAAGCTGGCCAATGCCGATGAGATCATCGTCATCGGCGAGCTGAGCACCAACCTGCTGGTACAGGCGTCATTGAACCACGGCATCACTAGAATGATCACCGAGCTGGTGAGCAACCGCTTCGGAGATGAACTCTATAAAGTGAACCCGCCGGAACGCCTTGTCGGCAAACCCTTTTCCGATATCCTTTCCGAGCTGAAGCGGGGGTACAACATCATCTGCATCGGCATCGAGGATCGGGAGGGGAAGAACCTGATCGCAAACCCGGATGGTGATTACCGGCTCGACAGCGACGATCTTCTGATCGTTATCGCATCGGAACAGCCGGATATCACATAAAGCACCATTAATCTTTTAACGGTCTGGAGGGAGGTATGAAAGAGAAATTCGAGATGGTCAAGCAGTATCTGCATGATATGGACATGGTGATCGTGGACGAGGACGAGAAAGAGGAGCTGGTGGTCGTCGACGACGAGGAGAATGGGATCAAGAATCTGGTTATCGACTGCGAGCCGCCGATCCTGGTACTGGAGCAGGTGATCATGCGGGTGAAGCCGGAGAGCACCAGTTTCTACAAACGGCTGCTGCAGATGAACCGGGATCTGGTGCATGGCGCGTTCTGCCTGGATGAGAAGGGGGAGATCCTGGTCTTCCGGGATACCCTGCAGTTGGAATGTCTGGACCGGAATGAGCTGGAGGGCTCCATCCATGCCCTGAGCCTTGCCCTTTCCGAATACGGATCGGAGCTTATCACCTTTGCGGATTCTTCTAACTGATAGAACGAACAGATGGAATGAAAGGAGGCATAATCCATGTCGATATTTTCCAGACTCTTTAAAATCGGACAGTCCGAGGCCCATTCCGTGGTCAACCGCTTCGAAGATCCGATCAAACTGACCGAACAGGGCATCCGGGATCTGAAAACGGATCTACAGCAGGCCATGACGAGCCTTGCCGAGGTAAAGGGGATCGCGATCCGAACCCGGAAGGATGCCGACAACAAGAAGAAGCTGGCCGCGGATTACGAGCGCAAGGCCATGCTGCTGCTGCAAAAGGGCCAGAGCGGGGCAGTGGATATGTCCGAGGCAGAGCGGCTGGCCACCGAAGCCCTGAGCAAGAAGGAGCAGATGGCCCAGGATGCGGTGCGCGGCAGCCAGGAGGCTCAGCGCCACGAACAGATGGCCAACAACCTCCAGGGAAACGTGAACAAGATCAAATCGACCATCTCCACGGCTGAGAACGATCTGACCACCCTGCGGGCCCGGGCCAAGACCGCATCTTCCACCAAGAAGATCAACAAGCAACTGGCCAACATCGACACCTCCGGGACCATGGCCATGCTGGAGAAGATGAAGGCCAAGGTGGAGGAAGACGAGTCCCTGGCCATTGCATACGGAGAGATGGCAAGTGCTGAAAAGAGCGTGGACGATGAGATCAGCAGAGCCCTGGAGAGCGGGAATCAGAGTGCCGCGACCTCCGCGAGTCTGCTGGAGCTGAAGAAGAAAATGGGCATCGAATAGAAACGGAGGGTTGCTATGGGCCTGTTGGAATTCTTTGGGTTCGGCAAGAAGAAGCAGGAGGAGATCCCTTCCCTCACCGATCTGAAGCTGTCGGATCTGGATGTGCGATACATGGTCGATTACGACATGAAGACCTGGGAGGTGACGGCCAGACATTACTATGACTGGGGCGCGGGGGATCTCTCCTACGAGTGGCAGCTCAAGAGCCATGATGATACCCTCTATCTGGAGAAATCGACCGATGACGAGGATGAGTGGAGCATCAGCCGGAAGATCCCGATGGGCCGGCTAGGCGCCAACATTCCCCGCCATATTGTTGAAAACGAGGACCCACCCGATGAGATCACCTATGAGGGGGTTCTCTACTATCTGGAGGAGTGGGCCGGCGGCGATTTCTACAAAGAGAGTCAAGGGCCGGCCCATAAAATGCTCGCCTGGGACTATGAGGATGACACAGGCGAAAAATACCTCTCCATCGAACAGTGGGGAGAGGAGGATTTCGAGGCCTCGGCCGGCCAGCCCGTGGAGGAGTATGAGTTCACCAATATCCTTCCCAGAGAGCCTGAGAGGGTATAAAGCAGAAACCGGTTGACGATTTTAAGGGGGCGGAAGATCTGCTCCGCTCCCCCCAACAACAGGCGTTTTCCATTCCCGATCCCTTCGGCGAAGAGGGATTCAGCCGAACGTCACAGATGCATTCACAGGCAGCACCCGCACAAAATGCCCGCAAAAGCTCCATTTTTTGGTAAAATGGTACCAGGTGACAACAATGGGGAAGGCCAAAAAATGGAAAGAGCCAAAAAATGAAAAGAGAATATCCGGAATTGAGGAAATTCGTTGCCCCTGAGTTCATCTTCGGCGTTGGCGCGCGGCACCATGCGGGCCGGTATGCGGCAAATCTCGGCGCACAAAAGGTCTTTGTGGTGACAGACCCGGGCGTGATCGAAGCCGGATGGGTAAAGGATGTGGAAGAGAGCCTCACAGAGGCCGGGGTTGCCTATACCCTCTATTCCAAAGTCTCCCCAAACCCCAGGGCCGAAGAGGTGATGGCCGCGGCCGCGGCCTTCCGGAGCAACGGGTGCAATGCGATCGTGGCTGTGGGCGGGGGCAGCCCCATGGACTGCGCCAAAGGGGTCGGGATCGTCAGTACCAACCGGCGCCACATCCTCGAATTCGAGGGGGCCGACCGGGTGTCACTGCCGGGCCCTCCCCTCATCTGCATCCCCACCACCGGCGGAACCTCGGCCGATGTCTCTCAATTTGCCATCATCACCAATAGCCAGGAAAAGGTAAAGATCGCGATCGTCAGCAAGATGGTGGTCCCTGATGTCTCTCTGGTGGACCCGGAGACCCTGATGACCATGGACCCATACCTGACCGCCTGCACGGGCCTCGATGCCCTGACCCATGCCATCGAAGCATTTGTCTCCAATGCCAGCTCCCCGATCACCGACATGCACGCTTTAGAGGCCATCCGGATGATCTCGGAAAACCTGGTGCCGGCCATCCGCAACCCGAATAGCATCGAACTCCGCACAAAGGTCATGCTGGGCAGCCTCGAGGCGGGGCTGGCCTTTTCCAATGCGATTCTGGGCGCGGTTCACGCGATGGCCCATAGCCTGGGCGGCTTTCTGGACCTCCCCCACGGCGAGTGCAATTCGATCCTGCTGCCCCATGTGATTGCCTACAACTATTCCGCGGCCCCAGAGCGGTTTTTGATGATAGGCAAAGCAATGGGGCTGGACATTCGGGGGATGAATTCGGTCGCTAAGCGGACCGCGATCCTCCGGCGGGTGGCGCAGCTTCGCAGAAAGGCCGGCGTGGGCAGGGGCCTTTCAGGACTGGGGGTGAAGACGGCCGATCTCTCGGTTTTGAGCGGCAAGGCCATCAAAGATCCCTGCATGGTGACCAATCCGCGGCGGCCCAACCTGCGGGATATCGAGGTCATCTATGAAGAGGCGCTCTGACGGGCCTTCGGAGAATGGTGATCTACGGAAAAAGCTGATCGGTCTGGGCGAGACCTCGGTCCGCAAAAGCTACTACCCGCAGCTCCAGCAGCGCCTGGCCCAACTGGAAAGATTCCGGGCACTGCTCAACGAGAGCAACGATGCCATCTTTTTAATGCAAATCCCACAGGGCCGCATCGAAGACGTCAACCGCTCCGCATGCCGTCAGCTCTGCTATGATCGAGAGCATCTCACCGCACAATCGGTCTTCGACCTCCTTGAAAAGGCCGCACATCCGGTGATCCGCAGCTTCTTCGCAAAGGCAGAATCCGAGCCCAAGATCCGGAAGAAGATCTCCGCGGATATGTTCCGAAGGGACGGCACCACCTTCCCCGCTGAGATCATGTTCAGCTCCATGATCTTCAACGAAACCCTCTTTTCCGTGGCCGTGGCCAGAGACATCTCAGAGCGGATCAAGCTGGAGGAGCAGTTTCTCCAGGCCCAGAAGATGGAGGCCGTAGGACGCCTTGCGGCCGGCGTGGCGCATGATTTCAACAACCTGCTCACGGTCATCATGGGGTATGCGGATCTGCTGCGCCATGAGCTGCAGGATTCTCCCAGACAGTCGGAAAAGCTCCACCAGATCACCCGGGTCACTCAGCGGGCCGCGGCCGTGGTGCAGCAACTGCTGATCTTCAGCCGGAAACAGAATCTTCAATCCCGCCCCCTGGATATCAATGAAGTCCTGAAGGATATGGAAAAGATGCTCCGCCGTCTCATCGGAGAGGATATCGAATTGAGAATCGAGACAGCCGCTTCGGAAGGATCTGTCCGGGCCGATCCCTCCCAGATCCATCAGGTGCTGATGAACCTCGCGGTCAATGCCAGAGATGCTATGCCCCGCGGGGGGAGATTTACCATCGAAACAGAGGATGTCGAGATCAAAGAGGCCGATCTGGAGGGTCGTCTCGACATGGAGCCGGGCCTCTATGCGCTCATCCGGATAAGCGACACTGGCGAGGGCATGGACAAAGAGACCCTGAACCAGATCTTCGACCCCTTCTTCACCACAAAAGAGAGCGGCAAGGGGACAGGGCTGGGGCTTTCAACGGTTTATGGAATCATCAAAAAGCACAAGGGCCACATCTGGGTCTACAGCGAGCCGGAAAGGGGAACCGTTTTCAAGATATATCTTCCCCGCATCGTCCGGACAGTGCAGCCGCCCGAGCCGATGATATCGGAAGAGGTCTCAGGCAAGGGGCAGGAGACGATTCTGCTGGTGGAAGATGACGAGATCGTCCGGGAGATTGGGGCAGGCATTCTGGAACGGTTCGGCTATACCGTCATTGGGGCCCGGGACGGCAATGAAGCCATCTCCGCGGCAAAAAGCCACCTGGGGCCCATCGATCTGATGGTGACGGACATGATCATGCCCAACATGGGCGGTAAAGAGCTTGCGGACCGGATGGCCGAAAAGATGCCGGAGATGCCGGTGCTCTTCATCTCCGGGTATACTGATACGACCATCTCGGACCGGGAGGGGAAGGGGGGGCGGGTCGATTTTCTACAGAAGCCTTTTTCCCCGCAGGGATTGATCAAGAAGGTGCGCAGCCTGCTGGATGGGGAGGAGAAGGCCGGTTAGGGGATCTCTTTTTCCGGATTCTCTTTCAGCCAGAGGGCCAGGCGGCGGAGCCCCTCTTGGGCCGAGATTTTTGGGTGGTAGCCAAGATCGGTTCTGGCCGCCTCTATATCGAACCAGTGGGCCGTCGCGAGTTCGCCGGCCACAAAGCGGGTCATGGGCGGCTCCGAATCGATATGAAAGCTTTTGTATAGGCCCTCGAAAAAGGCCCCCAGCCGGTACGCGGTCTTTGCCGATACTCTTTTTTTCACTTTTGGCAGGCCCCCGGCCTCCAGTATCCGATCCACCATCTCCCAGAGAGGGATCGGCTCATCCTGGCTGATGAAATAGATACTGCCCGAAAGATCCGGATTCCGGGCAAG
>JAABSZ010000016.1:0-33362 GCA_011390135.1 Desulfobacteraceae bacterium | reverse complement strand
ACTCTCGGAACGAATTAGAAAATCTTAAAAAAACCAAGAGGTCGTAAGAAGATTATGTCGGAATTTCAAACTGTTTTTACCGGCGCAAGCCGCTATGTTTTAGATGATGAACTGGCAAACATCGTCAACATCTCCATGGCTCTGGAGATGCCTCTCCTGTTAAAAGGAGAGCCGGGAACCGGAAAGACCATGCTCGCGCACGCGATCGCGGAGAGCCTCAAGATGCCGCTGATCATCCTGAATGTGAAGTCGAGCATGAAGCTCATCGATGCGCTCTATCAGTATGACACCCTCACCCGGCTCAACGACAGCCGTTTTGGAGACTCCACACGGGATGTGAGCAATATCGAGGACTACATCAAAATGGGGAAGATCGGGCAGGCATTTGCAGCAGATAACCGGACCGTGCTGCTCATCGACGAGATCGACAAGGCCGACACCGATTTCCAGGATGACATGCTCGATGTGCTGGATGGGATGGAGTTCGACATCATCGAGATCGACAAGCGGGTGCGCGCAATCCATCGGCCCGTGATCATCATCACCTCCAACGCGAAAAAGGATCTGTCGGACCCCTTTCTGGGCAGGTGCAACTTCCACCACATCGCATTTCCCGATGCCCAGATGATGCGTCAGATCATCCGGGTTCATTTCCCCAAGATCGACGAGGATCTGATGGAGAATGCGATCCAGGCATTTTACCGGCTTCGGGAGCTGGAGAATATCGAGAAGAAGCCAGCCACACGGGAACTTTTGAACTGGATTCGGGCGCTGCAGGCGGACCCCGATTTCCGGCCCAAAAAGCTGCAGAAGGGGGGGCTTCCTTTTCTCGGGGTGCTCTTCAAAAAGAGCGGGGATTACAAGGCGGCAAACGGATTTGTCAGCCGCAAAAGGTTCATCTGATCCGATGTTCATCAATTTTTTCTATACATTGAAAGATGCCGGGGTTCCGGTCAGCCCCACCGCGTTTCTGACACTGCAGCGGGCATTGAGCCGGGGGCTGGTCAACTCCATCGACCAGTTCTATGTGGCCTCACGCGCGATTCTGGTGAAGAGCGAGCGGTATTTCGATCTCTTTGATCAGGTCTTTGCCCATACCTTCGAGGGCGCGGATCTTCCGGACGCGGAAGGGGTTGAGATCGACGATATCGCCCGGGTGCTGCTGGAGGAGTGGCTCAAGGACCCGGCAGAGCTTGCCCGGGCACTGGGGATGGACGAAAACGAGCTGTCCAAATACTCGCCCGAGGAGCTGCTCGAGTATTTCAAAGAGCGGCTCAAGGAGCAACAGGGGCGCCATCAGGGCGGCAGCAAGTGGATCGGAACCGGCGGCACTTCCCCCACTGGCCATTCCGGATACCATCCCGGCGGGATGCGGGTGGGGGGGGTATCCCGGAACAAGTCCGCGGTCAAGGTGGCTATGGATCGGCGGTACAAGGATTACTCCCTGACAGGTCCTTTGCGGCAGGAGATGATGGGCGAGGCCTTGAAGCGGCTGAAACACTTGCGGCCTGTGGGTCCCAAAGATCGGGTCAATGTGGACGAGACCATATACCGGACCATGAAGAACGCGGGCGAGATCGAGATCGTCTTTGAGCGGGCTCTGAAGGACCGGCTCAAGGTGATCCTGGCGATCGACAATGGCGGATGGTCTATGGACCCCTACATTCCGGTGGTTCAATCCCTGTTTCACCATGCCGGATCCCAGTTCAAGGAGGTCAGGACCTACTTTTTTCACAACACAGTCTACGACACCCTCTGGAAAGACCCCGCGCGGTACCGGAAGCCGGTCAATGTCAAAAAATTTGCCGGCTTGGACCCCGAGACCCGGCTGATCTTCGTGGGGGATGCGAGCATGGCCCCTTACGAGCTGATGGCTACGGACGGCTCGATCCACATCGAGGAGCGCAGCGGCCGGCCCAGCATCGAACAGCTCCGGTTTCTTTCAGATACCTTCCCCCACAATGTCTGGCTCAACCCGGTTCCGGAGCGGGCCTGGCCATATACCCGCACGCTTCAGATCATCCGGGGGATCTTTCCCATGTTCGAGCTGACCATAGACGGACTGGAGCGGGCCGTGACGCATCTGATGACAAAGCACTGAAATGTTGGTGATGGTTTA
The DNA here is from genome assembly GCA_011390135.1 of Desulfobacteraceae bacterium. Classification (GTDB taxonomy): domain Bacteria; phylum Desulfobacterota; class Desulfobacteria; order Desulfobacterales; family JAABSP01; genus JAABSP01. The sequence goes on along the minus strand of JAABSZ010000016.1, from coordinate 31,243 downwards.
AGGAGCAGCGAGAATGGGCATCCTCGACGATGCAAAACGGTGGGCCGGATTGCGCTCCCGCCGACAGCAGGAAGAGAAGGAGGAGTACCGGGATTTCCTGGAGGCCGTGGTCGGGGCCTCAGCGCTGGTGGCCTATACCAACGAGGTGGTGGAGTCCGAGGAGATGGCAAAGCTCGTCCAGTTCGCGGGAATGAACGAGACTTTGAGCCTCTTTGAGCTGGAGGAGGTGATGGCGGCCTTTGAGCGGCACGTCTCCCAGTTCGAGTTCGATCCGCGTCTGGGGAAGCTCAAGGCATTTAAAGCTATCACCAAGATCCCCAAGGGATCGGAAGAGGCAAAGCTGCTGGTGTTGGTGAGCTGCGCCGTGGCCGAGGCCAACGGAGAGATGGAGTCCAAAGAGAAGGCCATCATCAATGAGATATGCTGGAAGCTGGGGCTTGATCGGCGGGAGTTCATCTTTCCGGACCCGGAGGAGACGCGGCCTGCGCCTACCCTCGCGCCATTCCCGGGTCCCCGGGTGGTAAAGCCGAAAAAGGCCGAGGTCCCGGACTGGATGCAGCAGGCAAAGAATATGATCGAGGCCCATCGAGAGAAATCTTTAGAGCGCCGGAAAAAGGGGGAGTCTCCTGATATTCCGGAATGGATGCGCAATCCTCACCTGAAACCGCCAGGGGCCAACAAATCGAAAAAATCTGCAGGAGGTCAGAAAAAGGAGAAGAAGGAGAATCTTCCGGACTGGATGCAGCAGGCCCGGATGCGGATCGAAGAGCAGCGGAAAAAGGCATTGGAGCGGAAGAAGAAGGCGGAGGACCCGAGCATTCCGGAGTGGATGCGGTGAAAATGCGTCAAGCTGTTAACGCATTTTTTGGAAATGATATTCGGCTTGAGACGATTCCAAACAAATCCGTTACCAATTCAACATCCTGATGTGATTGAAATTGATCGCATCACCGTTTTTTGACCGGACATATTGCGATAACGGGAAGTCGTCGGTAAGGAGTAGATATTTTTCGCTGGTTACATAATATATGATTGAATCCGTCAGTCCGAACTTTTCGAATTCCACTTTTCCCACCATTTCTTTGCTGATGATATGGTGTTCATCAAGCAATATAATCGCTTTGGAAAAAATTCTATAAAATTCAAACCGGTATTTATCGGTCAGGCTATTTGAGAGGTTATTGACTTCAGTAAGTATATTGGGGGTTGTAACGATGGAATTAAAATAACTGATTATTTTGAGGATTGAATAAAAATCTTCTTTTATATATTTTTTTGTTCTTTTGAAAGTCGGTATAAAATCAGGATCTATGGAACCGATTAAAAATAGGATCAATAGATTCGTATCAATAAGAATTCCTTTGTTTTTATATTTCCGCATTAGATTGTCAATAACATCAATCATATTTCTCTGATTCTCATGGATTTGACTTTTCCGGTGCCGGCATCGATTTTGAATATTTTAAAATTTCGAATGTATTTTTTTGAACTCCCCCCTCCGACCGTCAATTCAACAGGAGAATCTGTTCGATTCGGATTCGGAACATCATAGCCGAGGGTAATGTACCAGTATTTCTCATCGTCCGACAATTCAACCTCTTCCAGGGCTAAATTGGAAAACGAATTGTCATGATAGAATTCTGTCAATGCATTGAAAGCCGCTGTTATCGCCTCTTTTACATCCATTATTTTACAGATCAAGCTGATTTCACAGGGGTTTCAGGTGTGACGAGGAAGAGGTTCGTGTTTCAAAAATCCTAAAACCGGTACTGCAGGCTGATCAGAAAACCATCCTCCACAGCGGAGAAGCGAAATCCCATCTGCTGTTTGAGTCCCTCGATGTAGTTCTTCTGAGACCGCCGGTTGTACTTGTGCGCAGCCGATATAGAGCCGTAGATGCTGCCGGTGTAGAATCCGATCTCGACGATCCCGATGATCCCGGCGAGGATCTCGTTGTCGTTCTCCCATGCCTCGAAGGCTGCGGCCATTAGCGCTCCGTTGACCAGAAAGGCGGTCAGCGCGTCCCGGTATCGTTCGGTATACAGATAGCCGGCCCCCGGCACGAGAGCGAGAACTCCGGCGCTGACCGGATCTTTTTGGGGGATTGCATCCGCACTTTTCAGCGCTGCGAGCAGTTCGTCGATCTTTTCGGGTTTTTCCCGATCCGAAGCGCGGCCATCCGGATTCAACTGGGCTGAATTCAACCGGGCTGGGTTCAACCGGGTCAGAATTGTTGATGCCTGCTCCCACTCTCCCGCTTCGATATAGGCCCAGGCCAGTTGGTACCGGCTCTCCCGGCGAACTTCGGGATGATTCGTGTTCCGGATCAGGAAATTCAAGGTTTGAACCGCCTCCAAAAGGTTTTCTATGTTAAGATAGGATCGGCTGACGGAAAAGACTGACTGCACCACAGGATCGGACAGATCCTTTTTTGAAAGGGTCCGGACATTCTCTTGGATCAGATTTCCCAGCACCCGAATCGCTTCTTCGTACTGCCCCTGGTGGAATCGGGCCATCCCGCTCCGGTAACGGGCCAAATCCCTCTGTTCGGCATCGGGAAAGAGATGGAGAAACCGCTCGTACTCGGTGACGGCCTTATCGTATTCCCGATTTGAGAAATACCCTTCGGCAAAGGAGAACTGCTCCTCCGGGGTGATCGTTTTGCCGATGCTTTGTGCGGCGGCCTGTGACGATAGAAGGAGAGTCCCGATGAAGAGAAGAAAAAGAGGAACAAGGCGATAGATGGGCTGGCGCATCATATCAGCGCTGGGTCACCCGGAGGACCTCTTCTATGGTGGTGACGCCGTTCAATATCTTTTGGATGCCGTCATCCCGCAGGGTCTCGATCCCCGCCTCCTCCTTGATCCGGTTGGAGTCGTAGGTCTGCAGTATCAGGCTTTTGAGCTTTCCGCTCATCTGCATGATCTCCAGGATCGCGCACCGGCCCAGGTACCCGGTGTTGAGGCAGTCGGGGCAGCCCACAGCCTCGTAGATCGTATGGTCGGCAAGCAACTTGGGATCGATGCCGATGGTCTCCAGGGCCAGCGCATCCGGCTGGCTGGGCGCTTTGCAGTTGGAGCAGAGGGCTCGCACAAGCCGCTGGGCCACCACCGCAAGCACCGATGAGGAGATGAGAAATGGCTCCACCCCGATGTCCACCAGACGGGTGATCGCGCCGGCCGAATCGTTGGTGTGGAGGGTGGAGAAGACGAGATGGCCCGTGAGCGCGGACTGGACCGCGATCTCCGCGGTCTCCGGGTCCCGGATCTCCCCCACCAGCACCACGTCCGGGTCCTGGCGCACAATGGAGCGGAGTCCACGGGCAAAGGTGAGGTCGATCTTGGGGTTGACCTGGATCTGGCTGATCCCTCTGAGCTGGTACTCGACCGGGTCCTCGATGGTTATGATGTTGATGTCCGGGGTGTTGATGGAGGCCAGAACCGCATAAAGCGTTGTCGTCTTTCCGCTTCCGGTGGGGCCTGTGACGAGAATGATCCCGTTGGGGTTGGTCACCAGCTTTTTCAGAGTCGCTAGCTTCTGCGGCGTCATTCCCAGCTCCGACAGCTCCAGCAGGGAGGTGCTCTTGTTGAGCAGCCGGAGTACCACCCGCTCCCCAAAGGTGGTGGGGATGGTCGAGATCCGGACGTCGATGTCCTGGTCCCCGATCTTCACCTCCAGCCGGCCGTCCTGGGGGAGGCGCTTCTCCGCGATGTTCATCTTGGACATGACCTTGATCCGGGAGGTGAGGGCCGGCTGAATCCACTTGGGCGGCGAGAGCAGATCATAGAGGATGCCGTCCACCCGGTACCTGACCTTGAAGCTGTCCTGGTACGGCTCCACATGGATGTCGCTGGCTCTGGCTTTCACGGCCTGGGAGATTATGTGGTTGACCAGTTTGATGATGGGCGCGTCGCTGGTGTCGTCTAAAAGGTCTGCGGTATCCTGGATCTCGCTGATGATGGTGGCCCCGTCGCTCTCCTCCATGTTCTGGACGAGCTGTTCCGCAGAGTCCCGGTTGAGATCGTAGGAGAGGTTGATGGCCGACAGGATCGCCTCTTTGGTTGAGAGCACCACCTGGAAGTTGACCGCATCGATGAGCCGGATAAGATCGTCTAAGGGCTGGAACGCGGCCGGATCATTGACCGCGATCACATATCCGGAAAGGTCCGTCTCCCCGGATTCTCCGGCCGGATTCCCCTTTTCCGAATGGCCGTTGGATACCAGCGGGACCATGATGTACTTCTTCAGAAAATGGATGGGAATCCGCTCCGTCACCTCGGTTTCGATGGGCTGGGAGGGGAGCCGGGGCCAGAACGGGATGTCGTACTGAAGGCTCAATGCCTCCAGCAGTTGATGCTCGGTGATGAAGTTCTTCTTCACGAGGATATCGCCGAGGGTTCCCCCTTTTTCGGACTTGATCCGTTCGGCCTCTTCGATATGATCCTCGGAGATTCCCGCGGTATTCTTGAGTATCTGCAGCAGTTGCTTTTTCATGGGTCTTCGGATCTACTCCGCTTCCTCCCGGACTTCCATATCTTCGATGATGATGGGATCGGGAATGACTACAGGCTCGACTCTATCCGGAGAAGAGGGAATATCGACTTCCGGCTCGGCCACCCCGGGGGGAAAGCCTTCAGGGGTTTCGATCACCTCCCGGTCCGACCTCCCGTAGCCGAATTTGTCGTAGTGGCGCTCATAGAGCTTGATCCCCTGCTCCTCGATCCGGTTGACCTCCTGCTTCTTCTCGTTGTAGAAGGCCTCGGCTTCGGCCGCATTCTGCATCACATGGGGGGTGAGAAAGACGAAGAGGTTGGTCTTCTCCTGGGAGTTGGAAAGAGACTTGAAGAGCCAGCCGAGCCCTGGAACGTCCCCGAGACAGGGGATCTTGTACTCGGTTGTGGAGAGGCTGTCGTCTATGAGGCCGCCGATGACCACCGTGTTCTTGTCATGGACGATCACCGTGGTGTCGATGGTCCGCTTCAGGGTGGTGGGCCGGTCCCCGGTGGTCAGGGTCTGATCCAGCTTGGTCACCTCCTGCGCGATCTGCAGCCGAACTGTTTTGTCTTTGCTGATCTGGGGGGTGATCTTCAACGTGATACCCACATCCTTGTACTCATAAGTATTGTAGGATTCCACTGTGGAGGAGCCCGATTTGGTGAGGTAGGGGACATTCTTGCCCACGGTGATGGTCGCCTCCTCGTTGTCGGTGGTCAGGATCTGGGGCGTGGAGAGGATGTGGACGTCCTTGTTCTTCCGGAATGCCTGGACAATGGCCCCGAGATTGGGAAAGGTTAGATCCCCGATCTGCAGGGGTTCGGCAAAGATCCCCAGAGAGAAGCCGGGGGGCAGCATTCCCATGGGTGGGGTGATGAGCCCTGCCAGATTGTCGTAGCCGGACTCACCGCCGGAGAATCCGCCGCCGAAGGCCGCCTCGCTGTCCCGGTATTCGGTATCGCCCATCGCGATCCACTCGACGCCCAGAGAGAAGCCGTTGCTGACGTTCACCTCCATGATGAGACACTCGATATAGACCATGGATCGGGGGATGTCGAGCTTCTTGATGATGGCTTCCAGGGTCAGATAATCGTCCTTGTCGGCCATGATGATGAGGCTGTTGGTGGCCTTGTCCGCGGTGATGTTCGTCTTTTCCGAGACAATGGGCGCCTCCTTCTTCCCTTTTTGGGCCGTCGTGGGCTTGACTTTGCTGGAGAGGGACTGGAGCACCTTTGCCAGCTCCTCTGCAGTCGCATTCTCCAGGTAGTAGACATGGATCTTCTCCTTGCCCCGGGGAACCTCCAGATCGATCCGGTTCACCAGCTCCCGGATCCGGACCAGCTCCTCTTCGTTTGCCAGCGCAATGATGGTGTTGGTCCGCTCGTCCGCCACAAACCGGACAGTCTCGCCGGGCGCGGCTCCTTTCTGTGCCGCCCTCCGCTGCTGAAAGACCGTGGAGAGCACCCGTACCACATTTGCCGCGTCCGCGTAGTTCAGGGGGATAATGCCGATCTCCTGCCCCACGCCGGGCACGTCCAGAGAGGCCAGAATCTTCATCAGCCGCCGGATGTTGGAATAGACATCGGTGATGATGAGCATGTTGGTGGGCTGATACGGCAGAATGACGCTGCTCTTGGAGACCAGGGGCCGGAAGAGCCGGGTGATGTCGTTGGGGTCCGCATACCGCAGGGAGATGACCTGGGTGACCACCTTGTCCTCCGGAGAGACCCGCTCCCGATCCAGCAGGGTCCGGATGCTCTTGGCCCGGGCCTCGGGCGCGGAGACGATCTTGATCACGTTTCCGGAATCGACCGTGGTGAAGCCGTGAACCTCGAGGACCGACACAAAGACGTTAAACGCCTCCTCCACCGAGATCTTGGCCGGGGAGATGACCGTCACCTTCCCCTTGACCCGGTTGTCCACGATGAAGTTCTTTCCGGTCAATTCGCTGATGAATTTGATGAAGACGCTGATATCCACATCGTTGAAGTCGATCGAGACGAACCGCTCCTGGCTGCCATTCCCGTTGATTCCGTTGGTCGGCGGCTGCTGAGCATGGGCCGGGTTGATCTCCGGACCCACAGATGCGGCCATGAGCGCAAGCAGCGAGAATAGACAGACAATACCGTTGACCAGCCTTTTTTGAGGTCCTGCCGTTTTTTTAGATCTTGTCATGGGGGTACCGATCCGTTAGCTCCTTTATCGTTATTCGATCTGGTATTCGAGTTGCTGTTTTTGACCCCGGCGCCGGATCTCGAGTTTGACGTTGGAGGAGGATTTCAGGCTCCGGTAGAAGCGGAGCGCGTCGTCCACCGACTCGATCTGCTGTCCGTCCACCCCGGTGATGATATCCCCGCTCCTGAGCCCCAGCTCCGTAAAGATGGAGTTGGGCCGCACCCGGGTCAACGTCAGGCCGTCCGGCTTTCCGTCTTTGAAATGGGGGCGGATCCGGGCCTGGCGCATTAGGTTGTTGACATTGTTGACGGCCGATTCGATCTTTTCCCGCTGGAGACGAACCGTTCCCACCTCACCCGACGATTCCTCGTTCGGTGTGGGAAAGGGCGACGGTGCGGAGCTGCGGGGTATCTGACCCGACGGACTTGCGCTGGCCAGCCGTTTTTCCATATCCAGAACCTCGTCCTTGCCATCCACGGTCAGCACCACCCGTTCCCGCAGAATCATCTTGACCCGGGCGTTCTGGATGGAATCCCCAACCCGGAAGAGATCCTGTTTCCGCTTCTGGGTATCCTCGATCACCGCATATGCGGTCTGTTCGTCTCCGGATACGGTTCCCCATAGTTTGAGATTCAGATCCGTCTGCTTCAGGGCATCGACGTTCATCTGCTCATCTTTGGGCTCGGGCTCGGGTTTGGGCCTCTCTTTGGTCTTGAAGAGATCCCGTTCGACAATGGGATCGTACGCGGCAAGAGGGCGGATCACGGTCTCCGGGGTCTCGGACTGCACCGCGCCGGCCACCCGGATCTCGGGGGGCCGTTCCAGACGGACCTCCACATACCTGTAGAAGGCGCTGACGCCCAGATAGATAACGGCTGCGATCAATAGCAGATGAATCAGCGTAAGAATTCGATTAATCATCGGTTCCGTCTTTAAAGCAATGAGAATTGCGGATTTTTCAAGGTTCCGCGAATGGCAAATGCCAACTCGCTTTTACCTGATCTTTTTTTAAAAAGCAATGATGCAGGAAAACCTTTTGACAGATTTGCCAGAAAAGCGGCATGAGGGGTGATGGTTCCGGTGAGGTTGAGGCGGCTCTGTTCCGGCAGGTCCATGATCTCGAGATCTCCGGAGAGGGTTCCGTTGACCTGGGGGCCTTTGAAGGTACACTCCCGGATCTGAATCCGACGGTCCGAAACCATGTCGATACCGGCCTTCACCTCATTGAAGTTGATCGGCCCCAGATCGATCATGGGAACGTCGATCTTCAGCCCCAGATCAGCGATCGAAAGGGTTGCCTCGCCTGTCTCTCCGGCATCGGTCATCCGGAGATCGATGGTTCCGGAAAGCAGGCCGCTGAGGACTTCATAATCCTGGGGCAGCTTTTCCAAGGCATGGACCTGCGCCACCTGAACCCCGGAGAGGCCGGCTTCAATCCGCTTCAATTGGGGCTTTGCCTCGGGAGGGCGGTCAAAGAGCGCCACGCCCTTGAAGTTTCCGCCATAGAGAAGGCCTTTGAACCCGATGGCCGTCTCGGAGCTGAAAAGGGTCGTCATCACCGGCAGCACCCGGACCTGGGGGGATTCCACCAGGGGGATCGTCTCATAAAAGAGCCGGGTTCCCCCCAATGCGAGCCCCGGAGGCAGGGCCGGCCGGATCTTTTCGATCTGCAGTTCCAGATTCGGCTCTGCGGCCTTGACCTGCCGGACTATATAATCTTTTACCGCGTCCGAAGGAAAGAGAAAATAGGCAAATGCGGCCGTGACAACCCCGATGTAGAGGGTATATAGCAAAATTTTTTTCATCACAATATTTACAGCTCGTAGGTCTCCACCTGCAGAATCGCATCCACCACCCCTTCATCTTTCCGGTTCTTGGTGATGGACATGCGCCGGATATAGACCACGTTTTTGGAGGTCTCCACCATGTGCAGGTATGGGGTCAATTGTTTCAGGTCGATGTCCTGGAGTTTCATCTCCACCAGAGAGAGCTTATAGGGACTCTCTTTGTCTTCGGACCTCGACGGCTTCATATAGCTGATGTGATCCTTGATCCCGGCCTGTCCCGCAAGCCGGTCCAGAAAGGAGAAGAGGGTGAATCCCGGCTCCCGTTCATCGAACTGGATTCTGGCCTGCCGGGCATTGCCGGTCAGGGTTTCGTATTGGGCCTTGAGCTGGATCATCTGCGTCAGGGTATCGGTCTTGGAATCCAGTGCCCGGGCCATCCGCTCCCGCTTCCCCTTCAAGGGAATGACCCCGAACTGAATGATCATGAAGATCGCGATGGCGACCACTGCAACCGTCACCATGTTCCTTTCTCTTTTGCTCATCTTTATCATAGTTCGATTCTCATCTTGAACTGAATCCGGTTTCCGGTCCGCTCCTTGTTGGTGGAGCTGATGGTCACCTTTTTAAAGAGTGTCGAACCGGAGAGGCCATTCTGGATCTCATCCACCGCATTGAAGGTGTCGGTATCGCCCGAGACCAGGACGCTGTTGTCACCGATCACCATGCGGTTAAGCTCCACATCGATTCCCGGGGGCACGCCCCGGCTGATCTCGTTCAAGATATCGATGGCCTTGATGTCCGCGGCCGGGTCTGCCGCGTACCGGCTCTCCTCGCTCTCCTCCTCCATGGCCACCTGCATCTGATGGAGCGGGTCCACAATCCGGGTGATCTCCGGAAAGGTATCCTGAAAGACGTTTCGGATCTTGCCGTCGATCTCATCGATCTGCCGCTCCATCGCGCCGGCCTCGATCAAGAAGTTGGCAAAGAATCCGCCCATCACCAGCAGGCCGAGAATCCCGAGCTTGATGAGGCTGCTCTTGTGTTCGGCCCACTGCCGGTTCGTCCCGAACTCCCCTTTCCGGAAGTTCAGGACCGGATAGCTGTGAACATCGGTGATGGCAAGAGCCAGGGCATGATCCACGTCCGGCATGGGGGCCGCGCCGCCGCCCCCTCTCTGTTTCCTCAGCATTCCCGAATCCCGGATCAGATCGAAGCGCTTCACCGGAACCCCCAATATCCGCTGGATCTCCGCATCGAACTCCGTATCCGAGAGGCCGTATCCGGCCAGATGGATCTCCTCGGGCTGGTAGTCCGGGTGGAAGTTCTGCTCGAAAGCGGCCAGGGTTCTTCGGATGTGACCGCAGAGGTTTTTGGCGATCTCCTTCTCTCCGTGCCCCGGGTTCAGGGGAAAGACCCGCACCAGAGAGATCTGTCCCGAGATCAGCGCAAAGATTGTGCAGCGGTCCGTGTCGATGTCGATGAAAAGTCCGTTTTCCGGGATATCGGTCATTCGGCATAGGGCCTGCGCGGTGGCAAATCCGCCGACGGTAAGGATCTCCGGATCGAGCTTGGCCTTCTGCAGCCGGTCCATATAGAAAAGGATCTGCTTTTTTTCGATCGCGGCCGCGATGATATCGGTTCCTTCGGCCTGGCTCGGGAGTTGGATGGCCCGGAAATCGATGATCAGCTCATCCACCGGAAAGGGGAGGGAGGGCTCCAGCTCAAAGGGGAGGATCTGGCGGATCTTTTTGGCATCCTTGAAGGGGAGGCGGATGTTCCGGTAGGATGCCAGATCCGGCGGCAGCGATACCACGCAGAGTGCGTCTGCCCCGCCCAGTTGGGCGATCGTCTCCTGTAGGGCCCCTTCTATGGCCTCGATCCGCGCGGCTTCATCTCCCGGTGGCTGGGGCAGCGAAACCCTGGCGGCCTTTTCAAACCAGCTTCCCTTTACCCCGGCTCTGACCATAACGCCGTTGATGCTGTGGCGCCGGATATCGAGTCCGATGATTTTTCTGCTCATGGTCTTTCCTTCATTCTATATTTCCAAACTTCTTCAAAGGCATATCTATGCCCTTTTCAAGGATCGATTAAAGAATCGATCAGCCCGTCTCCCAGGAGAGCACCCGGCAGGTCCATTTATTGGTCTCCTTCTCCTTTTCCCGGTGAACCACGGCCGTGATCGTCACCGACATCTCCTGAAGGGTCGAGGTGGCAATGATCCGAAAGAAGTCGCTTTCGGTGGTGATCAGTTGCGGATCGATGGTCAGCTCTGCCGGGATATCCGGGGCCTGTTTGTACCAGGTGGGGCTGTTGAGGGAATGGAGGAACTCGTCACCCTCCTTCTCCTGGCGGTAGTCGTAGATGGACTGGGCGTATTCCGGGTTTTCCGAGGGAACCAGCGCGATGATCACCGGCAGGGGCGCGGTATTGATATTGACCTTTCCCTCGAAGGTGAAATCCCGCTTTTCAAAGGGCTGTTTGGCCTTGGTTGCGCCATAGACCGTCATGAACTCGGCTATGCCGGGCATCCCCTCGATGCCGGAGAAGAAGGCCGGGGTGATCCCCTTGACCAGGGAGAGTTCCGAGATATGGACAAATGGCGCGTTTCTCGCCTTGTAGGGCGGGTCCAGGGATTCGTAGTAGTCCGACTCCGCGCCGTTCAGTCCCGAAATCGCGTCATCATCTCCGGAATCGAGCCAGTCCTTGACCGAATTGACGATCTCGGTCGACTCCAGATCCTCGAATGCATCGTGGCTGGCTTTGATCAGGGGAACGATACGGTCCCACATGGTCTTCTGCGCGCCGTTGAAGTTTCTCCCCCGGGGGAAATCGACCAGCGCGTTGACCTGTATCCGGCCCAGCTCGTCTGTGATCTCGATCTTGACGTTTCCCTTCTCATAGGGGATTTCGGCAAGGAGTTCCCTGATCTTATCCGAGTCGGCCCAATCCTCCTGGACCGAGTCGATCCGGCTCATCTGCTTGTCTCTGGCGAGCATGGCCATCGCGGCATGGATGCCGCCGGCCGCCATCTCAGAAAGGGTGGTACGGTCCCGGACAGTGGCCACGGCCATCATGGTGTTCCGCACCTGCCGATTCAGTTCCAGGCTGGCCGTGATCACCAGGGTGATGATCCCCAGCGCTATGAGCATGGCAACGCCCCGCTCGTTGTTTAAAATTCCCTTTTTCCTTTTTCCGGTGACATGCATCGTTCTTTCTTGTTTAATCTATTTTGATCATAATTCAACTGAGTTGCCAAGTTTCATAAATAGAATCGTCCATTTTAAAGAATTCGCCTTCTTCTGCAGCATGATCGATTACAATCTGAGTCCACTCTTTTGTTTTTAAACTCAATTCTTTTTTCAATTTCATCCAGTCCAGTGATACCAAAGCACCATTTAAATTATCTGTCGCCCACATAAGATCCTCTATGCCGGAATGGAAACCGTATTCCTGAATTCCGGATAGCCGGGTGAAGAATACATCCCAGAGAGCATCTTCTTTGAGTTCTTCCCCCATTTCTCCATCTTCATCATTGAGATCACCTTCGTTGAATATAGGGGTGAGCGATAGATCCTGGATAATGCCGAGAATGAGACGATATGAACTTTGCCAGGTCCCACAGTTATCCATATATCTCCTGACAACGGATGCTTGCGCCAGGCTGCGCCGACCATCTATGCCTCCTGACATCGTCTGGACAAAAATCCATGTAGGATTGGTTCTGTGATAAAGAGCCAGGCTATGGTTTACCGGATCGAATTCCCGTCGTTCCCATGCAAACTTCTCACTGTAGGGTATCCGGGAAACCGGCTTTTGAGTTATCAAATCAGCCATGGCAGAGAAGCCTGCAAATTCACTTGCATGTTCCCGTAAGCCTTCGTCAACAAGAAGATAAGGTAAATCTTTTCTGTGCAGATACTTACAAGTTGTTCGCGAAGGCCTGCAGATAACAGAGTTATGTTTTATGCAAAAGCCATAACCCCTTCCAATCAATAGGCTTTGTCCGCCATTGTGAATACAATTTCTACAGCTATAAATTTTATCCATTATACCTTCCGGAAGTATTTCTGGATAATGATTTGCATATATATGAGAATACAGTTAAAAGAGCATCAGAAGCGCGTTCAATCTTCCTTCTGCTTCCTGTAAACGGGGAACTTTATCATAGTCTCGAAGGAAAGGGAAGCGGATTCGTCACCGATCTCCAGCCGGATCTCGATGGCTCTGGGGGTTCCGTAGTCGCTCTTTTCGGAATCGGAGTTCCAGGTCTCCTGCTCCTCTTCCTCTTCATCATGGAAGATATACTCCAGCCGTTTGACATTCTCGCAGAGTATCGGATCCGTGATCTTCTCCTCCACCCGGTTGTCCTTGAACCGCTCATACGGATAGAGGGTGTCCGCGCGGCGCAACTGGGGGACCCCATCATCGGTGAGCGTTATGTAGTAGAGGATCTCGGCAATCCCCTCCCGCCGGTCTTCCCCAAAGGGAAGATGGGCAAAGGAGGTGAACCGGAGGGTCGGAAAGGAGGCGCCGGCCGTAAAGCTCGTATCGCTGAAGAGCCGGTAGGGGTCCGGCGGATCATTGAATTCCGGCTCGGTATAGGCCGGCTCCACCGCCACATAGATCGATTTGAGATCCTCTGCCATCCGGTTCATGCAGGTCTTTCCCATCTCGTACTGCTCCGCGCTGGCCGAGATGAGACCGGCATTGGAGAAGACCATGTTGAAAGAGCCGAAGATGGTCGTCACCACCATCGCAAAGATGAAAATGGCCAGCAGCAGCTCCAGCAGGGTAAAGCCTTCCGTGTCAAGTCGGTTTTCGAGTCCGATATTTTTCAGCCTTTGGTTCATCCGTCGATCCATCGGTAGCTACTCATCCCATAGCTGAGTCCTTCATTTTCCAAAGATACGGTCACATCGATCCTCTTCAGATTTTCGGCCGTGGTCTCCAGCACCTCGGATTCCACATCGGTCACGGTCGCCTCCCAGACAAAACCGGGAACCTCTTCGAAATCTCCGGAGCCGCCGCTCAGTTCATCCAAAGTCTTCCCCTCCAGCTCGGCCATCTTGGCCTGGGCCAGCAGGGGGGCCTGGGTGTAGAAGCGGGAGGCTTCGCTCATGGCGATGGTCTGGGCCTGGAGTTTGTAGACTGCAACCAGAACAATGGTGATGACCGCCACCGCAGCCATCACCTCCAGCAGGGTGAAGCCCTTCGGGTTTTGTCTCATCTGCCGGGGATGTTTTCTGTCATCATGATGGATCATCTGCCTATCCGTTGTAGCCAACATCTTCTTCCAGCCGCTTCACCTTGGGAAGAAAGGGCTCGATCACAAAGGTGACCGGGTTGAAATCCTCATCCTGAATGTGGATCATGGCCTTGTCAGAATACCCTTTGGGATAGAAGCGGATCTGCACCTGTCCCACGGCCATCCGTCCCCGGTCCGGAAATTCCACATCCGATATCCGGAAGTCCTCGGGCAGTCTCTCGGCCTCCTCCTGAGCCTTCAAAGCCGCCTCCTCATCCATCCCCTCTCCGGTGATCCACATGGTCTGGGTTCCCATGTCGATGTTTAGGATATAGACCTTTCCCTCCCGAAGCGCGCGGTCCTTCAGGGTCTCCACCTTGACCATGATCCATCGGGAGATCTTCTTGGAGCCGTCCGTGAAGAAGTTCGTACTGAGTTTGGGGATGGCAAACGCGAGCATCAGGCTCATGACCGCGATGACGGCCACCAGCTCGATCAGGGTGAAGCCCTTCTCCCCGATCTTTATCTGGTTCCTCACCCGGTTCTCTGGCCGGTGCTTTGTCCGACACTTCAGGGCCCGACGATTCATGGCCCGACACTTCAGGGCTTCACGCTTCAGAGGATGTGGAATCCGGACTACTCGATCTCCCAACTGTTGATGTCCTTGTTCTCCCCCTCGCCGCCCGGAACCCCGTCCAGGCCGTAGGAGGTGATGTCAAAGTCGCCGTGGACTCCGGGGCTCAGATAGACGTAATCATTGCCCCACGGATCGGCCGGGACCTTACCCTTCTCCAGGTATCCCCCATCCTTCCACTTGGAAGTGTTGCCCGAGGCCGGCGGCTCCACAAGGGCCTGGAGCCCCTGCTCTGTGGTGGGGTAGGTTCCGATATGGAGCTTGTACATCTTCAGCGCGGTCTCGATGGCAGAGATCTCCACCCGGGCCTTGGCCTGCTTGGCCTCGCCGGGCGCGCTCATGAAATTGGGCACGATGATACTGGCAAGGATGCCGAGAATGACGATGACCACCATCAGTTCGATCAGGGTAAAGCCGCGTTGTGCAATTCTTTTTGCCGGGGATACCGGAAAAATGGCCGGATAATCGGTCGGAATATCGGCTCGAATATCAGCCAAAAAATCAGCCGGATAATCAGCCAAAAAATAAGATTGACGCTTTCTATGCATTCGGTTCAATGCCTCCATATGTATAAAAAATGTATAAATCCTGTCGATTTTTGGAAATGGTTGAAACGTGGGATCTACATCAGCGGATCAACTGGTTCATCTCGAAGATGGGCAGAGTGATGGAAAGAACGATAAAGCCGATCACCACGCCCATGAAGAGGATCATCAGAGGCTCCAGCAGAGAGGTGAAGCTCATGACCGTCGATTCCACCTCGCCCTCATAGACATCCGCGATCTTTTCCAGCATCATCTCCAGCTCCCCGCTCTGCTCCCCCACCATGACCATCTGGATGGAGAGGGGCGGGAAGATCTCCCCCTCGGAAAGCGCGGCCCCCAGGGCCTTTCCCTTGCCCACCTCTTTTGCGGCCCGGTCCACGGCCTCGGACAGCAGCACATTGCCCACGATGTTCTTCACGATCTCCAGTGCGGAGAGCATGGTGACGCCGTTGGCCAGAAGAGAGCCCAGGGTCCGGGAGAAGCGGGCCACCGCGATCTTTTTGGCCAGGTTTCCGATGCCGGGAAGGCGCAGCAGGGTCTTGTGGAGAAAGAATCTGCCCTTCTCGGTCTTCCTCACGCTGTTGAAGGTGATGATCAGCCCCAGCAGAACCAGCAGCAGAGCCCACCAGTAGGATTGCAGAATTCCGCTGACCCCGATCAGCACCCGGGTCGGCGTCGGCAGCACCCTGTCCATGTCAACGAAGATCGAGGAGATGCTCGGAACGATGAAGGTCAGCAGAAGAATCAGCACCACGACCCCGATAAAGGTCATCAGAATCGGATAGGCCAGGGCCGCGCGGATGCGGCTCTTTAAAGCCTGCTGCTTCTCAGAGATTTCGGCCAGCCGGTTGAGGACGATCTCCAGGGTTCCCGAAGACTCCCCGGCCGATACCATGTTGATATATACCGGGGTGAAGACGTTGGGATACTGGGAGAGTGCCGATGCAAAGCTGTTCCCCTCCACAATGGAATCCTTGATGTGCGCGAGGGTCTTTTTCAGGCCCGGGGCCTTGGTGTTGGGCAGCAGGGTGTCCAGCGCCGGAACCAGGGCAAAGCCCGCGCCCAGAAGGGTGGCCATCTGGCGGGTGATGATCGCGACATCGGCCGGCCGCACCCGCTGAAAGATCGTGATCTCGGAAAAGCGGCTCTCCTTTTTGGCCGCGGTCTTCCGGGTCTCTTTGATGGAGACCGGAAAGATCCTCGATGTTCTCAGTTTCTGTTTGGCTGCTGGGTAGCTCTCGGCGTCGATGATTCCCGACACCGTCTTCCCTTTTAAATCAAGAGCGGTGTATTCGTATACTGGCATTTTATTTTACTTTGTGTTATCACTGTTTTTGCAAGTTTACCGCAAGCATCATAGGCATTTTTTCCTCTAATTGCAAGGGCATTCTGACACAACAAGATGGAAGATCAACAAAAAGAGACACTTCTCTTCGTAGATGATGAAAAGCCCATTCTGGATATCTCCCGGGAGTACTTTTCCATTAAGGGTTATAGAGTCATCACTGCGGAAAACGGTCTGGAAGCGGTGGAGGTGTTGAAAAAGCATCCGGTGGACTGCTGCTTCACCGATATCAACATGCCCAGGATGGACGGCATCGAGCTGGCCGAACAGATCCGGCTCATGGACAATACCATTCCGGTCATCATCATGACCGGCTACCCCTCTCTGGAGAACATCATCCACACCCTCAAAAACGGCGTGGTGGACTTTCTGATCAAGCCGGTCAACCTGAACCAGATGGAGATCTGCCTCCACCGGGTCCTGCGGGAGCGGCATCTCTTCATCGAGAACATCCTGCTCAAACAGGAGGTGGAGAAGAAGGCGCAGATCGAAGCCCTCAACCGGGAGCTGAAGGGGAAGGTGGAGGAGCTGGGGATACTGAACCGGATACTGTCGGAGTTCAAAAGCATCCGCAGCAGCGTCGATATCTTCGGCCATCTGGTCAACCTGGCCATGGAGATCACCCGGGCCTCGGCCTCCCGGCTCTACCTCATCCATCCGGAATACGGACTGCCGGTGGAGGTGGCTTCGGCCTTTTCAAAGCATGACCCGGAGCATGACCGCTTCTTTACCCCCGAAACCCTGATCCGCGTTGTAAAAGATCAGATGCCGCTCTTCACAACCCGCGATATGCAGGACAAGGAGAAGGGAGCCCTTTCCCGGGGCAATTCGGGCCGGTTCATGGGGGTCCCGCTCATGATCCGGGACAGGGCATTCGGGGTGCTGACCGCGGCATCGGCCAAAGATGGTTTCTCGCCCAGGGATCTCTACTATCTCTCCTCCATGACCCATACCGCGGCCTATGCCATTGAAAATCTTGCCCTCTATGAGAACATCTATGAAAACCTTCTGGAGACCTTGAAGGCTCTGGTCCATGCCACCGAGGCCAGAGATCCCTATACCAACCGCCATTCCCGACAGGTGGCCCGGCTGGCCCTGGTGATCGGAAAGGCGATGGGCTGTACGGACGAGGAGATGAATATTTTAGAGGTGGCGGGTCAGCTCCACGATATCGGCAAGATCGGTATTCAGGACAATATCCTGCTGAAAAAAGGTCGGCTCACCCGGAAGGAGTATGAGATCATAAAAGGTCATGCCGATATCGGCGCGGACATCGTCAAGCAGCTCGGCCTCTGGGAGCGGGAGCAGGAGGTGATCCGGCACCACCATGAGCGCTTTGACGGCAGGGGATACCCTTTTGGGAAACAGGGGGTTCAGATCCCCTTTCTCTCCCGGATCTTATCGGTGGCCGATGTTTACGATGCAATGGCCTCGGATCGGATCTACCGGGAACGGATCGCGGAGCATCTTGTACTGAATCTCATCAAGGAGGCTTCGGGGTCCCAATTCGACCCGGAAATCGTGGAAGTCTTCGGCAGGCTCTTCCATGAAGGTAAAGTGAGGCTGCTGTAGCTTTCAAGAATTTATCCGCGGATCAGCAGATCCAAAACCCGGGTGAGGTTTGAATCCTATCCTTTGGGATCGAGACCATTAAATTTCGACTTCGTTATTTCGACTACCGGATCTCGACTTCGTTATTTCGACTACCCCCGGCGATCATTGCAGAAAGAGCCGTGGAACCCGCTTCATCACTGTGGATGTGATCTCGTAATTGATGGTATCCAGCAGATTTGCCATCTCGTCGGCGTGGATCTCTTCATCTCCCTGTCTGCCGATGATCACCACCTCGTCTCCCACCGCGACATCGGGAATGTGCCCCACATCGAGCATGGTCTGATCCATACAGACCCGGCCGGCAATGGGCGCGCGCATCCCCGTGACCAGCATCTCTCCCCGGGAGGAGAGGCCACGGTTGAGACCATCGGCATACCCCACCGGCAGAGATGCGATGGTGGTCGGCTTTTGGGTTACATATGTCCCCCCGTAGCTGACCCGAAAGCCGGCAGAAACCTTCTTGAGCTGGACTATCCGGGTTTTCAATGTCATGGCCGGCTGGAGGCGGAGCTTCTCCTTGTTCACCTCTTGGGAGGGATAGAAGCCGTAGATGCTGATGCCGGGGCGAACCATATCGAGATGGGTTTCGGGCATGTCGATGAGGGCTGCGCTGTTGGCTGCATGGCGAATTTTGAAGGCGACGCCCTTTTGGGCCAGACGGTCCAGCAGATCGGTAAAGCGGGAGAACTGGGCATTTGCAGAGGTCTTGTCCCTGCTGTCCGCGGCTGCAAAGTGGGTGTAGATTCCCTCTGGATCGAGATTGGGCAGGCGGACCATATCGATGATCCGGCTTACCGTCTCTTCTGATTCCCACAAAAGGCCGATCCGGCCCATGCCGGTATCGATCTTCAGATGCACCGGGATCTTTTTGCCGATGGATCGGGCCGCGTCCGACATCTCCTCTGCGCTCTCGAGGGAATGAACCGTCACTGTAAGGCCGTATTCCGCCACTTTTCCCGCAAGGGCCGCCTGGGTATGGCCGAAGATCAGAATCGGCGCGTCAAACCCGACCCTGCGCAGGGAGATGGCCTCGTCGATCCGGGCCACCCCGAGTGCATCCGCGCCGCTTTTCAATGCGGTATAGGCGACCCTTTCGGCCCCGTGGCCGTAACCGTTTGCCTTGACCACCGCCATGAGTTTTGCCGCGGGATCTGTGATTCTTCTCAGCTCAAAGATGTTCTGTGCAACCGCTTTCAGATCGATTTGGGCCCAGGTCAGATCCGCAGGAGAGGACATGGATGTTCAAAGATCCTTTTGGATGAGGGGGATATCCCGGATAAAGCGAAGAATACTGCCCATCCCCCGGTTGAGTTGGCGGTGAAGTTCTTCTGCCTTTTTCGATTCATCGTTTCGAATGGCCTGTTCCAGATCCCGGGCCTGATTGACGGCATTCAGGGCTCGAACCGCCACAGCGATATTGGCCATGGAGTGGGCTTCATCCGCGGCCTCTGAGAAATTTTTCGCGGCATAGGCTCTGTTGAGCCTGCCGAGGGTCTCGGGCGCTTCATCCAGAAACCCGCAGAGCATCCGCTTTAAAATGGGCTCGTCTTTTTGAAAGACCTTCATGAACTCTGATATGCCCGAAAAATTGAGATCTTCGGCTGCCAGGATCTCCTCATCGGCCTTGTCTTCTTCTTTTTTGGTATCCCTCTCATTCTCCCTTCTCTCATTCATCACCTTCCGCATCATGGAGAAGAGATGGTTCATATCGACCGGCTTTGCGATATATTCATCCATGCCGGCCTCCAGAAACCGCTCCCGATCTCCATCGATGGCATATGCGGTCAGTGCGATGATGGGAATCTCTTTGTAGGGAGCGTCCGTTTTTCGGATCTTTTTTGTGGCCTCAGTTCCATTGAGCCGGGGCATGTGGATATCCATCAAAATGATATCGTAATCCTCTTTTTCCAGCGCATCCAATGCGGCCTGGCCGTCCGTGACAGAGGTGATCCTGTGCCCCGATTTTTCCAGAAAATAGGCAATGAACTGCTGGTTGAGGGGATTGTCCTCGGCAATGAGGATATTGTAGCACTCCTCGCACTTTTTTGCTGCATCTGTCTCGGCTCCGGTCTCTGAGCCCATCTGGATTGCAGGGCGGAACGGAATGGTGAAAAAGAAGGTGCTTCCCCTATCCGGCTCGCTTTCCAGCCAGATCTTTCCGCCCATCATTTCGATGAGCTGTTTGGAGATGGTAAGCCCGAGGCCCGAACCCTCCTGTTTCAGGAATTGATGACCGAACGCGGAAAAGCTCTGGAAAAGCTCGTCGTGCCGCTCTTTTGCAATTCCGATGCCGGTATCGCTGACGGAAAAGAGGAGCTGGATCTCTTTCTCCTTTTTGTAAAGCTGATCCACCTTTATCCCGACTTTTCCGGATTCGGTGAATTTGACACCATTGGAGAGCAGGTTGTTGAGGATCTGCAGGATACGATCCGGATCGCCATTCACGACCCGGGGAACATCCGGGCATATCTCCGATTGCAGATCCAGCCCTTTTTTCTGAGCATCCAAACGAATCCGTTCGATCGCCTCATCCACGGTCTCCTTCAGCAGAAAATCGGTCCGGATGATTTCGATCTTACGGGTATCGATTCTGGAGAAATCGAGCACATTGTTGACCAGATCCATCAGTGTCATGGCTGAACGGCGGAGAAGGCGGGTGAGATTTAAGGTCTTCTTCTCCTTTGTGATGTCGAGGAGCATCTGGCTCATGCCGATGATCCCGTTCAGCGGCGTTCGGAACTCATGGCTCATGTGGGAGAGGAATTCGCTTTTGGCCCGGCTGGCCGTTTCGGCCTCGTCTTTGGCTCTTCGCAGCTCCGTTTCCAGATTCTTCAACTGGCTGATATCATTCATGGCCAATTGATAGTGCGGTCCATTCGGCCCTTTGTCCTGGAAGAGGACCCCGGTAAGTTTGACATATCGGGTCGGTTTGATGGTATTTGCCAGCCTAATCTCGCAGGATGCCCACTCCTTCCCTCGGTTCAACTCTACAAGAAGATTCTGAAATCCGGGGCGGTCATCAGGATGGATGAACCGGGTGAAAACCCTTCTGATCATCCGGTTCCGGTCTGTATCGAGCATCCGGCTTCCCCGCAGATTGGCCTCGATGATGAGGCTCTTCTCATCCACCGTAAAATAGCCGACCGGTGAGAGATGGTAGAGATCGAAATATTTGTTTCTGGACAATTCCAGATCCCGGGTTGTCCGATCCAGCTCCTCGTTCTGGGTCTTCAGCTCGAACTGATGAATCTTCAGCTCCTGGATCAGCTTTTGGCACTCCTCCAAAGAGAGATGAGCGATCTCCTGGTCAACGGACAGCTCATCACTGTGCTGCTTTTCGATCTTTGCCCTAAGTCGATTCAGTCTGTCGTTTTCCATCGAAAGAATATCTCTTCAAAGCATGTAATCGGTTCATCGAGCGCAGGCGCAAAAGCTTTTTTTGACAATCC
The DNA here is from genome assembly GCA_011390135.1 of Desulfobacteraceae bacterium. GTDB lineage: Bacteria > Desulfobacterota > Desulfobacteria > Desulfobacterales > JAABSP01 > JAABSP01. The sequence continues at coordinate 9,955 of JAABSZ010000016.1, read as the reverse complement.
GCCATGCTTGTGCTATAAAAGCCGTTTTCTCATCCTGCTCTTATCATCATAACCGATCTGCCCCCAAAAAATCAAGAAGACTAAAAAAAGATTTGCGGCCTCTTCAGCAGCAGTTTACATCGCCGCAGGAGGCATTCTCCTTTCCTCTGATCCATGTCTGGATGATGTAGGAGGCACACCCCACTCCCGGCGTGACCCGAACCGCCTGTACCGGGCAGTTGGTCATGCATGCCCCGCACTCCATGCAGCCGTCCAGGTCCATGATTTCCGCCTTTTTTCCATTGAGCCGCAGCACCCCGTGGGGGCAGACGGTCTCGCAGAGGCCGCACCCCACACAGGTCTCTATATCGAGGGCGAGGGTTGAAACATCGGTTAAGTATCGAAAGTCTTTCATGGATGAACCTTTATGAACCTTATTTAAAACCCGAATTTAAATTCGGAATGTTAAAACCCGAAGTTAAATCCCGATGGATTTGAATGAAAATCGATCAGAATGCGGAGCCGACCCAGAGAAGGGCGCTGATCAGTACCGCGCCGGCCAGAATGGAAATGGCCCTTTTCATCTCCTTTTCCACACCTGAAGGCGAGGTGAAGGGGGTCGATCCGGTGAAGTTCATGGATTGATAGGCGCTTATGGCCAGAATGAAAAGAGAGAGCCCTGCGCCTTTGGCCCAGCCCAGGGCCGGCACCAGTCCGAGCGGGATCAGGCCGAGCAGAATCAGCCCGAAGATGGCTCCGGTGAGGGCCCCTTTGACCGCAAAGGCCCGGCCCGGCAGCCACGGCAGAAGAATCGGCGCGGCCACCCCTCCGGAGAGTACGCCCATGAACATCCCGGCCCCGATGGCAAGCATCCCGCTCCAGGCCCGGGAGAGGGAGAAGATGCCGGGCCCGATGCCGGAGAGGAGAAAAGCGGCCGGCAGTATCCACCCCGCGGGCTTCCAAAGCATCGCGATCTCCACCGGAATCAGCTCGACCCGCTCTTTCAGGGTAAAGGTGACCCGTCTCATCGAATCATCTGCCTTCATCCCGTTTTGCAGAAATAGTTTAAGATCTTCTGCCCGCACCGGCCCGAAGATGGCTTCAAAGCCGCAGCTCTTTTTGACGGCCCGGGCCGAAACACCGATCGCGGAAAGCTGGGGCAGGATCAGCTTTCGATGATTTACCACCCGGTTGAGACTTGCCCCCCGAACCCGGTCCGAGACCTCTTCTGTGGAGAAATTCCGCTTTCCGGCCGCGCACCAGACATTGATCCCCCGGGTATCGAGGACGAGTATCCAGGCATCGATGCCAAAGAGTTCCTTCCGCAGCGCGTCGAAGCTGAGCTTGTAATTGGCTGTCACCAGGACCGGGGAATCGCCATCGGGCGCGCCGACCCCATAGAGGCCCGGTGCAACCTTATAATTGTTCCGACCGATGCCGATCCGGGTCAGAATCGTCCCCACATGATCCTTTTGATCGAGTGCGGTCTTGACGAGGGGAACCGCGCCGGCCCGTGTTGCAAGAAACCTTTCCACAAAATGGCAGAGGATATATCCGGGCCGCTCGTCGGGGCTGCTTTTGGGGCCGGCCGGGGGCCCGCAGCAGGGAATGTCGGCTTCCCCGGTCTCTTCTTTGGGTACGGGCGGCGCCATGGGAAATGGCTCGAGCCGGGCCGAATCCCTCCGGGGCCGGCATTCACACCCGCTTTCGCATTCGTTGTTCTGTTGGGGTTTGGATTCCAAAGATGTTTCTCCTTTTCAATGACCTGCTTATCATACCAAAAAAAAGCATGAACCCAAAATATATTCTTGTGTGCCAATGGGAGTTTATACTGCCAACCTCTGTAAAATTCCGGGAACCATAGCAGATAGGGACGGCAATGGCAATGCAGATATCATTTGTCGTCAAATTCAATACCGTGCTATAACCTATAAAATGAAAATTTTTTTTTGCAATACTACAGGGAAAGTGCATGGATAAAATACCCGACTTCAAATTAAGGAGGGGTTCAATGAAACCCGAAGACCGTGAAAGACTGGAAGAGATGCAGCGACTTCTCGGAGAAGTCAAATCGAGGCTTGTGGCTCTCTCCGATGATGTTCGGATGAAGCTTTTCTGGGAATTTGAAGCGAATCCGCCATCCGGCACATTGGGTCACGAGTTGGAGGCAATACAAAGACATATCCGGGAGATGTTGGAGGCGAGCAATCAAGAAAAATCCAAGGGAGACAATCGGCCGAGTAAACCGCAGACTGAAAGATAATCGGTCAAAACGGAAAGGAATTGAGATTTTTGGAAACCTGTTACAACCCGGAAGAGTTATCGGGATTTGAAGAAATCGGCAAAGACGCGGCCGAACTGGCAAAGAAATTTTTTTGATTATTATAGTGGGGGGGCATGAACATGCATTCAACCCTTGAACCGTTTAAGAGTACACTCGCCAGACATGGCATTCGACTGAATCGGGAAGAGACAAAGATTTTACAGATCAATGTCGGTTTTCTATGCAACCAGGCCTGCCGTCATTGTCATCTTCAGGCAGGACCCGACAGAACCGAAATCATGAATTCAAAGACTGCGGATGCTGTCATTGCCTACGCGAAACAATGCAGTTTTGAAATCATTGATATTACGGGCGGCGCGCCGGAAATGAATCCCTGCATCGACAGACTGATCGAGCAGCTTGCCCCGCTTGCCGAAAAAATCATCTTCCGGTCCAATCTTACCGCTATCAAGGAAAAAACCGGAAATGGTTTGATGCAGCGTTTGCAATTTCACCGGGTTGCCATTGCCGCATCTTTCCCTGAAACTCTTTATTATGGAAAAAAACGGACTGCAGAACATATTGAAACAGAGATATTGAGCCTTTGATGCAGAGAAATGAAGATATGACCGATCATGCGCTGATTCTCTTTTTCAAACATCCGGAACCGGGGAAGGTCAAAACCCGAATTGCTTCATCCTTTGGCGAAACATTCGCTTTAGAATTATACGCCTCTTTTCTTAAAGATACCCTGGCCATGTCAAAATCTGTAGAGGCTGATAAAATCATCGCTACAGACGTGCATGGCGAAGTTCCAGCGCATCTGCTCGATATGGGAACAGGTTACCGGACAATACGGCAAAAAGGGGAGGATATCGGCTTCCGTATGTTGAATGCTTTTCTACAGATATTTGACATGGGATATCAGCGCGCGGTTTTGATCGGGGGCGATTCCCCTGATTTACCTGCGGAATTTATCCAAAAGGCTTTGGACTCCCTCTTTACCCATGATGCTGCCATAGGAAAGAGTGTTGATGGAGGATATTATTTGATTGGATTGAAAAAGGAGACATGCACAGAGGATTTTTTCAGCGGCATTTCATGGAGCACTCCTCTGGTCTTTAAGACGACATTGGATAAAATGATCCGGTCTGGAAAAAGCATATATCTCTTACCTGAATGGCGGGATATAGATGAAAAAGATGATCTTTTATGGTTTTACAAAAAATGGTCTTACAATAAATGGCTTTGCAATAAAAAATTCAAAAGAGATATCTCGTTACATACTATTGAATTTCTTGATGAAAATATAAGAGATAAAAAAATCAGGTAAAATCTCTTTAAAAATAGAGATGAGAATAAGGTGGGCTATGTCGATATGATATTGCCAAACCCTGGATTTGGATCTCAATTCCTGTCCGTTTCAAAGTCTCCTCTTAAAAGATCAGCTTTTTGTATTTCAATTTCCGGCCTCCGAAATCGACCAGCAATGCCTTGGGGTATCCGGTCGCCCGGAGACAATTGGCCGCAGGAGCGATCTTTTCCCTGGAAAAATCAATTCTGAATTTCAAGGCGACGATGACGCTGCCGAAACAGAGGAAATCAGCCCTGTACTCTGTTTCCAGCTCAGATCCCCGATAGAGAATCGGCACCTCCGGCTCTCTTCTACAGGGGATATCACGACTTTGAAATTCCTTTTCCAGCGCATCACTGTAGGCCGGTTCCGGCAAACCATGTCCCAGAACATTGTAAACCGATTTGGCCGCGCGGATGATCTTTTGGATCTCTTCTCTTTTCCGGACGTCATCTGCTGCACGCCTCCTGCCGATCGAGCGGATCATAACCTTTTCACCCTCGACGATCAGAAAGATGGACAGCCCGATCCCCAGGGAGATCAGCCAGTGGATCGGGGATAGAGTTGCAGCGTCGAAGAGGGTACGCATGAAGGGGACATAGATGAAAATCCCCTGAAGCCCCAGAAGCACTCCCGCGGAGATCCAGGCAGCCGGGTTGGAGAAGAGGCGGCCGGGACTCAGGCTTGTCTCATGCAGATATCGGCAGTTGAAAAGATAGAACAGCTCGCCCATGACGAGCGTGTTCAGCGCCAGGGTCCGGGCAAGGGCCAGCGGCATATCATTTTTGTTTCCATACAGGAAAACCCCAAGTGCTGCCGCGCCGATCAGGAAAGAGACAAACGCTATATGGAGAACCATAACCCTCCCCAGAATCGGAGCGCCGGGCTCGCGGGGAGGCCGTGACATGATGTTCGATTCCGAAGGCTCAAAAGCGAGCGCCAGGGCAAGAGTCACGGCCGTGACCATGTTGACCCAGAGGATCTGCACCGGCGTCAGGGGCATGGTCAGGCCGAAGAGGATCGCGGTCAGGATGATCAGACCCTCCGCACCATTGGTGGGCAGAATAAAGAGAATCGCCTTGCGCAGGTTGTCGTAGATGGTGCGGCCCTCTCGGATTGCCTGGCCGATGGAGTTGAAGTTGTCGTCTGTCAAAACGATCTTCGCGGCCTCCCTGGCGGCCTCGGTTCCTTTGATTCCCATTGCCACGCCCACATCGGCCCGCTTGAGGGAGGGGGCATCATTCACCCCGTCTCCGGTCATCGCCACCACATCGCGGTTGGCCTGGAAGGCTTTGACCAGACGCAGCTTATGCTCGGGGCTGGTTCGGGCAAAGATCCGGGTCTTTTGGACCATCTCTTTGAGATCTTCATCTGATGCAGCTTCCAGATCAGCGCCGGTCAGTCCATGTTCCATATTCTCCAGCCCCATCTCCCGGCCGATGGCCGCGGCAGTGCCCGCGTGATCTCCGGTGATCATGACCATCCGAATCCCGGCCCTGTGGCAGGTCTTGATCGCCTCGATCGCTTCGGGACGGGGCGGATCGATGATGCCGACCATGCCGGCAAAAACCATCTTCTCCTGAAGATCCTCTTTTAGAATCGATTCCTTCTCATCCGGCACATTCCGCGCGGCCGCGGCCAGAACCCGCAGCCCCTGCCTGCTCAATCTTTCCCGCTCCTCCTCCCAGAAGGATCGGTCCAGGGGTTTTGGCTCATCTTCGGCCCCGAGCTGTGAATCGCACATATCCAGCAGACGATCCGGCGCGCCCTTGAGCAGGATTCGCCGCCCCCCTTCCGGAACCTGGTTCAATGTGGCCATGAACTTGTTTTCCGATTCAAAGGGGATCTCATCGATCCGTTCATACCCGGAACTGTCAAAACCGGCCTTGCCGGCCAGCGCGACCAGTGCGCCTTCGGTAGGCTCGCCATCGAGTTTCCAGCGGCCATCCTCCTCCCGGACCGTGGTATCGTTGCAGAGGCTCATGATCTCCACCAGGGTATGCAGATCCTTCCGGCCCTTTTTATCCTTTTTATTTTGGAGAGAGACCTCCTGATCATCTGCGAAGATCTTCCCCTCGGGAGCATAGCCGGTTCCGGATACTTCATACCGGCCTGTACCGGTGACGACATCGCGCACGGCCATCTCGTTGCGGGTGAGGGTTCCGGTCTTGTCGGAGCAGATCACCGTGACCGAGCCGAGGGTCTCCACAGCCGTCAGTTTCCGGACAATCGCGTTGCGGCCGGCCATCCGCCGGACCCCGAGAGCCATTGTGATGGTGATAATGGCCGGGAGCCCTTCGGGAATGGCGGCAACGGCAAATGCAATGGAGGAGAGGAAGACTTCATCTGTTCCCATCCCTTTGATGAATCGGCCGATCAGGCCCATAAGAATCGCCGTGCCCACGATGATGAAGGAGAGGAACTTGCTGAAGCGCTTCATCTGCCGGGTGAGGGGGGTCTCGAGGGTCTCCACCTCTTCGATCTCTTTGTTGATCTTCCCCAGTTCGGTTTGGGTCCCGGTGGCGATAACCACCCCTTTTCCCCGTCCTGCGGCCACCATGGTTCCGGAATAGGCGACAGAGTAACGATCTCCGATGACCGCATCGGCATTGACCGGCTCGACCTGTTTGGCTGCCGGCTCCGATTCCCCGGTCAGCGCGGACTCTTCAATCCGCAGATTTTTCGCCTCCAGAAGCCGCAGATCGGCCGGCACCCGATCCCCGGAATCGAGACGGACAATATCGCCCGGCACAAGCTCATCCGCATCGATCTCGGTCCACTCCCGGTCCCGCAGGACATGAGCCTTCAGCGACAACATCTCCCGGATGCTCTCCATCGCCTTTTCCGCTTTGCCCTCCTGGAGAAATCCGATGATGGTGTTGATGATCACCACGCCCAGAATCACACCGGTGTCCACCCAGTACTGCAGAAAGGCCGTAATGACCGAAGCCCCAAGAAGAACGTAGATCAGAGGATTGTTGAACTGTTTGAAAAAGCGCATGAGCGGCCCTTCCCGGGATGGATCGGGGAGCCGGTTCGGCCCCACCTCTTCGAGGCGGCCTGCCGCACTATCGGAATCGAGACCATCCCTGCCGCTCTCCAGTTCCTCTAAAACAGCATCCGGTGCTTGCGCGTGAAAATCGGTCATTTCGATATCTCCTCCTCTTCTCCTTTCATTGGTTCTTTTGGATCGATGCTGATGGGGATACTCTCCCTTCTTCCATATCAGCCTTCATTGAAAATGGTATGAATATCTTATCAGATGGAAAGAATGGCAATCCCCGTCATTCCGGCCGCTTGGATCAGGGCCTTGTCGAGGGTCGCAATCGGTATCCCCTTTTGCATTGCCAGTTCCAGATAAGCCGCGTCGTAGCTCGATAAACGGTTTGTCCTTGCCAGCACCAGCAGCTCCTTCATTATCCCTTCCGGCTGTCCGTATTCGACTCTGATCGGCAGTTGTTCCAGCAATGTGAGAAAACGGACGCTGTCGCACTCTTTGAGCCGATTTTTCCGCTCGGCCGCCAGCAGAAGATTCACCACCTCAAGGGGCCAGATGGACGGAACGACTGCCGCGCCTGCGGCAAGCCGGTCAAGTACTCGATCTGCGTATTCATCGACCTCATCCTTGAAGCACCAGGACATGACGACAGAATTGTCCAGAACAAAAATTTCGGCCATCAGCGTCTTCCTTCTGCGATCATCTCCTGAATCGTGATACCGTCAAGGGAATGTATCTCCCTGAATTTCCGGAGTTCCTGAATGACGGATTCAATATCCGTCGCTTTTTGGATATCCGCGGGTTGTAAAACCGCAACCGGAACCCCATGCTTCGTGATCGTAATGCGCTCCCCTCTTCTGACCCTTTCCAGCAGCTTGGGAAGATTTGTTTTGGCCTCATATACACCGACGGTTTCCATCATCGACCTCCTCAGACTAGATTTATAGACCATATTGAACCGGAAAAGGTTGAGTTGTCAATCTTTAATTTGGATTGGGCGATCTTTGCAGACTGAGCTGAGCTTCTTCCGGTTTTTTCCTTGGCATGATCCGCAGCACCCTCTACCGCGGGATACGGGAATTGGGTATCTCCTGAGACTGTGCCGTGGCACACATCTGTTCCATACAGAACTCTTTCCGGAGTGGGGCAAAATGTTGCACCAAAACTAAATCACAATAGTGCCGAAAGAAAGCGTTGCTTGTATGTAAAAACAAGACAAAGATTATGGTTTTAATGTAAAGCAAGACAACTCCGAGATTAGAAGATCCTTTGGAAAACCCATAATCAACCGGAATTCCACTAAAATAAAAATCCTTGACATTGCGGCACAATTCTGGCATATACTATAAGCACGACTCGGTTTTGGTCATTTCCATACCATACCTTCTAATGGCTACAAAAAAACTTATCGGCCTTATCAACGTCTTAGTAGTACCCCCCCCATCTTTAGTATCATCAAACCGCTGAGAGAATTTACCCAAAACCGAGTCGATTCTCTTCTAAGTCATCTCCGCCAGTCTTTCAGGTTGTATCGACCAAGGATCTCATCGAGCCTCTCTGATTTCCGCTTGTCGCCTCCTCAAATGCTTTTTCAAGCAGTTTTGTCATTTGCTGATTTTCCTTTCTGCGATAGAGAACTTGATTTTTTCTCTTTAACCATGTATGAAGAAAGGCAACTCATGATCGTTGATTCAGTCCTCTCTGCTGCTGAGGCTGTACTTGTTTCGAGCCATAAACGTAAGATAAACAGATAGAGATTCTTTTAATGGAAAAACATCCTCCCCTGTGGCACTGGTTCAGTTCAATGGGATTTTCCGGATACATCGTCCGGAACCATTTGAAAATACAGCGCATTACCGGAAAGCTGGAGATATGAACAACTGTTTGATTTTACCCGCTTTCCCATTGAACTGAACCAGTGACCTTCTCTCTCATAGGGAATCATTATTGAATCTATATTCTTTCATTATCGGAATTATCCGGTTTATCAAGATATTCAATTCATCATAAATAGAATTGGCTTTTTCCGTATCCAATATATCGGAGACTGCCATAATTTCCAGTTGCCCTGCCAGATTTGAGCATTGCTTGCTGAAAAATGACAGCATTCCTTTGAATTTGTGTGCCGAATATTTTAATTCTTCAGAATTTCTTTCATCAATAGCCTTTTTAATGGCACATAATTGTTCACTACAATTGTTTATAAACACAACTGTCAAATCTGCTGCAATTAATTCATTACCATTGACAAATTTCAAAAACGATCCCATATCCAGAAGATCCATACGAGCATCATTATCGTTTTCAGATAATTCAGACTCCTTCTTCAATGTACCGAATTTTTTATTGATTATGGAAAATAAAACTTTTGGTTGAATAGGTTTGGATATGTAATCATTCATACCACTTTCAAGACACTTTTCTCTGTCTTCTTTTGATGCATGAGCTGTCATTGCAACAATAAAAACATCATGATCAATAACATGAGAATTACGATCCCGGATGATTGCAGTTGCCTCAAAACCGTCCATAACAGGCATTTGAATATCCATTACTACCATATCAAAGCGTTCCTTTTCTAAAATATCAATAGCTTCTCTACCGTTATTCGCAATAGTAATTTCATGCATTTTCAAAACAGCCACAACAAGCTCCTGATTGAACGGCAAATCTTCAACTAACAGAATCCGTAAACCATCTATGTTTGTTGTAATTGTTTTTTCTTCCTTAACAGGTGCAATGCCCTTATCTAACACGGCTGTAAACCAGAAGGTAGAGCCTTTATCCGGCATACTAGTAAATCCGATTTCTCCGCCCATCAGCTCAACAAGTCGTTTTGATATTACCAGACCAAGACCTGTTCCGCCATATTTCCTTGTGGTGGAAGCATCAGCCTGGGTAAATTGATCGAATATATGATTCTGTCTGTCTTGAGGAATACCGATGCCGGTGTCAACAACCATAAATTTCAATTTTTTCTTAATCTCAAAGTCATCTTCCATGGTAATTTGTATTATAACACCGCCCTCATGCGTAAATTTAATGGCGTTACCTGTAAGATTGAGGAGAATCTGATTCAACCTGACAGGGTCGCCTTTTAAATATAAAGGAACATTTGAATCATATTTTACCGACAGCTCTATCCCTTTTTTCCTGGCTATTTCACTGGAAACTGATATTACATTAGAAATGACAGATCGAATATCAAAATCAATGTATTCGAAGTCCAACTTTCCTGCTTCTATCTTCGAGAAATCCAAAATATCATTTATAACCGTCAACAAATTTTTTGCAGCTATATTTATCTGGGCGTATCTACAGGTTTGGGGAGGCCCTATATTCAAACTGCTCCCTGAAATTT
>JAABSZ010000162.1:0-8823 GCA_011390135.1 Desulfobacteraceae bacterium | reverse complement strand
GGATGGCCCCGTTTCCCGTCAAAGCAGGGATGGAGGATATTTCCGGGATACTTTTCATATGCCGCAGCCAGCATCCGGATCGTCAGAGGCCGGATCAGGCAGATATCGGCCGGGGTGACGAAGAAGGCATCGGTTCCCCCGGAGTCCAGGGCCCGGACGCCAACCCTGACCGAGGAGAACATGCCCCGCAGATATTCGGGGTTTTCAACGATCTGCACGTCAGAACCTTCCAGAGCCCGGCGCATTTCCAAGGCATTATGGCCGATGACGACCCGGATCTCCCGGATGCCGCCTTTTTGGAAGAAGCAGACGGTCCTGCCGATCACGGTCGTATGGCCCATGGGCAGCAGCGGCTTGAATGCCCCCATCCGGGAGGAGGTTCCGGCCGCCAGGATGATCGCGGCAAGGCGATTTGCCGTCATTCCGAGATCCTCATTCTGCTCGAACCCGGTTTCGCTGTTTTGATTTTCCATGCACTTTTTCGTGTCAGCATAATTGGCACTGAGAGCGTTCAACTTCTCATATAACGATTTCAAAAAGATAGTTCCATCATAACCTGTTGAAGGTTGCTAAAATCTCAAAAAGCCTTATAATCTTACAGATCATCCCTGGTCAGTTTACGAGATCCTAATCTCTCGACCGGGGGAAAGAGAACTCCACGATTCCTTGTAGTCCTATCTTTCAAACCGAGAAAAAGGAAACATCCATTGTATCTCTTGACAAAGCAGTTTCATCCCATCAATTTCGCATTTGTCCAAAGCCATGCGGAAAAGCGGATCTCGGACCCGGAGGCGGCTTTTGATATCGCCATCACTCCCTATCCTGAAGATATATATCATATCGAGATCCGAAATCCAAACCGATGGCCCCGGGATTACCGGATCACGCGGGTTTCCATGTCTGAAGCCGGATCAGATTCCGGATCAGATTCCGGGTCAGATTCCGGATCGGGACAGGAGAGGGCCGCCACCCGCATCGAGGTCGATCTGGAAGCCGGTTTCCGGTGGGTCGAAAAGGCGGGAACGAACAAAGCAGGAACGAACAAGACGGGAACGAACTGGGAAGAGCCCCTGCTCTCGGCAGCCCCGGGCAGTTGGTTCGGCACATCCGGTTCGGCCTGGATCTTCTGCTTTGGCCATGATCCGGATATGGAATGTTACGGCCTCGGGGAGAAGCATACCCCCTTCGAGCGGTCGGGCCGCGCATACCGATTCTGGAACGTCGATGTCTGGGCCGACCATCCGATAGATCAGGTGGTCAAAGGCGACTACGACCCGGACTATCTCTCCATCCCCTATCTCATCATCAAAAAGGGAAACACCTACATCGGGCTGCTGTCGGACAATCTATTTCCCGGAATGATCGCGATCTCTCCGGAGAATCAGGTCGCGCAGCAGCTCAAGATCGAGATCGACTATCCCCCGGCCATCTCGGTCGGCGCGGAGGGCGGAGTTCCCTCCCTCTACTGCATCTACGGCCCTTCGCTTCACGAGCTGACCTGCAAGTTTCAGCGTCTTGTGGGAAAGACTCCCCTGCCGCCGATCTGGGCACTGGGGTATCACCAGAGCCGGTGGGGATACCGGAGCCATGAGGATCTCGAAGCGCTTGCCCGAAGTTTTGCAGAACACGAGTTCCCGGCAGACGGCCTCTGGCTCGACATCGACTACATGGATAACTTCAAGGTCTTCACCTTCAACCGGAAGCACCTGCCCAATCCGGAAAGGACCGCGGCCGAGATTGAGGAGAAGGGGTTTCGGATCGTGCCGATCTTAGATCCCGGGGTGAAGCAGGAAAAGGGGTATCCGGTTTACGAGGAGGGAAAGGAGAATGGCCTCTTCTGCCGGAATCGGGCCGGCTCCGAATTTGCGGGGATGGTCTGGCCCGGCTTTACGGTCTTTCCGGATTTTACTTTGGCGGAAACCCGGAAATGGTGGGCCGGCTATGCAAAAGCGTTTTTCGAAAAGGGATTTGAAGGCGCGTGGATCGACATGAACGATCCGTCAACGGGCCCCATCGACTGTACCGATATGCTTTTCGAGCGCGGCGAGACCGAACATGCGGCCTTTCACAATTCCTACGCGACATCGATGGCAAAGGCCACCATCGACGGATTCAAAGCGGCCCATCCTGACAAGCGCCCCTTCCTCCTCTCCCGATCCGGAAGCACAGGCGCACAGCGTTACGCGGCTCACTGGACCGGCGACAACTTCTCCACCTACGGCCATCTCCGCCGCTCCATCGGAAAGTCGATCAATCTAGCGCTCTCCGGCATCCCCTTCAACGGCCCCGACATCGGCGGCTTCGGCGGCGACTGCATCGAACCGCTCTTCATCGACTGGGTCAAGGCCGGATTTCTCTTCCCATTTTTCCGGAACCATACCATGAGGGGCAGTCGGCCCCAGGAGCCCTGGGCCTATTCCGAAAAAACCCTGAAGATCACCCGACACTTCGTTCGGCTTAGGTATCACCTGCTGCCCTATCTCTACAACCTCTTTATGGACCAGGAGGAGACGGGCGCGGCCCTTCTCCGGCCCCTCTTCTACGATTTCCAGGATTCGGATGAGTTCCCCATAGGGAAAATCGACGATCAGTTCATGGTGGGGCCGGCGCTTCTACAGGCCCCCTTTGTGGATGAAAAAGAAAGGACAAGAGAGGTGACGCTGCCCGCGGGAAGATGGTTCCGAGCCGATACAGGAGAATGGATTTCCGGGGGCCGGAAGATGAAAGTTTCCAGGAAAGCCGAAAGCACGCCGCTTTTTATCCGGGAGGGATACCTGATTCCGTTCCTGCCGGGGAAGCGGACGGACAACCGGGCCGATCTGAAGCGGATCGGGATCTTCTGCAGCTTACCGAAAGACTTCGAAGGAGAGTGCCGGTATCGTTACAGAGCCGATGACGGAGTGAGCTTCGATTATCGGAAAGGGGGGCGGAGTACACTGGAGATCACGGCGCGGGTGGAAAAAGGGCGGCTGATCCTGAAGGTTTCGGAGATGGAAAAAGGATTCGGCAGGATTGAATTGATTCCGTATACGGTTCATCGGTACTCCGAAGTCGTTATCCAACAGGATGGCTCGGAGGGGAAATTGCAGCCGATGAAGGAGGTGGTTCGCATGACCGGGAAGCTTATGCGATGGTACCGATGGCAGTTCGGATCTCATCCGTAAATGAAATTAATCTTTTGCGGATCAGGCAAATGCCATCTTCTTTTCGTTCTGTACGATAATTTTGGGATCAGGATTATCAGGAGGAACCGGAAGACCTTCTTGTTTCAGCAGCTCCACATGCTCCTTCATTCCCCATTTCGCCTTGAATAAACAATCCTCCACAGAATGGCCTATACCGGTAAAGCCCTCCAGATCCGGGGAATAGAATCCGAAATAATCGGGCTCTTCCGTCGCTTCGATTATCAATGAATATGGAAGTTGAATCATTTCTCTTTTCTCCTTTTATGGTTTTTTAATTTCCGCTGATTTGAGAATTTGATGAAACGTGCCCGTAGGCACTTCTTTTGAACCGTGATAATCTATTCGAATCAATTTGTCCCACCCAAGTTTACCATATACCGGAAGAAAAACCGAAGCTCAACTTGAAAAAAATAAGGATATATGCTATCTGAGTTTGGTTCTGATTTTTTTATCGGATTTTGATGAGGTGTTAACCTGAATGCAGTCGGAAAGCTTTGCCCAATGCCCCCTGTTACCGCAAGAAGAATCCGAATTTTTGCCGAATCGGTCCTGCTGCGAAAAGCTCCCCAGACCATGACGAGCGGTCTGTTTCTCTCCGCTGATCTCCCGGTCCCCCTCCGCCTGCACCGATCCGTCTTTCAAAGAGCCTGGGGCCGGCTTCCCCGATGGACTGGCTGGGGAATCCGGATCTATTCCTGGGGGCTCTGGATGGGCTGGCATAGTTGGCATCAGATGGCGGGGGCCCTGGACCGCCATGCCCGCCGAACCAGGCGGGAGTTCGGTACGACTTATGGCAGACAAATCCGGGATCTGCTTTCCCTTTCCCTGTACCACGGGATTCCGCCGGTCTTCTATTACTGCTTCGGCCTCTTCTGCCAGCCCCGGTATCGCTGGTTTCATTATGTCTTCGAGCACGAGCTGCCCCACTGGCATCTTGTCATGTGCGGAAAACGGGATGTGACAGATGCTGTCCGGCTGCTGTCCGACAAAAATCGTTTTGCCGAAACCATGAAGGGCTCGGGCGTTCCCGCGGTCCATACGGTTGCCCTACTGCCGAAAGGGGAACGGATCGATCGGGAAATCCTCTTCACCGGGCGGTCCCTGTTCTGCAAACCCAATACCGGCAGCCGGGGCATGGGATGCTGCGAACTCCTTTATGAACCGGAAACCTGTTTTACGCCCGGTTCATGGACGACTGGGTCGTCATGGCCCCGACCCGCTGGAAGCTCAGGGGCGCGGTCCGGACGGTCCGCCGGGTTCTCGAACAGCTTAATGTTGAATTGCACCCCGATAAAACGTTTATCGGCCGGGCGGAAAAGGGGTTCGATTTCCTCGGATACCATTTCTCGCCCGGTTCGGTGACGGTTTCCCGCCCGGCCGTCCAACGATTCATCGATAGAGTTGCCCGGCTTTACGAGCAGGGCGCGGACCCGGTCCGCGTCGGGCAATACGCCGCGAGATGGATTCGTTGGGCCCGCGCCGGGGCCCCTGGTTTTGTGGGAGGTGGGTCGTTGGCCGCTTTTGTTGCGCCGTTTTACAACTTGCCGTCCCTGTGGCGTGGCGGTGCTATTTACATGAGGGGGATGCGAGGGTAGTTCGTCTCGTCTTTCCCCCTGTGTCTTAAACATTTCCGTGGGTTAACTTCCTATGATGGGCCCGTGTAGGGTAACTCTACCCAGAGGTATGTGTACTTTCCGTGGGGTGGCGGTGCCGGGGGCGCGCTCGTGGTGCGTCGGGGGGCTGCCCACAGGCGCTCCTGGTGTTGTGTTTTTACCTCGCATCCCGGTGCGTTGGTGCTCGCTTCTTGTTTGCGGTACATCTTTTGGGTCCTCCTTCTGTTTGCGTTGTGATCATTCTGACCTAGCCTTGTATATGTAGCATGTCGTGCGGTGGGGGGCAATAGGCTTTGCTGGCTTGTCGTGGTCTTTTGTGGCGCGGGGGGCGATGATCTACAACCCTCTTTTCAGCCACCGATCCAGATCGGCCGCGGTCTGGATGTTTTGCCATCTTTGTATGTTCCGATTGTTGATCTCGACATGTCCCTCCTTTTTACGCCATGTCTTCTCCAGATAAACGCAATATATTCAAATACATATCTTTACTTATCCAGAAATGATGATGCTTTTTCAGTTCATCCATATAATGTTTCACAGATTCAATCTGATTTCTTTTTTTCGCCTGGATGAGAATTCCCAACGTGCCGGTGACGGGTATATTGTTTTTCCCGGCTATTTCTCTGGCGTCCCTGTCATCCAGCAGGCATAATTTTGAATTGTTTTCCATGCAGATGCATAATGCTTGCGCCTCTCCGACATGCAGTTTTTCAATCAGTTGATCTGAAATCCATTGATTCTTTACTTCCCGGATCATAAAAAAACCATCATTCAGACATTTCCGCCATGTCATATTATCTGAAAAACCCGCCTCAATTTCCTGCTTAACCGCCGGCGGAATGTGAATTTTACCGAACATTGCCTGAAGGATATCAATGCGGCCAATATGAAGAAAATTGCTGATTGGCGTTGTATTGCTTACAATCACAGCGCCTTCTCCAGGTTTTTTATGTCCTCGTGAAGTTCATCGGGCCCGCCGTGAATCGGGACATGGTTTTCCGCCAGAAACCTCTCGAATTGCAGCCTTCCCATGTCCAGCAGGCGGCTTCCCTGGGCGGCGGTAATAATCTCCTGCTCATAAAGACGAATCACCAACTCTTCCATGATGATCCGCTTTGCCCGTTTGGGCGGTAATTTAATCTGAGAAACTATCTCTTCCGGGATTTCAATTAAAATGGATTGCATTCCGGTTCTCCTTTTTCGGCGTTGTGTGATATTGAAAACCCTCGCGGGGCCGGCCGCACGGAAAATCGGTGACTTCATCCCCCGGCTGGAAAAATTGCCTTCAACCACCGATCAAGATTGGCCGCGGCCTGGATGTTTTGCCATCTTTGCATGTTCCGATTATTGATGTCAACACGTCCTTCCTTTTCCGCCGCCGCGACCTGTTCCCGCAGCTTTTCCACGTCGATCAATTCCGCCACCAGCCGGATGTCCAGCAGGGGCCAGCGGTATTCGATTTTCCGGGCCGCGGCCATTAGCGAGCAGTTTTCCATGCGGGTGGGGACAAAGGGCGCCCAGGCTATGACGAGCGGTCTGTTTCTCTCCGCTGATCTCCCGGTCCCCCTCCGCCTGCACCGGTCCGTCTTTCAAAGGGCCTGGGGCCGGCTTCCCCGATGGACGGGCTGGGGAATCCGGATCTGTTCCTGGGGGCTCTGGATGGGCTGGCATAGCTGGCATCAGATGGCAGGGGCCCTTATGACCCGGAAACCGGCCAATACCGGCTGCATGGGGAGAAATCCGCAGCAGGAAAGGACGCGATCCTCGGCTTCCTCTCCCGACAGGTCGCGGCAGGGGCGTATCTTATCCAGCCGCTTCTGGTCAATCATCCGGCCATCCGGGAGATGTGCGGCACTTCCCGGCCGGCCACCATCCGGCTCATGACCGGCCATGACGGCCGAAAAGCGGTCTGTGCGGGCGCGGTGTTCGAGATGCCCATGCCCGATGATCCGAACCGGTCGCGGCTCATGGCCATTGACTCGGAAACTGGCGCACGGCACCGGTTCAGGCCCTGTCCGGTGTGCCGCTGCTGGAAACCAGATTGCTGGACATTTATCGATCCATATTGTATAAGGAATCGGAATCGGAACAGGAGGATGGAGGATATGGAACAAAAACCGAAAATTGAACTTTCCACCACTGTGATCAGGGCCGAAGATGTCCTTGCCACGGACATCGACGGCGAGGTGGTGATGATGAGCATCCGGCACGGAACCTATTCGGGGCTGGATCTCATTGGCAGCGAGATCTGGGAATTGATGGACCGGCCCCGGACGGTTTCGGAAATCTGTGACATCATGACGGAGCGATACGATGTGGAACGCGGCCGATGTGAAGCGGACGTACTGGCGTATCTCGATGATCTGGCGTCGGACGACTCGATCCGGGTGGTGGCGGCTGCCGGATAGGCTGCTGAGACAATCCCGACCCGACCTGAACAATTCATAATCGTCAAGAAGCTGTCCATTCCTGGAATTCTTTTCGACGGCTTTCAAATCAGCAAGAGTTAAGGTGAATTTTTTTTAGGGTACATTATACTTTTTCGGATTAAGCAAATGCCATCTTCTTTTCGTTCTGTACGATAATTTTGGGATCAGGATTATCAGGAGGAACCGGAAGACCTTCTTTTTTAAGCAGCTCCACATGTTCCTTCATTCCCCATTTCGCCTTGAATAAACAATCCTCCACAGAATGGCCTATACAGTAAATCCCTCCAGATCCGGGGAATAGAATCCGAAATAATCGGGCTCTTCCGTAGCTCAACCCTATAATTTATCTTTATCCAACAGCTCTCTCACATGGCGGAACTCTGCGCGGATCAGAACGATCCCTGATGGTTTGCTCCGCACATCGCTGAATTTTTGTCCAGCGGGGCCGGTTCGCAGGCTTTGCCGGGGTCATCGGCCCGAAGATCCGGGTGGAGTGCCTTTTTGCCCCGACAGATCCCTATCCCGAAGCCTAACGCGAAGAGTGTTTCTGCAAATGGCCATTCACCTAAAAAAGCCCCTCATGCTCCAACTGGTGATGATATTGGTCCACGGACATCAAAGACAGACATGCCCTCTCCACCACTTCGCTTAAAGAGGGGTGGATGTGCATCCCCTCGGTTATGGGGATGATGTTCTTTTCCGAGGTGTACATCAGCGTCACGATCTCCTGGATCAGCATGGAGGCGTGGGGGCCTGCGATGTGTGCGCCCAGAATCCGCTCGGTCTCCCGGTGCAGGATCACTTTTACAAAGCCCTTTGCCATCATGGCCATCCCCTTTGCCGTATCCCCGTACCGCTCGAATCCGATGTAGATATCCTCGCGGCCAAAGGTCTCGATGGCTTGGACCTCCCCCATGCCGACCGCGGCCGTCTCCGGATGGGTGAAGACCGCACGGGGCACCGCTTCATATTTCACCGCGACCTTCTCCCCCAACACCGCATTGTAATAGACCACCCGGGACTCGTAATTGGCCACATGCTTGAAGAGATGCTTTCCATTGGCATCGCCGAATGCCCAGATATTGGGCTGGCTCGTCTGCAGATATTCATCCACTTTGATCCATCCGGCAGGGTCGGTTTCAATGCCGGCCTTTTGGGGATTTAAAATATCGCTGTTCGACTCCCTCCCCGCCGCGATCAGGATCGCATCCACCAGAATCTTCTTCTGTTTGCCCGTGGAAAGATCGAGAGCCACCACCTTTTTCTTGCCCGCGCTGATCTCCCCCACCTCCACCACCTCGTGGCCCGTAAGCACCACCATCCGCTCTGAAAGGGCCCGTCGGACAAATGCCCCGACTTCCGGCTCCTCCTGCGGCAGCAGTCGCAGATTTCTGCCGATGATCGCGACCTTTGCCCCCATTGCAGAGAAGAAATGGGCATATTCGGCCGCGATATACCCGCCGCCGATGATCGCGATGCTTTCCGGCAGCTCCGTCAGTTCCAGGACCGTGTCACTGGTCAGATAGCCGGTGGTTTCGAGGTTTTTGATATTTTTCGGGATATGGACTCTGGAGCCGGTGCAGAGAAAGAAGCGGT
>JAABSZ010000161.1:0-8865 GCA_011390135.1 Desulfobacteraceae bacterium | reverse complement strand
GAGAAGAAAGTCGGGAGAAACGATCCCTGCACCTGCGGAAGCGGCAAAAAGTACAAGAAATGCTGCGGCAGATAGTGCGGTCTCATTGAAATCGAGGAGCGTGACGTATGGAGGCGACTGCTGAAGAAAGGCTTTGTTCTCCGGCGGAGTATCTGGAAAACGAGCGCCGCTCGGATGTGAAGAGCGAATACATCGCGGGTTCGGTTCTGGCAATGGCCGGTGCCAGCCGCCGGAACAATCAGATCACATTCAACATCGCGGCAGAACTGGGATCGCAGCTCAAAAACCGCCCCTGTGCGGCCTATGTGAACGACATGCGCGTCAAGGTCAGCGAGACCGGGATGTATGCCTATCCGGATCTCTCTGCCACTTGTGAACCATTGGAATTCGAGGATACCCATTCCGATACGCTCCTCAACCCTTCGCTGATCATCGAGGTTCTCTCCGATTCCACGGAAGCCTATGACCGGGGGGAGAAGTTCGCCCATTACCGAAAGCTCGATTCGCTGAAGGAGTATGTGCTGGTGGCGCAGGATAAGATGCGGTTCGAGCATTATGCCCGGCAGGGGGAGAAATGGCTGCTGACGGAGTTCAGCCGGAAAGATGATCTCGTGCGGCTGGAATCCATCGGCTGTGAACTGCCTCTAAAGGAGATCTATGATAAGGTTTAGATATCATGAAGGCTTTCTTTATCAAGTCACCATTTAACCGGTAACGCCATCGTTTCGGCTCTCTCTATTTTCTTTTTTATCAGTTGGAAAGTCAAATGAAAAAACCTGTTGTTTCCATTGTACGATTTGAAAAGCCGCAGGAGTCGGTCCAAAAGGCTGTCGCACTCTCCGGCGGACTGGATCATCTGCCGACAAATGCCAACGTCTTCATCAAGCCGAACATCGTGTTTTGGACCATGGCCACAGCCTTTCCGAAATGGGGCGTGCTTACCACCTCTATGGTCGTGGAGGATATGGTCGTTCTTCTCAAAGAACACGGGGTCCGGGAGATTACCATCGGCGAAGGGTCCGTGACCATGAAGCCCAAGGATAACCGTACCATCGCCCATGCATTTGAATCCCTTGGATATCACCGGCTGAGGGAACGGTACGGCGTCAAGACCATCAATGTGTTTGAGCGCCCCTTTGAAAAAGTGGATCTGGGAGACGGGATCGAACTTTCCTTCAATGCGGACTGTATGGCCAGCGATTTCGTGGTGAACCTGCCGGTCCTGAAGACCCATGCCCAGACCATTGTCAGCCTGGGGATCAAAAACCTCAAAGGGCTGATCGACATCCCCTCCCGAAAGAAATGCCACAGCCCGGACCCGGAAAAGGATCTCCATTTCATGGTGGCCCGCCTTGCCGATCGAATGCCGCCCATGTGTACCCTGATCGACGGCATCTATGCCAACGAGCGGGGGCCGGGGCCCGATGGACGGATGCACAGAGCCGATCTGCTGATCGCTTCGAAAGATGTATTGGCTGCAGATTTCACCGGGGCTATGATCCTGGGCTATCCGCCCGCAGATGTTCCTCATCTGGCACATGCTGCGAAGAATCGAGGCCGGATTCCGAAAATATCGGAGATCGAGGTGACAGGAGAGCCATTGGAAGCTGTCGCTTTACCATTGAAATACGATGTCCCCTACAATCCCGAGGGAACCCTGCCCCTGCCGATGGAGAAAATGGGGATCAAGGGGCTGGCCTATCACAAGTATGATCTCTCCATGTGTACCAACTGCTCTGCACTGACAACCGTCATCCTGACCGCCATCTCATTTGCCTGGACCGGAGAGCCTTGGAAAGAGGTCGAGGTGCTGACCGGAAAGCAGATGTTGCCATCACCGAAGATGAAAACATCTATTCTTCTGGGAAGCTGCATGTGCAAGCTTCACAAGGATTACAACGGCCCGAACGAGATCATCCCCGTGAATGGCTGTCCCCCAAAGCCGAAAACCATCATCGAAGCCTTTCACAAAGCCGGTATCCCTATCGATCCCTCGTTTATCGAAAACAGGGAACAGCTTCCCGGTTTTTTCATGGAAAAGTATCGAAACCGGCCAGAATTCGATGACGCCTTTTTCCGGGTTTCTTCCTGATCAGCCCTTGACTATGGAACTGAGGTAAAGATGATGATTCCCCCGCAGCAGCAGCGCTTCTCCATCAGCGTCGAAAAAAAAGGCCCCGGCCTCCTTGCGAAGGCCACCTTTCCCCGCCGGTACGGCCGATATTCCGAGATCAAAACCGCAGAATATGAGTTCGTCTTCAACCTCAACGGAGAGATCAAGTTCATCCGGGGCACGAATGTGGACTGGCCCCATCCCGCGGAACAGCTCAAAAGAACCGACGGCAACGACTGGGTCTATTATACGGTAGGAGACAAGAGCAGCGACAAAGGGCTCATCTCCTGGACCGGCGAATACTATCTGCCCTGTCTCCCTTATCCCGGCAATGCGGTCTGGGAGGTCAATTACTTTTCCAATCCCAGCGTCATGAATGCATTCGGGGCATGGTCCCAGCTCTACGGGGATCTGTATATGGCAGCCCAGGGGGATCGGCTGCACCCGAAAGCCAGGGATCTGGTGCAGCGGATACTGGCGATGGATCATCGGACCCTGCACCAGCGGGCCCAAGAGCTGCAGGAGATCTCCGGAGGCCGGATCTCTGTGCTGCCGCCCGATACACGGCATGTGGATTACGAGATCGTTCCCCTGATGATCGCAGACGGCTGTCTCTATCACTGCAAATTCTGCTGCGTCAAAACGGAAAACCGGTTTCGGGTGCGGAAGAAAGACGACATCGCGGAACAGATCCGGCGGCTGAAAGATTTTTACGGCCCCAATATCGGTAACTACAACTCACTTTTTCTGGGAAATCACGATGGGCTTGCATCCGGGGAAGGCGCGATCTGCCCTGCGGCATCCGATGCCTTTGACGCTTTCGGCTTCAAAGGGGAGGGGGGAAACCGGCCCACACTCTTCCTGTTCGGAAGTGTGGATGCGCTTCTGCGATCTCCGGAGACTCTCTTTGAAGCCATTGATGATCTTCCTTTTTACACCTATATCAACATCGGCTTCGAATCCCCGGACTCGCAGACACTGGCCGAGATCGGCAAACCCATAAACGCGGAAAAGGTTCGGGAGGCATTCGAGAAGATGCTTCGGGTCAACTCGGATTATCCGAACATCGACATCACCGGGAATTTTCTGATCGGCCAAGGGCTCTCTCAGGGACACTATTCGTCCCTTGAGGAACTGCTTCGGGATGCCCCGGCCCCGCCGCGGGGCAAGGGCGCGATCTATATGTCTCCGCTGAAAGACAGCCCCAAAAAGCGGGAGCTGCTGCCGCAGTTTTATGAGATCAAGGAGCAGAGCCGGCTGCCGGTTTATGTCTATCTGATCCAGAGGCTTTAAAACAGGGTTTTCCCATTCAAAAAATATTTTGGAACGCTTCCATTTAGGAGGGACTTGAATGCTCGAACTGACCAACGATTACATCCGCCGGAACGTGGCGGACAGCCAGATCATATACAAACGGGGCCAGCGCCTTTTCGGTTACGGCGCATTTTCCTGCTTCGAATCGGACCCGGATAAAGGAGAGTTCTCCTATGCGGTGGACGGCAATTACGGCGACTACACCACCCGAATCCGATTCCTGGATGACCGGGTGGAAACCCGTTGCGACTGCCCCTATCCGGGCCCGGGCTGCAAGCATTCGGTCGCGGTGCTGCTGGATATCCGGGATCGATGGGGCGGATGGAAAGGGCAGATTCGCAAACAAGTGCCGGAAAAAACCGAAGCCGGCAAAGAAGCCGGCAAAACAGTGGACGCGGAACCCGAAGAGCCGTACCTGACCCCGGAGGAGATCCGGGCACAGGCCATTGAGGACCGGAAGAAGCGATCCGCATCGGAATCCTTCACCTTCATTCGTGGAGACATGTTCAAGGGGGAACACCTGGTGGAGACTCCCGGCGACAAGCAGTATGTGGTAACTCTTCTCGATCCGGAAAAGGAGCATGGCCACTGCACCTGCCCCGACTTTCTCACCAACCGGCTCGAGACCTGCAAACATCTCATCTTTGCCCTCCGGGAGGTGAAAAAGGACCTCCAGTACAAAAAACGTCTGCCCAAAGAGCGTTTCCCCTTTCTGGACATCTACTGGGATTCGGCCGATGAAGCCCCCCGGCTCTTCTGCGAGCGCGACCCTGCCGAGATCGAGGAGATCGCGCCGCTCTTGCCGGAATACTTCGACGAGAAGGGCCGCTTTCGTAAGTCTGACCTGACCGAGATCCTTCCCCTGATCTCGGCTCTGGAGGGGAATAAACGGGTCCGGATTCAGGAGCCGGTCTTTGAGCGCTTGGATGATGCCCTGCTGGACCGCCAGCTTGCAGAGATGGCCGGCGACGGAACCCTGCCGCCCCTGGAGATGATCAAGACCCGCCTCTACCCCTACCAGGTCGATGGGATCCGCTTTGCGCTTTACAAAAAGGCGGCCCTTATCGGCGACGAGATGGGTCTCGGCAAGACCCTGCAGGCCATTGTGCTGGCCATTCTCAAGCGGGACATCTTCGACTTCAACCGGGTGCTGGTGGTGACCCTGGCCTCCCTCAAGGAGCAGTGGAAGCGGGAGATCGAGCGGTTTTCCGATGAAAAGGCCGCGATCGTGGCCGGAACCCCCCAGCAGCGGGAGAACACCTATGAAAATGACCCGCGCCTTTTCAAGATCACCAACTACGAGGCCGTGCTCCGGGATGTAGGGGTCATCTCCCGGTTCAAGCCGGACCTGATCATTCTGGATGAAGCCCAGCGGATCAAGAACTTCAACACCAAGACCGCAGACGCGGTCAAGCGCATCCCCCGGAAACATGCGATGGTGCTGACCGGAACCCCGCTGGAGAACAAGCTGGAGGATGTCTACTCCATAGTCCAGTTTCTGGACCCGCACATGCTCTCCCCCCTCTGGAAATTCGCGGCAGACCACTTCATGCTGAGCCGGAACAAAAAGGGAAAGATTCTGGGATATCAGAACCTGGACCTGCTCCACCAGCGGCTCAAATCGATCGTGATCCGCAGGCGCAAGGCAGACGTGCTGAAAGAACTCCCCCAGGAGGTGGTCAACACCTACTACCTGGACATGACGCAACAGCAGCAGAATATACACGCCAGCTACATGCAGATGCTGATGCCTCTGCTCAACAAGAAGTATCTCACGCCCATGGATCTGCGGCGGATACAGGAGCTGCTGCTGCTCATGCGCCGGGTCTGCGATTCCACCTATCTCATCGACCGGAAGACCCACCTCTCTCCAAAGCTCAAGGAGCTGGAGGGGATCTTAGAGGAGCTTGTCTTCGAGAGCAACCGGAAGGTGGTCATCTTCAGCGAGTGGACCGCGATGACCTTTCTTATCGGAAAACAGCTCTCCAACGCGGGCATCCCTTTTGTGGAGCTGACCGGCAAGGTTCCGGTGAAGAAGCGCCAGGCCCTCATCGACGAGTTCAGCCAAAACCCGGACTGCAAGGTCTTCCTCTCCACGGACGCGGGCGGCACGGGCCTCAACCTTCAGGCCGCTGACTGCGTGATCAACTTCGAACTCCCCTGGAACCCCGCGAAGATGAACCAGCGGATCAGCCGGGTCATCCGCATCGGCCAGAAGAGCAAGTGCATCAACGTGGTCAACCTGGTGATGAAGGCGAGCATCGAAGAGCGGATCATGGCCGGGATTCAGCTCAAGACCGATCTCTTCAAGGGCGTCTTCGACGGCACCACCGACAAGGTGGAGTTCACGACCGAGAAGAGGGCGGAGATGCTCAACGAACTGCGGAAGATGATGGGCGAGGAACCCGCGGATGCAGAGCCGCAGAAAGATCGCCCCTCGGACGAGATTCCCGAAGATACGCCCCATTTCCTGAACCCGGAGGCCCTCCGGGATGAGGAGACGCCGCTGGCCTACGATGCAGAAGAGGAGCCCGATGCCGAAGCGGAGATGTCTGAAATGGCCGGGGAAGTCGCTGCCAAAACGGCCGGCGGAAGCGGCGGAGAGGAGATCAGCGGAAATTTTCTGCAATCCCAGGCCCCGGAGAAGATAGAGGCGGTCTTGAACTCCGGGGTGCAGTTCCTCAGCGGGGTTCTGGAGATGGCCACCGGAAAGAAGATGGCTCCTGTGGATGAAAAGAGCCGGATGATCAAAATCGACCGGGAGACCGGTGAGGTGACCATGAAGTTTCGATTGCCGGGGTTTTAAGCGGCTCTGTTTTTTTTTCTTCTCTTCCCTTTTTGGGCTAAAAAAAATGGGCATTGGATGCGGTTCCCATCACCTTATACGGCTCTGTTTCAAAATTCTCCCTGCAGGGCAGCCATCTTTTGTGATACAATTGTGGAGAAACAGACGTGATGGAACATTGAAAAAACCCGAGGAAAAAAGGGGAGGCGAATTTGGTAAACTATTTTTTCGAAGACTGGCAGGTGCTGCTCCGGACGCTGGTTGTCGGCGTGTTGGCATATATCACCCTGATTGTGCTGCTGCGCATCTCTGGCAAGCGGACCCTTTCAAAGATGAACGCCTTTGATTTCGTGGTCACGATTGCCCTGGGATCGACTCTGGCCGCGATTCTGCTCAACGAGGATATCAGCATTGTCCGGGGTGCGCTGGCCTTTATCCTCCTAATCGGAATGCAGTACATCGTCAACTATACCAGCGTCCGAATCCAATCGCTCCACCATGCCATTACCGGAGATCCCGCGCTGCTCTTCTACCAGGGAAAATTCCTTGAAGATGCTCTGCGGAAGGAGCGGCTGACCAAAGGAGAGGTGAGAACTGCGGTGCGCTCTTCAGGGTTTGCCACTCTGGAAGCGGTGGAAGCGGTGGTGCTGGAGACCGATGGCTCCTTCAGCGTGATTCAGCGGGGGGAGGCCGATGGGGATTCCAGCCTTACGGGGATCGCCCCGGCCAAGATACCCGGTGCGAAAGGGTAACGGATATTCCATTGGCAATGGGGTTGACCCGGCCGGAAAGGCCGGGTCCAATTCTCTTCCGCACCGCATCGGACTGCATCGGACCGGATCGGATGGTAAAGCGCGTTACCAGCCCAAGGTGAGATACTTGTGGATGGAATCTGCCGCGTTCCGTCCCGCGCCCATCGCCAGGATCACCGTGGCCGCACCCGTGACGATGTCGCCGCCGGCCCAGACCCCTTTCTTGGTGGTCTTGCCGGTCTCGGGGTCGGTGATGATATAGCCCCAACTGTTGAGCTTCATATCGGGTGTATCGCTTGTCAGCAGCGGATTTGCGCCGGAGCCGACCGCGACGATCACCAAATCGCAATCCATGTGGAATTCAGAGTCCTCCACCGCAACAGGTCTTCGCCGGCCCGACTCATCCGGCTCCCCCAGCTCCATCTCGATACACTTCATCCCGGTGAGGCGTCCCTGATCGTTGCCGATGAACTCTGTCGGCGTGGTCAGCAGGAAGAACTCGATCCCCTCCTCCTCGGCATGGTGGATCTCGGCCCCCCTGGCCGGCATCTCATCCCGGGATCTCCGGTAGACGACACGCACACGGTCCGCACCCAGCCGCATTGCGGTTCTCGCTGAATCCATCGCCACATTCCCCGCGCCCAGCACCACCACATCCTTTCCCATGGGGATCGGGGTGTCAACCTCGGGGAAGAGGTACGCCTTCATCAGGTTGGCCCGGGTGAGGTACTCGTTGGCCGAGAGGATGCCTATGAGGTTTTCGCCGGGGAGGTTCATGAACCGGGGAAGGCCGGCCCCGACGCCGACATAGACCGCATCGTACCCCTCTTCAAAGAGTTCGTCCAGATCAACGGTTCTGCCCACCACCACATTGGTCTCCACCTTGACCCCGAGCCGCTCCAGAAAGTGAACCTCCTGAGCCACGATCTCCTTGGGAAGCCGGAACTCCGGAATGCCGTAAACAAGCACCCCGCCCGGCTTGTGAAATGCCTCCATCACCGTGACATCGTGGCCCTTGACGATCAGATCCCCGGCCACGGTCAGGCCCGATGGGCCAGAGCCGACCACCGCCATCTTCTTACCCGTGGGCCCGGCCTTG
The DNA here is from genome assembly GCA_011390135.1 of Desulfobacteraceae bacterium. Classification (GTDB taxonomy): domain Bacteria; phylum Desulfobacterota; class Desulfobacteria; order Desulfobacterales; family JAABSP01; genus JAABSP01. The sequence goes on along the minus strand of JAABSZ010000161.1, from coordinate 802 downwards.
GGCGGCAGTTCGCCCGTGCCGTGGGCCCGCTCATAATCGGCCGCGAACCGCTCCAGGTTGCCGATGGCCACCGGCTCCCCCTTTTTGCCGACGATGCAGACCCCCTCGCACTGGGCCTCCTGAGGGCAGACCCGTCCGCAGACCGCGGGCAGGCTGTTTTTTGACCAGAGATTCCGGATCGCGGCCGTGAAATCCCCCTCTTTGATCAGCCCGATAAATCCCGGAATATCGACGCTCACGGGGCAGCCGGCCACGCAGTTCGGGTTCTTGCACTGCAGGCACCGCTCGGCCTCCAGTTGCGCCTGCTCCGGGGTGTATCCCAGGGGAACCTCCTCGAAGTTTCTCCGGCGCACCTCCGGGGCCTGCTCCGACATGGGCTGCCGGGAAGGTCTCTTCTTCTTTTCGCTCTTTTCCGCCATAATTTCCTCCTGATATCGTAAGGTGTCTGAAGATTCAACTTTTCAGATCCCACCAATCACCAGCCACTATCCACCAATCACAAACCACGATCCACCAGCCACCACCCTCAGATCCCCTGCATTCTGCAGTAATCCTCGTGACACCGCTTCTCATCCTCGCAGTAGGCCTGGAGGCGCTTCATCAGCTCGTCGTAATCGACCTTGTGGCCGTCGAACTCGGGGCCGTCCACGCACGCGAACCGGGTCTCGCCGCCCACCGTCACCCGGCAGCCGCCGCACATCCCGGTGCCGTCCACCATGATCGGGTTGAGGCTCACCATTGTGGGCGCGTTGTACCCCTCGGTCAGCTTGGAGACGAATTTCATCATGGGAACCGGGCCGAT
>JAABSZ010000160.1:0-8877 GCA_011390135.1 Desulfobacteraceae bacterium | reverse complement strand
TGCCTCCCCGGGGCCGTTGACCACACACCCCATGATCGCGATTTTTATCGGCGCAAGGCAGGTCATCAGCTCCCGCTCCACAGTCTCGGCAACCGTGAAGAGGTCGATCTCGCACCGTCCGCAGGTGGGGCAGGAGATGATCTCAGGCCCCCGCTGCCGGATCTTCAGCGCCTTCAGGATCTCATAGCCGACCCGAACCTCCTCGACCGGGTCCCGGGTCAGCGATACCCGCAGGGTGTCGCCGATCCCTTCAGAGAGAAGCATGCCGATGCCGATGGCCGACTTCACGATCCCGGAGTAGAGCCCCCCGGCCTCGGTGACGCCGATGTGAAGGGGATAGTCGGTCTTCTCCGAGAGGAGCCGGTAGGCCGAAAGAGTCCGGTCGATGTCCGAGGCCTTGATGGATATCTTGATTCGGTCGAAGCCGAGGGCCTCCAGCCGCTCCACATGGCCCATCGCGCTCTCGACCATCCCTTGGGGAGTCGCTTTTCCCCCATATTTCTTCAGGATCTCCTTCTCCAGAGACCCGGCATTGACCCCGACCCGAATGGGAATGTACCGCTCTTCTGCAATCCGGACCACCCGCTCCAGCCGCCTGGGGCCGCCGATATTGCCCGGATTGATCCGAAGACCGTCCGCGCCGGCCTCGGCAGATGCGATGGCCAACTGGTGGTCGAAGTGGATGTCCGCGATCAGGGGGATGCCGATCTGCTCCTTGATCCTTTCAATTGCCCCGGCCGCTTCCATATCCGGAACCGCAACCCGGATGATCTCGCATCCCGCTGCTTCCAATCGGCCGATCTGGGCAACAGTGGCCTCCACATCCCGGGTGTCGGTATTGGTCATGGACTGCACCGACACGGGCGCGGTTCCGCCGACCCCTACATTGCCGACGTAAATCTGTCTCGTCTTTTTCCGTTCGATGGATTGGGACATAGCGGTCTTTCGAGGAGAGAATCGATTCATTCCCCGTTCGTAACAGAGCGTTCTACTTTATTCAAGAGAAATAGTGTGCTAAGGTGATCCGGTAAACATTTTCATAGAGGCATTCCGAATTGCGCATCCGTTCATTTTGGATGGAATACTATCTTACACCAGAATTGAAAAAGGAGCAACAGATGGGATCTGACAAAGGAAAAAAATTTTCGGAAAAGCATGGCGCAGATGCCGCGGCCGATCCGTCCGTCGAGGCAGAACTGGCAAAGCGGCAGAAGAACGGGGAGATTCCATGTGCGGTCGCATTTGATGCGGCCGCAAATCTGCAGGTCGAACCGGGGGCAGTCGGCAGAACCGCGGATCTGATGAACCTGCGGCTGGTCAAATGCCAGCTCGGCCTCTTCGGGTACGGGGAGAAAAAGAAGATCTCAACGCCCTTTGAGGATCGGTCAGATCTCGATCCTCAACTGGAGAAGAAGATCCTCGATGCCCAGCAGGATGGCCGGATCTCCTGTGCCGAAGCCTGGGAGATAGCATCCGCGCTCGATCTTCCCAAGCTGACCGTGGGCCGGGGATGCGAGACCCTGAACATCCGGATCAAGCCCTGCCAACTCGGCGCGTTTTAGATTTCAATCTGTCAAACATGATCCGTTCCATAACCGATCCTAAGCGGCGCAGGCTCTACCTTCTCGTTCTTCTCTTTTCCATCGGATTCATCCTGTTCTACCGATATGAACGGGAGCCGGTGACGGTACTCGACGAGATCTTCCGCCGGGGAGAGATTCGGGTCATCACCCGAAACAACGCGCACTGCTACTATCTCTACCGGAACGAGCCCATGGGCTTCGAGTATGATCTGGCCAGGGCCTTTGCCGATTATCTGGGGGTGGAGCTGAAGGTGGAAGTGGCTCACCACTGGGAGGAGATGATCCCGGATCTTCTCGAGGGCAAAGGCGATTTCATCGCGTCCAGCCTCACAATCACAAAGCCGCGAAGAGGAGAGGTGGGCTTCAGCCACGGATATCTGGCCATCGAGCAGCAGATCATCGTCCACCGGGATAATTCCGAAATTGTGGGCCCGGAGGATCTGGAGGGCCGGGAAGTCCATGTCCGGCGTGGAACCACCTATGCCCAGAGACTCCAAATGATGGTTGCCCGGGGGCTTGATATCCGAGTTATCCTTCATGAGAACCTCTCCACGGAGGAGCTGATCCGGCAGGTGGCCGAAAAGGAGATCGAAGTCACCATCGCGGACAGCAACGTAGCCATGCTCAACCGGCGCTACTATCCCGATGCCGAGGCCCGGGGGTCCATCGGCCCGAAGGAGCATATCGGCTGGGCCGTGGACAAGGGGTCCTATCGGCTGCTGGAACGGATAGACCGGTTTTTCCTCGCGGCAAAGCAGGACGGGACATTTACGGAGATCTATACGCGATACTATTCAGACCCCCAATATTTCGATGATATGGATCTGACCGCGTTTCATGACCGGATCGAAACCCGTCTGCCCGAATACGAGCCGATCATCAAAGAGATGGCAGAGCAGCATGAAATGGACTGGCGCCTGATCGCGGCCCAGATCTATCAGGAATCCCACTTCAAAGAGAGGGCCAAAAGCCCTGCCGGGGCCTACGGCCTGATGCAGCTCACCCGCCGGACCGCACGAAGCTACGGCGTGGCCGATCTCTACGATCCCGAAGAGAACATCGCAGCCGGGACACGGCATCTCAAAAAGCTCTACGACTTCTTTGACAAGGCCACCGGAGATGACCGTCTTCTGATCGCGCTGGCCGCCTACAACGTCGGGCAGGGCCATATCCTGGACGCCCGGAATCTGGCCAGGGACCGAAACCTGGACCCGAACCGGTGGCCCGTGCTTGCCGATATGCTGCCGCTGCTGATGAAGGAGGAGTTCTACAACGACGCGATCTACGGCTACTGCCGGGGCACGGAGCCGGTTCTGTATGTGCGGCGGATCATGACCTACTACGATATCCTCAAACGGAAAGGGATCGAAGCCCGGGAGCCGGACATTCACGATTTTTTCGATGCCGAAGATCCGACATAGTTCCAACTGTCTGGAAATATAATGTAAAAGCATCAATTTATTGACATCTCTCTCTTCCTCTCCATACAATAAAGCATGATCAATCGTTGAATTGAGAGGGGAGAAACTCAATGTCCGATACCAGAAGAAGATCCATGCTGGGGTATATTGCCATATTTGCCTCTGCATTCTTTATCTATCTTTCCGCAGTCGCCATCCGATGGTCCGAAACCTATGTGGAGATCGATCCCGCGTTTTTTCTCTTCTCAACTCACTCCTGACACTCTTTTGCCAGAATCAGGCTAATTGGTTGATTTTGTTTGGATAAAAAATGGACACTCAAATTAGCCCGAAACCCGCATGGATATTGGATTTTGTATGTCCATTTTCCAAAACAGTGTCAGGAGTAAGTCCAATATCCACAAATGATCAATTTTGGCAAGAGCGATCAGCGGACTTGTATCAGTGACGATTTTCACTTGGAATCAACGATCTCCCGCAAATGGCTGAGTTGAGAATCCAATTCATCCTGGCTGAGAGCGTCGGTCGGAATCCCTCGGTTCCATAACAGCTCCAAAAATCCCCTATAGCCTGTCTCCAGGATCTCGCCGCACTCTCCGATTGTCAGATTTCCGTTCAGATATTCCCATATGACAAGCCCTCGTTTTGCCTCTTCTCTTATGGAACTGGCATTGTTGCCATGAGATTTCCAGATAACATCCGGTATATCAATGCGGATTGTTTCCATTTTACATTGTGCCGTAAAGATAACGATCATGGTTTTCTGCAAAATCTTCGATGCCTGTGTCAACAGCGATCTCCTCGATATCAAGATTGTCCCACGGATCATCATCATGCAAGAGCGTTCTTGTTTCAATTTTGTAAGTCACACCTTCTTTGATAAAAATCTCCGCATCCGGATACCGCGCCCGAATCTCCTTTTGCACCTTATCTTCCACCCATTTCCGGTTGTCGGTATACTCCAACATGATAGTCAAAACCTTCTTCCATCCCGACGAATTCCGGCTTTCCGTAGCTGTCACGCTATCGGCACAGCCCTTTGGTGCATGATTCGAAACATTGCCCGGTAATATCAAATATTTTTCATCCGCCAATCAATTACCCATCAATTAAAACCCCGCATCTACTTAATGTGTTTAATCAGAGAGTTATATAGATATCGGTATCCGATAATGTAATTCTACCAATGAGCAATCAATTTATTGTACAGCCATCATGCCCAATAAGGAACATATTTCATAAGCCGTTTTGCAGCATCTTCATCAAAAGGCCTAATCATGCCTGCTTCGACAGTTTCACGGATATATCGCGATATGACGGCTTTATTTCGCTCCTCAACGCCGAATCTTTTGCGTAACGATGCGTTGGTCAGATAATCCCGCATCACCCACTTCAAACAGGAATGCAGATAGCACGCCCGTATTCGATCGGCCTTGTCCATTTTGGCCAATGGGCGGTGGGCAAAAAGGACAATACGGGTGAATTCCGGCGGAACTTCGAACAATGGGGCAGGCAGTTGAAAAAGCTCGACCTGTGCAATTACTTTATCGATCCCACTACCGCGTTCCTCACATATCCGGAACCGCCGCATCATTGAAGCCAAGGCTTCATTACGAGATTTGGGCGGAGTGTCTACAAAACGTCGGGTATCCACGAGCGGCTCACCTGGGTTGGTGATTTCGATACGATCGTCAAAAATCTCCAACATGGGGCCAGCGCCAGTGATAAAAAAGTTCTGGTGGATAAGGGCATTTGCGACCAACTCACGAACTGCCAGCACCGGAAACATCGGGACTGTTCGGCGGAGTGCTTTGCCAATGACTTCATTTGCCGGTACCAAACCATTGATGAAAGAGAGCAGTCCTTCGAAACCATTTGCATAGCCTTTGCTCTCCGCCTGCTCTCTTTGGGTCTCAATACGATCCCTGCCCCGATATTGGACGACTCGTATCGCTTTTCGCTTCAAGGAGGGAAAATCCTCAAGCCGTTTGGCAAAAAGAATCGCTCCAAGGTTCGTGATGTTAAATCCCCCCGCATCACATGGCACAATCAATCGATCACTTTTCAATGCGTTTAGAATAGCTTCACGACCATCAGGAAGAGGTATTTCGAGCAGATCAAAGTAGGCAGGATAGTCGAGGGTGAGTAACACCTCATCCGAACTGGCCCGCTCTACGGCAATTTCGCTTTCAAAATGGACTCGGTCAAATATGCGCCAGAGGGTGCGCTCCTTTTCCGGAAAATCCTTGATTTTCTTCTTGTTTGTACCGACCCGAATGTATTCGACACCGCTGAATGCAACCGGGCGTCGAGAAACGCTATTGATCTCCAATATTATGACACGCTTTTCATCGACCCAAACCTCCCAAAAGCGGAAATCGATCCGTGGGTTGAGCAATCTCAACAACCAGCTTTCCAACTCCTCAGCCCCCTTTTGGTGAGCCTTCGGGTCAAATGAGGTGCCGATAATAGCGTGTGTCTCATCCTCAATTCCCCAGAGCAAATAAGCGCAGGGTTTATTGTGCAAGGCTGCTGTATTCGCCAGAGCCGAAATATACTCACCGATAGCCTGCGGATCTCGCATATTCGCCTTAAACCCAATCCACTCTGTTTCACGGGGCATTTTACATAACTCCCGCACCAAGCCGGAAAGGTAATCCTGATCACGAAAGAGTGTCATTTTTGGATCTCATCATGGTTTCAAAATTCCATCAGATCAATATTTCTGCCTTGGTAAAACCGCCACCCCCCAAGTCCCCGGCCCCATATGAACCCCGGAAGTCAAAGACATCGGCATCAGTAGAATCTCCGTATCCGGATACCGCGCCCGAATCTCCTTTTGCACCTTATCTTCCACCCATTCCCGGTTGTCGGTATATTCAAGCATAATGGAGGAAATCCCCCCCTTCTCCGCCGCCCTTTCCAGCTTCTCCAGCGCAAACCGCACCTGCCCCTCACTGTCCCGCACCACGCCGGCCTTTTCAGCGCCACCCGGAAGGGGGCTTATCACCGGCTTCTTTTTCAGCATATCCCCGAAAAAGGATTTTGTCTTTGAAAGCCGTCCCCCGGCCGCAAGATACCGGAGAGAGTCCAGAAAGATATACTCCTCGCATTCCGCAACCGCTTTTTTTGCATAACGGATCACGGCCGCCGGATCATCGGCCTTCTGCGCCATCCTTGCGGTCGCGATCACCGAAAGCCCCAGCCGCCCCGAGGCCGCGCCCGTGTCGATCACCGTCAGCCGGTTTTGGGGGTCGTTCTTCCCTTTCCAGGCTGTTGCGGTCTCGTAATTTCCGGTATAGACCGATCCTACGCAGAGGTAAAGGGCCTTTTCATGGCGGCTCAGGATGCTTTCGTAATGCTGGTGCCGCTCGAAAACCGATGCCTGGGATGTGGAGACCCTGCCGCGGCTGCGCATGAAAGAGTAGAGTTCATCTAAGGAAAATGCGGTTTCGGGAACGGCCCTTTCTCCGGCAAGGATATAGCTGTCGAGGAGGGTGATGCCGTATCTTCTGGCCCAGGCCCGGGTGATGGAGCCGGCCCCGTCGGTCATGATATGGATGGGGCCCGTTTCGATGGTGCGGCCGAAATCCGCGGTCTGCTCCCCCAGATCCTCATCCCCCCAGGTTTCGATGGCTCCGGCAGAGCCAAGCCTTTTTCTCGCCTTTTCGGCATCCTCGGTATGGAAATGAACCTTTACCCGGCTTCCGGATTCCCGACTCTTTCCGGATTTCCGGCTCTGCCCCTCCGGCAGAACCACCAGGCTCTCATCCGTCTCCAGAAGTTCCTCTATGGACGCGGCATCCGAAGAACGGTCCAGCCGGATGACTGCGCTGATGCAGTGGCCGCTCTCCCGGCTTCCCCGGTAATCTGCCGAGATCCTCAGCAGGTTTTTGAAGCGCTCGGTGGCCGGAACCAAATCTTTAACAGATCTATGGAGGGACGCGAAAAACCCCTCGAAGAAGATGAACATCCCGAGCGCGCCCGCATCCGCGACACCGGCCGCGTTCAGCTCCGGCAGAAGATCCGGGGTCGATTTCACGGCCTCTTCCAACTGCTCGATCATCCGGGCCCCTTCAGGATCTTTCTCCCAGGTTTGGGCCAGCACATCGAATATGGTGAGCATGGTTCCGGCTTTGGGATCGGCCACCGCAGCCCATGCTGCATCCCGGCCATTCTGTGCGGCTTCGGGCAGATCCTCCCGCGTTTGCGCGGTCAGAAATCCCGCGAAGAAGCGGGCCGCGATATTGCCGGAATTTCCCGCAGCCGCGAAGAGAAGCTGCCGGATCGTCTTTTCCGGGTCCCCGTCCATACACCGAAGGGGGGCGAGGCTGACCGCGAGGTTGCGGCCAGTGTCGCCGTCTGCAACCGGAAAGACATTGATGCTGTCGATCAGGTCGGCCCAGGCCGAAAGTCTTTCCGCGCCCGCGATAAAGGCCGCTTTCAGGGCATCATCCATCATAAGAGGCATCCTCAAGAAAGGCCGCTTTCAGGGCATCATCCATCATAAGGGGCATCTCTCACCGGCTTTCCGATATCCTTGATTCATCATCGAAGATCCGCGGTTTTCTATTCAAATCCCAGGGCATTCCGCACATCGACCGGGATCTCATAGAGGGTCTCCATCTCCGGAACCTTCACCGCAACCTGATCCCCCTGCCCTTTTACGCAGACCGCGCCGTCCCCTGCCCGCCGGATCTCGAAGTCGATGACGATCTTGACCGATGCCTCCCGGGCCGCGGCCCTACAGATGATCTCATCGTTGTGCCGGAGCGGGATGATGTACTTTGCCGAGGTCCGGGTGATCGGAAAGATGCAGTTCTTCTCCATGGAATATTGGTAGAGGTCGATCCCTCCGGCCTGGAAAAGAGCGAACCGGGCCCGGTCGAAATATTTCAAATAGTTGCCGTGCCAGACGATGTGCATGGGGTCCAGATCGTGAAAGGGCACGGTGAGGCCGATCTCATGGGTCAGTTTGTGGTGTTGGGTTTCCGGCATCTTTTTTGCTTTTCCTTTTCCAGTCCCTTTTTGCAGTCCCTTTTTGGGTTCCTTTTTCTCACAGTTGTGCAGAGAGCGCAAGCCAAAGGTTTCAAAGGAGCCGGGGCATACCCGGGGAAAACCGGCCAAAACCGGGCATACCGGTTGACAATCATCTCCTTTTCGGGGATATTGGGACATTTTCAACCATTGGAATCCCCTGGCGGAAATCGAACGGGGGATCTGTTGGAGAGGGCAGGAGATGAAAAAGCAGGATGTGCCCCAGGATCATGATATGAACGATGGGGTGAAGGAGATCGCTTATGCCGTGGACCGGGACGGCAGGTACGTCAAAGTGCAGAGCCTCGGATGGGAGGCCAAGAACGCGGCCAATGCCCAGGCGTGGGAGCAGATCGAAGCCGGGGTCGCAGAGGTGATCCAAAAGATCGCATCCGGAGCGCGCAGCCCCCTGGCCTATTATATGGCTGTAAATCTTATGGACCCGGGCCTGCTGGCCAGCTATGCCGGGATCAGCCGGTGGCGGGTGGGGCGCCATCTCAAGCCGGGTGGGTTTGATAAGATGAAGCCGGAGATGCGTCGTCGGTATGCCGATATCTTCGGGATTTCAACGGAGCAGCTCGGACTTGTTCCTGAATCCGATTTCAAATCCGGTTTCGATTCCGAATCCGATTCCGAGCTTAAATTCGGTTTCGATTCCGAGCTTAAATCAGAACATAAATCCGGCCATGAACCGAACCGGGAGAAGCGCCGATGAAAGATATCCGAATTCCATTCCAACACCAGCAGTCGGCCCACTGCGAGACCGGTGTGCTCTCCAATCTCCTCTCCCATCACGGGCTGAAGATCAGCGAGGCCATGATCTTCGGGGTCGGCTC
>JAABSZ010000159.1:0-8916 GCA_011390135.1 Desulfobacteraceae bacterium | reverse complement strand
CTTGTAGATGGCCTCCACCGCACTATGGATCTTCTCGCCGGGCTTGATGGCTCCTGCATCCTCCAGGGCCTGGCGCAGGGTCTTCAGGGAGATGATCGACTCTCTGACCAGGAGATGGGAGCCGTTCTCCGTGTAGTTCCGAAAGAGGATCTTCCCGTAATAATCGGCATCCAGCCCCGATTTCCGGATGCTCTTCTGGTAGTATTCCCGTTCGATGCCGACCTTGTAGACCCCGTTCTCCTTCAAGATATTGAGGTAGTCCTTGACCAGCCCCATGATCACCTTGTCGGTCTCCACCTGAGAGAACTGGAAGTTGCCGTGGCTGTCCCGCTCCATGAGGAGACCCTCCTGGAAGAAGATGGGAAGGTCGTTAAAGAGATCGTCATCCCGGGTGTTCCAGACCGTAAAGCCCCCATCCTCTCTGGAGCGCCGGGCCATGCGCCGGAGGTATTCGAGCTTCTCCTCCAGCAGGGGGAAGTCGGTGTGGAAATCGGTGTCATGATCCCTGTTGTAGGCCGCGATGATGGAGTTGAACTTGATGATGAAGACCTGGATCTCGTTGACGAACTCCAGCACCCCCTCGGGAAGCACCAGAACACCGTAGCTCTTGCCCACGGCGGCCCGGCGCACGATCGCGTCGCAGATCACCCGGGACATGTGGCGCAGGGTCATGCCGTAGGCCGTATAGTCAACAGTTCCCTGCGCCTCGGCCCGCCGGATGCGCTCGACATCGACATAGTCGGCCATCTCCTCGCCGATGAGAACCACGTTTGCATGGGTCTGGAGTCCCACTTCCAGGGCCAGATGGCTGGCCACCCGGCCCATGACCTTGCAGATGTGCCAGTATTTGACATCGGAGCTGCAGTCGGTGCAGAGATTTGCGATCTCGCTGGAAAAGCCCCGGGCCGCGGAGTGGAACCCGAAGGAGATCGCGCAGAGGCTGTTGCCCTCGGCATCCCGCACCTGGATGTCGCCGTCGATGGTCTTGGGAACCCCGATCACCTGCACCCCGTCCTTTAGCAGCTCCTGTGCCATAAAGGCCGCATTGGTGTTGGAGTCGTCCCCGCCCACGATCACAAGCGCGTCCAGCCCCAGAGCCTTGCAGGTCTGGCGCGATTGCTCCATCTTCTCTTTTGTATCGACCTTGGCCCTTCCGGTCTTGATCATGCCGAAGCCGCCCAGGTTCCGAAACCGGTCCACCATCTTTTTCGTGATCTCCACAGCCTCGTTTTCGATGATGCCGTCGGGACCCAGCAGAAAACCGTAGATCCGGCTTTCGGGATTTGCCGCCATTGCAGCGTCGAAAAGCCCCGCGATGACATTGTGGCCCCCGGGCGCGGGGCCCCCCGAGAAGACGATGCCGATATTTCTGGCCTTTTCATACCGGCTTTTCAGCTCCGGGTCCGGGTCGTCGGTTCCGATGATCTTCTGCACCTTGTTGTCGATGATGCCGGGCAGTTGGCGGGCTGCCTCGCTGTGGATCCGGAAGGTGTATTGATCCGTCTCCTGCAGGAGAGTGTAGGGCTTGTTGAAGACATCGCAGATCGGGGGCAGATTTTTCCGTCGTTCGATGATCTCCGGGTTGATGTTGCTGGTGATATCCTGTACCCTGGGGTCTTTCAGCAGAACTTGGGTGGAAACCGTTTTTTTCCGTGGCATATCTCCCCTCCGTCGGTTGATGGATAGCGGTTGCACCATTTTTTCCAAAAATCCATACTACCGACGGCCCGGGCCTTGTGTCAAGCCTGATTCGGGCGCGTGCCCACCTTTATATGAAATAATCGTTTACATCCGCGGATAACTGCGGTATAAGGCTCTTTACTGGTTAGAATTACTCATAAATTGAGGAAACGGGAAATGGCGAGGGGAAGCAGAAAACAGGCGGCGGAAGTCATCTGCCCAAAATGCAAAAATCATACGGAGATCGTCTATCTTCCTATGGAAGAACTGCCGAAATGCCCCCAGTGCAATGTGCGGATGGTATTTCGGGAGCTGCTGACCGAGGGGAAGTCCTACTGAAGAGACCATTCATTATTTTACTACAAACGAGAAAAGGGAGGAAAATGACAATGCTGAAAGGTTGGACAAGAGCGACAATTGCAGGCGCCCTGGTGCTGATGATGTGTACCGCGGCATTTGGTGCGGACATCGAGCTGGCTCGGAGTTCGACCCTGGAGGACATCCTCAAAAGAGGAGAGCTTCGGGTCGGGTTCGAGGCCGGGTACGTCCCCTTTGAAATGACCGACAAGAACGGCAACTTCGTCGGATTCGACATCGACATGGCCAAAGAGATGGCAAAGGCCATGGACGTGAAGTTCGTTCCGGTCAACACCGCATGGGACGGCATCATCCCCGCACTTTTGAGCAACAAGTTCGACATCATAATGTCCGGCATGACCGTGACCCAGGAGCGTAACCTGAAGGTACTCTTTGCCGATCCCTACATCATCGTGGGGCAGACCATCCTTTTAAACAAGAAGTACGAAGGGGACGTGAAATCCTACAAGGATCTCAACGACAAGAAATACACCGTCACCTCCAAGCTGGGAACCACCGGAGAGCAGGCAGTCAAGCGTAACATTCCCAAGGCCACATACAAGTCCTTCGAGACCGAGACCGAGGCCTTCCTGGAGGTCCTGAACAACCGGGCCGACGCATATGTCTATGACCTGCCCAACTGCGTCTATCTCTACGCTCAGCAGGGCGAGGGCAAGGTCATCTTCCTGGACGAGCCCTTTACCTACGAGCCTCTGGCATGGGCCATCAACAAGGGGGACCCCGACTTTTTGAACTGGCTGAACAACTTTCTCCGCCAGGTCAAGAACGACGGCCGGTATGAGCGGATCTACAATAAGTGGATCAAAGGCACCGCCTGGATGAAGGAGATTCAGGAGTAAAGAGACAGACCCGGGAGGGGGGCCATTTTCGATCCTGTTCGATCCTTTTCAATTTTGTTCGATCTTTTTCGATCCGGTTCGATTCGGCCTCCCTTGTCCTTTTCAACCCGCCTTCCCGAGAGCTGCCATAGATTATGATGCATCGAAGAAGCAAAGCCTATTACACGTTCTGGAAAGCCTCTTTTGTCGGCATTATGGGCATGCTGATCTTTCTCCTCTGGTATGCCACCAACGAGGTCGATTATGTCTGGAGATGGTACCGGGTTCCCCAGTATTTCATATCCACCCAGGAGATCGAGATCCGCGCGGATATCGAGGGCGAGGTGGCCAGCATTGCCAGGCACAAGAAAAAGGCCGCGTTGACCGTGGCCGGAGATACCGAAACCGAAACCTATGAGGTGCCGGCCGACGGCATCCGGGTCTATGAGGGGGATTTCATCTTTCCCGGAGATGTGCTGGCTGCATACGAGGTGACCCGGCCCGGGATTCTCCTCCAGGGCCTCTGGATGACGCTTCAGGTCAGCTTTATCGCGATCATCTTCGGCATCCTCATCGGCCTTTTCGCGGGTCTGGCCCGGGTATCGGACAACCCCTGCCTCAAGTGGCTCTCCATAACCTACATCGAATTCATCAGGGGCTCTCCGCTGCTGGTGCAGATCTACCTCTGGTACTTCGTCTTCGGCACCATCATCAACAATCTTCTCTCCCGGCAAGGGATCCCGCCGATCCCCTCCCTCTGGTACGGCGTGGCCTCTCTTGCCATCTTTGCCGGGGCCTATGTGGCCGAGATCGTGAGGGCCGGGATCCAGTCGATCCACCGGGGGCAGACCGAGGCCTCCCGCTCTTTGGGGATGAACTACATCCAGTCCATGACCCATGTGATCCTGCCCCAGGCCATGCTCCGGATTCTGCCGCCTCTGGCGGGCCAGTTCATCTCATTGATCAAGGATTCGTCGCTTCTGGGGATCATCGCGATCCGGGAGCTGACCAAGGCGACGCGGGAGGTGGTGACCACGAGCCTTCAGCCCTACGAACTCTGGTTCGTCTGTGCGCTGCTCTATCTGCTGCTCACCTTTTCCCTTTCCATGTTCGTACAGTATCTTGAAAGGAGGACTTTGATCCAGTGATCGACGTTCGCAACATATCAAAGACCTTTCTGGTTCCCAGCGAGATCAAGGCCCTGGTAAATGTGACCAACTTCATCAACGCCGGCGAGGTGGTGGTGGTGATCGGCCCTTCCGGGTCCGGCAAGAGCACCTTTTTAAGATGCCTCAACAAGCTGGAGACCGCAGACCAAGGGCACATCTACATCGACGGCGTGGATATTCTGGACCACAAGACCGACATCAACAAGGTCAGAGCCGAGGTGGGAATGGTGTTTCAGTCCTTCAATCTCTTTCCCCACAAGACCGTGCTGCATAACGTCACCCTGGCCCAGCGGGTGGTCCGGAAACGGAGCAAGGAAGAGGCCCGGGAAAAGGCCCAGGGCCTTCTGGACAAGGTCGGCATCGGTGAGAAGGGCGGCTCCTACCCGGATCAGCTCTCGGGGGGGCAGCAGCAGCGGGTGGCCATCGCCAGAGCCCTGGCCATGGACCCGAAGGTGATGCTCTTTGACGAGCCCACCTCTGCTTTAGACCCGGAGATGATCGGCGAGGTGCTCGATGTCATGAAGACTTTGGCCAAGGAGGGGATGACCATGGTCGTTGTCACGCACGAGATGGGCTTTGCCCGGGAGGTGGCGGACCGGGTCATCTTCATGGACCACGGCGCTGTGGTGGAGGAGGGGACTCCGGAGCACTTCTTTGTCAATCCCATCCATGATCGGACCAAACTCTTTCTGAGCCAGATTCTCTAAGCGCCCCTTTCCCCGGCAGGTCCTGCGCATGGACTCCATGTTTTTGAACCCGTATTTTTGAACCCCTATTTTTTGACCTGTGATCCGCGAGGTTTTTAAAAAACTTTGCGGATCACGGCCTCCCCTGAACCTTTCCATCTTCTTCCCCAAAGGACCATCGGAAAGTAGGAGATCTCTACCCCGATATTACTCCGTCCATCCCATTGCTTTTCATCTGTAAAAACGCTTAGGATTCAACAGGTTCTGCTGCTGTCAGAAGACCGATCGAATATAGATTGAATATAGATTGAATCTAGGGAACAAAGGGATGGTTTGGTTATGCAAAGCGATATCATGCTGGACTCTGAAGCTGCTCAGCTCTTCTCTCAACTCGGCGGAATCGAAGAACCGGATTCGTCCCGATGGCCCCAGGAAAGTTCTCAGGACGAAAGAGAGAGACATCTGGATGGCATGCGGCTTTTCATGATCGAGCTGCTCTCGGCCATCTGCACCCATATCATCGATACGCATTTTCGGGCCGGGGTGAAGGGGGATCGGAAGGATTCCTTTGGTCCCATACTCAAGGCCCTTACAGATCTGATGGGAATTCCCGACAATGGAGGAGAGTATCTGGTTCGATTTCGGGGGCTGCCCAACGGAACCCAGATTTCGGCCGGCATCGACTATGAGATCCTCTGCGATGGACTGACCGTGGACGGCGCGGTGGGGGCCGCAATGTCCAAGCGGATGGGAGTGCAGATGAGCCATCTCCTCTGGACCCTCAAAAAAAGCTTCAAAGTTCTGGCCGAAAACGGGATCAGCACCCTGCACCTGACACTGCCCCATGACGAAAGCAAAATTTTGCAGATGGAGGGGGAGCTGCGGCGCTGCCTTTCCGTGATGGCCGGCTACAACCATGCCCGGAAGAACAATCTGCCCATCCGCCTCGATGGTCCGAAAAAGATGATCTCCATCGAACCAGTTTCCGATGCCGCGGGCGAGCCGGACTGGAACCTGACGCTTCTGGCTGCGGTCAATGATCTCCCATCGAAGAAGATGGCGGAATTCGTTCCAAAAGTGGCGGAATTTACGGACCGGCTCGCGGACAACCCCTTTTTCAGCCTGTATGATGCCTTCTTTGCTGTCAAACCCTTTAAAAACCGTCTGAAAAAGCCCCTGATGGAGATCAACAACATCCGTTGGCTCACCCTGGACAAAAGCCGCAAGATTGTTCCGGCAGCAGAGTCTGCCAAACAGGCCCGGGTGGCCAGAGCCGTGACAAACCGTTTCGGCGCTTCCCCCCGGCAGGCTGCGCAGGCGATACAGACCGTCTATGGAGATGATTACAGCCGGATCAACGCCTCCCATCTGGGACGCCGGGTGCGGGTGGCAACGGCCCTGCTCGATTCCATGGAGAGAAACCCCCGGGACCAAAACGTACAGCAGGAGGTTTTGAAAAACATCCGGAGCCGGTTCGAGGAGATCAAAGATGATGTCTTTGATGATCTGGTGATCCAAAAAGATATCCTCAATATCCGGGAAGCCGGAGAAGAGAGGGCTGTGGGAAAGGTCAACGGCAGACTTCGGGAGATCATCGGCTTTTACCAGGGCCGTGCCGGCGCCCGGAAAAAGATGAAGGCACTTACCGAAGGGGCTATTGATTTCAATGAAGAGGATATCCGGATCATTGCAAAGGATTTCGGCATCGAAGAGAAGGGGGCCAAGGATCTGCTGGGACTGATGAAGAGCTGCTTCGACCTGGACGGCCGTTTCATGAGAGGCGCATTCGAGCGGAACATCCCTCTCTTTGCCAAGTATGAGAAGAAGGTCTTTGCCATTCTCTGGCACTATCTGAAGAAGACCCCCCGGCGAAACGATCGGGTCGCCTTTTTGAACTCTTTTAAAATTCTCATATCGAAAATGGAAAGCCCCAAAAGCGCGCTGGAGGTGCTTCTGTCGGACGCGCTGGATAGTCCGGAGCAGGTACATTTTTCGGACCGGAATGCATTTATGCTGGCCAATCTGCTGATCCGTTCCTACAGCCTGGAGATGGCCACCGATGTGGAGCTGACCCCGGAAGATGTTCTTCAGGTCACTGACGGGCTCGATCCGGAGACGGTCTGTTTCGCGGCAAATCGGATCGACCGGGACGGGGAAAAATTTCTCTCCAAGATTCGCACCATCCATACAAAGCTTCTGGATTCCCTCACCGGAACCGATCCCCTGACCCTGCCGCCCCGGTTTTTGATGGCCCTGGAGCGGGAGATCTACATCTTCTGTTCCCTGGTAAACGGCCCCATGGCCGCGGCCGTGGTGCGCAGCGCGCTCAAGGAGTACGGAGACCCGGACGCGAATATCTATCGCCTTCCCAAAAGCCGCCTTCATCTGGATGGCCTGCTGCAGCAGCTCACTGTGCTGGTCCGCGGGATCGGACGAATGCCGGCCATACATGATGCGGATGTGCTGGAGCGGATTCAATCGAGTGAGAACCGGTTTTCCCGGATCTCCGGGGGCCTGGCGCCGGCAAAGGTGGCCCGGGTGATGCGCTGGACCGAGATCTCCAGAAGGGGAATTCTCACGGCCGGCCCCAATCAGGTTTCAATGCGTGAAGCGACCGTGGGCTGCTGAACAGGATCGTCCGCGCATACGATTTTTTCCAAACTTCTCTTCCCTCCCATGAAATTTCCCCCTTCGGCCTTCTGCCGGGGCGGGGAAATTTTTTTTCCTGACCCCCATTGCCCTTTTCCACGGATCATTCCTGTGGTAATATGCCGCTTTTTGTCACCTTCTTTTCCTATTGCGTGCCTGATTAAAAGACCTGATGAAAGGATCGGATGAAAGGATCGGATGAAAGGATACGGATGCAGGAGTGTAGCGGTTGAAGCTCAAAAGACTTGAAATCACCGGTTTCAAATCCTTTATGGACCGGGTCGTGATCGAATTTCCGGCCGGGGTCTCCGCGATCGTGGGGCCCAACGGCTGCGGAAAGAGCAACGTGGTGGACGCGCTCCGGTGGGTCATGGGGGAGCAGAGCGTCAAACAGCTCCGGGGAAAGGCCAAGGAGGACGTGATCTTTGCCGGAACCAGCGGCAAGGCCCCGTTGAACATGGCCGAGGTCTCCCTGACGCTTTTAAACGATGACGGCACGGCCCCCGAAGAGCTGCGGGATTTCACCGAGATCATGATCACCCGGAGGCTCTACCGGTCCGGGGAGAGCGGATATCTGCTCAACAAGCAGCCCTGCCGGCTCAAAGACATCTACAATCTTCTGCTCGGCAGCGGCCTCGGGGCAAAATCCTATGCCGTGATCGGCCAGGGGAACATCGGCGCGATCACCGATGCGGGGCCCGAAGAGCGGCGCTACTTTCTGGAGGAGGCTGCCGGGATCAGCCGGTACAAGCAGCGGAAGAAAGAGGCCCTGAGCAAAATGGAATCGACCGAGCAGAACCTGCTCAGGGTCAACGACATCCTCTCCGAGGTGGAGAAACGGATGCGCGCCATCAAGCGCCAGGCCAAAAAGGCCGGGAAGTACCGGAAATATCAGGAGCGGATTCAGGATCTCGATATCCGCCTCTCGATCCACCGGTACGATGAATATGGCGGGGCCATCGAGGAGAGCCGAAAACTGCTCGAGGATCTGAAGGACGCGGAAGGAGGCCAGGTATCGAAGCTCAAGCGCCTGGATGCGGCCATCGAGAAGATCAAGCTTGCCCGGGCTCAGAAGGACGAACAGATCGGAAAGCAGAAGGCGAGCCGCCATGAGACCCAGCGGAAGATCGACAAGGCCGAGAACGACCGGACCCATCTCAAGGATGAGATCGAACGGCTCCGGGAGGAGCTGGAGAACTTGTCGGCCGCGAGAATCGAGCTTGCGGAGAAGAACCAACGGGGCCAGGACGAGGTGGTCGAGGCCGAGGCCGAGATCGAAACTGTAAAGGCGGAGCGGGATGCGGCTGCGGCTCAGTTGAAGAAAGAGCAGGTACAGACCGATGAGATGCGGGCGCAGCTCAAGTCCCTGAACCGGGAGATGGAGGCCGAAAAGAACCGGCTCACGGAGCTGGCGGGGCAGGAGGCAAGATATAAAAACATCCAGCAGAGCGCATTGAACAGCAAGGAGAGTCTTCAGCGACGCCTGAAGAGAGCTGATGAGGATCAGGTCACGGCCCAAAAGAAACTCACCGAAGC
>JAABSZ010000158.1:0-8962 GCA_011390135.1 Desulfobacteraceae bacterium | reverse complement strand
GAAACAGCCAGTGTCTATGATTCAAGATCTTTTGAGCTTCCGGATCTGATCACCTACCTTCAGAACGAGACCAACCTGACCCGCCGAACAATCGTTAAGATTATCAACGACAGTGGCCGCCTGGAGTCTTTCAAAAACAACCCGCAGAAGTTCATCGAGCAGGTATCTACAATTATCCAGCACCAGATGAGGCTTTTTGTGGTCGACGGTATCAAGTATCACAAGATCGGTGATGATCAGTTTTATGCACAGGAGCTTTTCAGCGATAACGAGCTGTTCGGCTACCTGCAAAAAAACATGGTTGAAAGCCGGAAATCGGTCTTTGACCATGTGGTGTACGATTCCGAAATAGAACTGGAGTTTGCCACCGCTTTTGAACGAAGCGACGACATCAAGCTGTATGCAAAGCTCCCGGACTGGTTCAAGATCGACACCCCGCTGGGAACCTATAATCCGGACTGGGCCGTGCTGATCGAGGTGGATGGCAAAGAGAAGCTCTACTTTGTTGTCGAGACCAAAAGCACGATCTTCACCGACGCTCTTCGCCCGACTGAGAAGGCCAAGATTTCATGCGGCAAGGAACACTTCAAGGCTCTGGGCAATGATGTTGAGTTCGCCGTCACAAATGCTTTTGAGGAGTTTTCTGGAAAGTATGTCAATTAGGTATCTGCTATTCACTGAAGATCGCCTAATCAAGTCATCGTGCGTCTGTAGAACCGGAACCTGGTTTGAAAGCGGTATTTACCGACGAACTGTACCATCTTGGCAAAATCATTGAGCTGCATCTTAACAGCAGGATGTGTGACAATTCTGAAAACAGAAATCTGAGAATCATTGAACTGATCAATGAAATAAAAGCTTGGAATAAAGACAATTTCTACTTCAACCAGATCGGAGACGAAAAGATCGATGAATATTATTGTGAAATTATCAAAACTCTGAAAAACATATATTATGGGGCATGTTTTCACGAAGAAGAGGCAGAAAGGCTTCGGAAAAGCTATGAGGATGCCCAAAACTCGAACAGTTTCCAAAGATGTTATGTGGTGAAGATAGCAAATCCTCATCTAAAGAAAAAAGAAAGGAGAAAAGAAAGAGAAAAAGAAGAAGTTAAAAAAACGCTCCTTCTGTGAATATTGTCTGAGAAATCGTATGGATCTTCATTCTACAGCCCAAAAATTCAATACATTACCCGATGAGAGCAAGAAAGAGGTTCTCAATATTGAGTCTTAACTTCCATAAAACCCGAATCGAGATGATGATGAAAACGGTATTGAAGATCTTCAATTGGACTTGTCTGACCTCCGTTATTCTTTTACTTCCCCATATCCAAAGCTATGGCGATACACTCCACTTGAAAGACGGCCGCATCATTGAAACGGAAAGGGCCTGGCCTGAAGAGGGGCAGGTCAAGTACCTCAAATACGGATCGGTGATCGGCATCCCCGAAGAACGGGTCACCCGGATTGAAATGAACGATCTACAGGCTTCCGGAGAAAAAGGGGTTTTCGATGCTCCGGAAATACCCGAGCCTGAAAAGATTCAAGAACCGGAACCCCCAAGATCTGTTAAAAGTGCCTCTATGCCAGTAAGAGGAGCACCGGCCATTCAACCTTATCCGGTGGCATCGCATCAAAAACCGATTCGATCCCGCGCTTCTGACGGGATGACCATTCAGGAGATGATCCTAATGATCGAGCGGATCAGTCCCCTGTATCTGCTCGCGGGATATCTCTTTCCCCCGCTCTTTGTCTGGCTGATCGGTTTCGGCATAAACCAGTTCAATGCGCTTCGCAGCCCCTGGAAATACCTCTATTCGGCTTTTGTCTATCTTGTCTGCATCCCCGGCATTCTCGCGTCCGTACTCACGGCCTATTCCATCTTCTTCACCCGCCAGAACCTTTTGAACGTCAACGTCTTCGTCTATTTCCTGCCGATCATCTCCATGATCATCACCCTGGTGGTCATTGCACGGAAGGTGGATCTCTCCGGGCTGCCCGGGGTGGATCGGCTCTATTCGCTGATCATCATTCTCATCATCACCTTTTCTGGGGTGCTGGCCATCCAGAAGACGAAGATCTGGATCTTCTTTGGGGGCTCTTTCTGGATATTGATCCTGATCGCCATTATCTGCTTTATCGTGCTGAAGATCAGCAGCAGCAAGCTTTTGGGGCGGCGCCGTTTCTGAGGCAATTCGACTCTTTTGGGAAGAATCCTTCTACCGCTGTGCCGTTTTCAGCCGTTTTTCCATGGCATAGATCGTGAGCGAAAGGCTCGATGTCACGACCAGGTAGATGGCCGCGACCGTCAGCCAGATCTCGAAGGTGAGATAGGTCTGCGCGATGATGGCCTGCCCCTGCATGGTGAGATCGTAGATCGCTATGGTGCTGACCAGTGCGGAATCTTTGATCAGGGAGACGGCCTGGCTGGTCAGAGGGGGAAGAATCCGGCGGATGGCCTGAGGAAGGATCACATGGCGATAGACTGCGAAGGTTCCCATTCCCAGGCTTTGAGCCGCCTCTTTCTGACCCGGATGGATGGAGAGGATTCCCGCGCGGAAGATCTCTGATGCATAAGCCCCTTCAAAGAGGCTCAGGCTCAGCACAGCAGCCGTAAATCGCTCCATCTCGAAGATGGGCGCAAGAACGAAATAGATGAAGAAGAGCTGCACCAGCAGCGGAGTGTTGCGGATCACTTCGAGATAGACCCGTGCCACTGCTCTGCCCAGAAAAGAGGGGGAGAGGCGGAGAAATGTACCGGTCAGTCCGAAGAGGGTTGCCAGAACTAGGCTGATCCCTGTGATCCGGAGCGTGACCAGGAGGCCGTCGAACAAGGGGCCCAGAAGGATGCGGCCATCCTCGATGGTGTAAAGATACCGGGTCATCCGATACCATTGCCAGTTGTACCCCAGCTCCTGGGTTCCCCTTGCCACGAACCAGATCAGCAGAAGAATAACGCATAAAAACTTGAAGATATCCAACCAGAAGCGAATGGCTCGCCTCTGTCTTTCCTTTTTCGGCAACAGGGGGTCGGGCATCAGATTTCCGAGGATTGCGGCCTTTTGTATTTTTTCATCTGGCTGTAGGCTTTGGCTTCGCATACCGGACAGTAGGTGGAGGTAGAGGGGACGTTGGCTCTTTTCCACATATACTGCTCGACCGTGAGCCACGGGGACTTCTCCTCATTGGCCCCGCTGTCGTCGCGGATTTTCTTGCAGACGCAGCAGACCGGAATGATGTCTTCATAGATCGCAATCTTCTGCTTCAGGGCCCGCTTCTGAAGACTCTGCGCGATCCGCACCTGAAGCTCGAAAGGATCGCAGGGCTTTATCACATAGTCATCTGCATCATACCGGACCGCATCGATGGCCGTGGAGAGGTTTCCGTAGCCGGTGAGAATGATCACCGAGGTCTCGGGCCGCATCTCCTTGACAGATCTCAAAAGGCTGATGCCGTTTTTCCCCCCCATGATCAGATCCGTGACAATCAGGTCGAAGACTTCTTTCTCCAACAGAACCAGAGCCTCCTCTGCACTGGACGAGGTGCGGATGCGATATCCCTCTTTTTTCAGGTTCAATGTGAGCCCGATCCGCACAGTCGGATCGTCGTCAACCAGTAGAATCCGCTTCTGCTCGTTCCCTTCCATCTCTTTTTTCCCCCTTGTCATCCGGTTCTTTTTTCTTCGCTGCCGGTTCTTTTTTCTTCGCTGCCGGTTCTTTTTTCTTCGCTGCCGGTTCTTTTTTCTTCGCTGGAAGATGCGATATAGATGGCGGTCAGTATCAAAGCGCCGCCGATGACTTTTGTCACTGTCAGCCCCTCGCCGAAGACCAGATATCCGAGGATCGTAGCGCCGATGGGCTCTCCCAGCAGGCTGATCGCGACAAGGCTGGTGCTGAACCATCTGAGAGACCAGTTATAGCTCGTATGGCCGATCAACTGCGGAATGAGGGCCATCCCCCAGAAGGCTCCCCAGGTCATCGGGGAAAATCCTGTGATGGGGAATCCGATAATCAGCACGATCAGCCAGAGAATGACGGCTGCGGCCCCGTAACAGACCTGGATATAGGCCAGCAGCGAAAGCTTCCTCCGCAGGGTTCTCCCCAGCAGCAGATAGATCGCGGCGCAGATGCTGCCGATGAGCGCCAGAAGATCGCCGAACAGGGCCTTTCCGCCAAGGGCAAAATCCCCCGCGCCGATGATGATGCCTCCCAGAACACTGATAAAGATGCTGAAAAACGCCTTTTTCCCCAACCGTTCATGGGTGATCAGCGGAGTAAAGAGCGCGACCCAGAGGGGATTGGTATTGACCAGCACAACGCTGTTGGTGATGGAGGTGTAGTTGAGCGAAGAGATCCATGTGGCAAAGTGCATAGCCAGAAAAAAGCCGGAGAGAATCCCCAGTTTCAAATCCCGGGGGAGCAGGGCCCGAAGCTCTGATCGAACTAGCCAGAGGGATAGGGGCAGGATCAGAAGCGCGGCCAGCCCCACCCGGTATGCCGCGATCAGAATGGCCGGGGCATCTGCAAGCCGGGCAAAGATCGCGCCGGTCGAGACCGCACAGATCCCGACCCCAAGCGCGATAAAAGGGTTGAAAGGCGCATCACGGTATGGGGGCAGGCTCATGGAATCCTCTGAGATACAAGCGATGCGATGTGAGATCGGCCCTTCCTGCTCTCCCCCTTCTGTTCCCGATAGTAGAGGATCTTGTGCCGGAGAAATGCATGGAGCAGCTCGTTCTCCCGCAGCAGATAATCCCGGCAGGAGGGGGTCGGGTCATCTTCATCCGGCTCCCCCTCCATGTAGGTCTCAAAGATCAGAATGCCGCCGCGCATAAGGCCGTCCCGGATGTAGGGGAAGAGGCGGCGGCTCAAATAGCGGATGTTTAGGATCAGGGCATACTTCTCTTCAGGGATGTCGAAGTGGTCGAGATCCATGCAGATGGGCAGGATGTTCGGCACTCGATCTAAAAACCGGGAGAGCCCCACATCGGAGATATCCACCGCATCGACCGTAAACCCCTGCCGGGCAAGAAAGAGCGCATTCCGGCCGTTGCCGCAGGCCAGATCCAATGCCCTTCCCCTCGGGGCAATGGAAGCATATTCCTGAACGATTTTAGACGGATGGCGCGGATATTCCTCTCCTCTATACCGTTGGTTCCATTTCTCCCGATCCTCGATCACCGGATGCTCTTCTCCTCCCATTTTCCGAAATCGAACCGCTCTTTCAAGAGTTTTCGGGTATTGCGGTTGACATGGAGATCTTCCAGCTCCTGAGCCGATACCCATCGGACCTCTGCCGCATCATCGCCGGGGACCGGTTCTCCGGATAGATACTCGGCTGAAAGATCCACAATCACATAGTGGAACCGGACCCGGCCCTGATCATCCCGCTCTATGAGATCGAACGCGTAGATCGGCTCTCCTGGTTGAATTTGCACACCGGTCTCCTCATAGATCTCCCGTTGGGCCGCATCCTGCAGGGTCTCGCCAAGATGAACGCCCCCGCCGGGGATTGCCCAAACATCCTTTGCCGGGGGATTTCCCCGCCGGACCAGCAGCACCCGATCCCGGTGAAAGATCACAGCCCCAACCGTTATCCGGGGCGCGTCCGGATAGGTGGTCGGAACCCCTTTGCCGGCCTCTCTCATGACAGGATCCGGAGGGCCTCCCCCATGAGCCGAGCGATGGGCAGCTTCCGGGGGCATACCCTCTCTGCCGGCGCATAATCGACCGATGCCATTTCGGTTCTGACATCCTTTGGAATCTCACGGAAGACCATTCGGGCCAGTTCGCCGTCGCGGTAGGATCTGCTGTACATGAGGCAGCGCATCACATCCGCGATGGGAACATTTTCCAGCATCGTCGATTCGCAGTTCCCGGCACATCCCGCACAGTAGCCCGATGCAGTATTTGCCGCATATTCCATCAGATGGCGCCGGCCCGCATCGGAAAGGGAGGTCTTGTCGAGGGCCGCCGCGATATTGGCCATCAGAATCGACATGTTGGGCATCTGGGAGCAGATAGAGGCGATCTTCGGGTTCTCCCAGACCGCCTTCAGTTTGGCCTGATATTCGGAATATCCTTCCTTGAGAAGCTTCGCGCCCAATGCGGTCTCATTGTCCGTTTCCATGCCGATGGGGCCGCCCCCCTGGGTCTTCATCGCGGTCAGACCTATACCGGCCTGGTGGCAGGCGTCCACCGCGGCCTTCATCCGATCCTCGTGCATCAGCCGGAAGTTGTAGGTCATCATGATGCCGTCGATCCATCCCAGTTTCGCGGCATCCAGCAGACACTCCTCCATGTTGCTGTGGGTGCTGAAGCCGAAAAAGCGGATCTTGCCGGAAGATTTGTTCTTTTCGGCCCATTTCCGCATGTCCGAATCGATCCCCCGGGTGCTTCGGACCCCGTGAACAAAATAGAGGTCGATATAATCGGTCTTCATCCGACCCAGAGAGGTGGCAAGGTCATCCTCCATCCCCTTCATGGACCATGCCCCGGATTTGGTCACCAGAAAGATCTTCTTCCGGTCATCGGGATATCGCTCCAGATACTTGCCGATCCCCTTTTCGCTTCTGCCGCCGCCGTAGGAGTTGGCTGTATCCCAGTAGGTGACGCCCTTTTGAAGCGCCTGGCGCAGGAGAAGCTGGTTGTTGGGAATGTCGAACATCCCGCCCAAAGAAAGGGTGGAGACATTGACACCTGTTTTGCCGAATGGCCGGGTCGGAACCGTCTTCGTCGTCTCCTGCGCCTCGGTCATGGCTGCGCCGGCAAGGGGGGAGAGCATCGATCCGACGCCGAGGGCCCCGGCCCTTTTCAGAAAGCCGCGTCGGGAAAGTGGTGCCTGTAAATCGTTTTGATGTTTGGAGGTCTTGCTTTTCGAGGACATATTTTCTCCTTCCATTTGTTATAAGCGCTTTTACTATAACAGATAGCCCTTAAAATTCAACCGGAATCGTTATTCAACCGCCTCTGCCCCCCAGAACCAGGATCTCCACGGAATCGTAGTTTCCGGCCAGGTCCATCACGGTCAGCCCGTATCGGCCCGGGGCTTGGAACCGGTAGATCCGGGGCTCGTCGATAGCGGTTCTTGCGATCAATTCTCCGTTGAGCATCCAGAAGAGACCCCCTTGGCCCCCTTGGGCCTGTAGGGTGACGGTCGGCAGTCCTGCAAACGCGCCCGGGGGCCGCAGCACCGTCTCCTCGGCAAAGCCCATGATCGCGATGGAATCGGGGGCTGCCGGCGCGGGGCGGTTGCAGATCGGGTCAAGATTCGGGATTCGGGAGCGCCGGCGAATATGGGGGCTGAGCCATGGGCCTGCGCCCTTGGGCCATCGCGCGATGGTTACGGGAACCGCGGCCGAAACCGGGCAGTCGGCCTCCACCCGGAGCCCGGTCTCGGGGCGGATCATCACGGTGAGGGGATTGGCCTGCCAGTGCTGATCGGCCCGGTCCGGCAGGGTCGGGGGGATGACGCGGTTAAGTATCCAGGCACCGCGCGATTCATGGCAGTGGGGATCGCTTTTGCTCCGGGCCGGAATTCCCAGGGGCCAGCAGATCTGGGCTCTTTCCACACTTTTCGGGATCTCGGTTTTGGGTTCATAGCTTCGGGGAAGGCTGTCTGCAATGGAAAAGAGAAGCGGAGCTGCGGTGGCCCGACCGTACTGCCCCGGGGAGGGGGTTCCGTCTGGCCTGCCGACCCAGACCCCGATGGTGTACCGGTCCGTCACACCGAAGGTCCAGGCATCCCGGAACCCGTAGCTGGTTCCGGTCTTCCAGGCCACCTCCCGTGCCGATTCCAGAAGGAGGCGCCCCGAGGGGAGATCGGGCCTGCGGTGATCCGCAAGGATTTTTCGGATGATATAAGCCCCGCCCGGAGAGAGCATCCGCCGCTCTTCCAGCGGGGCATCTTCTATAAACCGGAGCTTTCCGGAAAGGCCGTCCCGTCCAAAGGCCGTGTATGCGGCAGTGAGATCCTCAAGGGAAACCCCCGCGCCGCCTAAAATCATGGATAGATTCGGCTTTCCATGCGCGGGATATTGAAGATGAAGCCCCCCCTGCCGGAGCCGAGCGTCGAAAAAGCGGGGCCCGATCCGGTCGCAGAGATCGACCGCGGGAATGTTGAGGGATCTACGCAGGGCTTCGCTTGCGCTCACCGGGCCCGAAAAACTCTCGGTAAAGTTGCCGGGCCGGTATCCGTCAAAGGAGAGAGGCGCATCCACCAGCAGGCTTTCGGAGTGGATCAGCCCCTCTTCCAAGGCAAATCCGTAGAGAAAGGGCTTCAGCGCGGAGCCGGGGGAGCGGACCGCGCGGATCATGTCCACATGGCCGTACCGGTCGTTATCGGTGAAATCGGCCGATCCCACATAAGCCCGCACCGCAAGATTTTGATTTTCCACCAGGATGGCCGCGGCCGAGGTATGGGCCGGGGTGCCGGCGATATATCCCCGGACCATCTCCGAGACCGTCTCCTGCAGAAAAGGGTCGATGGTGGTGCGGAGGGGGGCATCGGGTCTTCCCAGTTCCCTGAGTCGCCGGGCCAGCAGCGGGGCCTTCATGGGCCGGGAATCGAACCGGCGATAGACCCGCTCCATCTTTGCATCGGCTCCGGTCTCCGGGTCCCACACGCGGAACTTGACCATCCGGTCGATCACCTTGTCCCTTGCCTTTTGTGACCGGTCCGGATGCAGATCGGGCCGGAGCCGGGTCGGGGCCTGGGGCAGCACCGCCAGCAGCGCGGCCTCGGCATGGCTCAATTCGGCTGCCGGTTTTCCCAGATAGGAGAAGCTCGCGGCCTGCACCCCCTCCACGGTTCCGCCAAAGGGGGCATAATTGAGGTAGAGCGTCAGGATCTCCTCCTTGGTGAGGTGGTATTCGAGCTGCAGGGCCCGGAATATCTGGTAAATTTTACCCGGAATGGTCTTGTCGTGGGGGTGAAAGAGGCGCGCGGTCTGCATGGTGAGGGTG
>JAABSZ010000157.1:0-8997 GCA_011390135.1 Desulfobacteraceae bacterium | reverse complement strand
TGTGACCCTGGTCATCAACGACTTTTAATCCCAGTATTTTCTGGGTCGGGGTGCCGCCGTACCGGTAAACCGGGGCTGTGAAATAGATAATCAGAAGGAGGGCCGCGGCAAACTGGGACGCGATGGACGTAATGGACTTGATGGACGCGATGCCGGCCGGATTGTCCGTCAGCAGGTTGATGCCTGCCCGGAGTCCGAAATAAAAGAGCGCTGCCAGAAGCCCCAGAAGAAGGAGGTCTCCCAGAAGGGCGGCGGTTCTAATGCCGAGTCCGGCATATCCCATTCCTTCGACATCGCCCAGCGGAGATCCTTTGGTGGCCGTAATATATATGTTTTCTTCTTCCGCGGGAAGGCATCTGTCACAGAAGGCGTTTCCGTTCTGCAGGGTATAACAGGATTCACAGAGAGGGGTGCTGCACCGGGAGCAGTTTCTGACGGCTGCGGAGGTCGGATGATGGTAGCAGGTGGAGACCGTCGGTGTCCCTTTCCCTTTGAGGGTAAAGTGCCCCTGCTCGATGCCCTTTAAAAGGGTGATCCGGTGAATCTGCGCTTCTGCCAGCAGCAGTTGCCGCTGATCCAGCAGGACCGGCCTTACGGGCCGCGCTTCCAGTTCATCTGAGAATTCCTCATATATCTCTGACACAGAGGCCCCTGGCCGGTGGATGGCCGTAATTTTGGGTTCCAGGGCCAGCGGCACTGCGGCCGAAACATTATCCACCGAAAGATAGGTGCTGTCCGGAAAGAATCCGAAAAAGGAGACATAGGAGATCCGCCCCCGGGCATTGTTGATATATACGGCAGCAAAGACCCGCTGCTGCGGATTTCGATAGACGCGCCGGGAGATCCCCTGACTCAGGCTGACGCATTCGTAATCGGCAAGGGGTTCAAATCCGTATTCCAGAAGCTCTTTTTCGGTCTTTTCAAAAGGGACCCGGCGGAGCCCTTTGACCGAATCGATCCGGGTCTCCTCCAGCTTGAGCGCGGCGCTGTTCAGCACCGTTGCATAGAGCGGTGATTTGAACGGTTTTTTGAGCCAGTAGAGGATGCTCAATATCGGCAGAAAGAGGAGCGACATCAAAGGCCCCAGGTTTTTGGCCAGGGCCCGCATCAGTTGAAGATAGGGATACCGGGTCAGGTCGATGTGGACGGCCCCTTGGGGAACGGGCCGCTCTACATTCAGATCCTTTCGGCAGATCCGGCAGATTGTTTCATCATCGGGGTTTTTGATGCCGCACCAGGGACAGTACATGGCGATAAGGCTACCTCAGACAGATCATGGCGATGCCCTGGAAGATTCCGAGGACCACCAGCATAGGATAGAAGAGAAAGGTGAGCAGGTTGAAATGGAGCGCTAAAATCAGCAGGATGAATCCTAATATCTGGATCTTTCCGGCAAAGGCCGCGGCCTTTTTGGGCAGCAGGGCTTTCAAGAGCCAGAAGCCGTCCAGGGGCGGAAAGGGGATCAGGTTGAAAACGCCTAAGATCGCATTGATGAAGATCCCGAAGTTCAGTATCTCCAGCAGGACGAACCAGAAAGGCGCAAAGGGCACATCTTTGATGGGAATAGGGGTGAAGATGTCCCAGTTCAGGCCGATCGGGGCTTCCGGCGAGAGGCCGTTATAGATGAAGGCTGCGACCAGAAAAAGGGTGAAGCTGATATAGGCGAGGCAGAAATTGGAAAGGGGGCCGGCAAATGCCAGAAAGACCTGGTCCCGGGGATGTTTCCGCAGCCGTATCGGATTGAAGGGGACCGGCTTGGCCCATCCCAGCACTACGGATGCGCCCATGAAATAGAGCCCCAGCGGCACGAGGATCGACCCGACAGGGCTGACATGGCGGACCGGATGAAGGGTGATCCTTCCCGCATCCAGCGCGGTGGTGTCGCCGCAGAATGCCCCGGCCAGGCCGTGGCTGAGTTCATGGATCACCACAGAAAAGAAGAGGACATAGATGGTGATCGCGATGGCCAGCCACTCCAGGTGCTGCGGATTTCCCTTGAGATAGGGATAGAGAAGCACCGCGATGCCGGGTACGATGAACCAGAGGAGCAGGTAGCCGGCCTGCTGCCGCGCGGTTCCGGCTGTCATCCCATTTTCCCCTTTCCTGTCTCCGGCGCCTGCAGGATGTTTGCAATCGCCTCCAGCGCCATGGTATAGCCGTAAACCCCGAATCCGGTGATCTGTCCGGTGACGACGTCCCGCATATAGGAATGGTGCCGGAATGGCTCCCGCTTATAGACATTGGAGAGATGGATCTCTACCATTGGGATGTCCAGCAGCAACAGGGCATCCCGGATCGCGACGCTCGTATGGGTATAGGCCGCGGGATTGATGACCAGCCCCTGAATTTGGCCCATTGCGGCCTGGATCTTCGAGACGATCTCCCCCTCATGGTTGGACTGGAAGGTCTCCACCAAAAGGCCGAGTTCTCCGCCCCTGCGCACCAGCAGATCGTCGATTTCGGCAAGAGTCGTTCTGCCGTAATGCTCAGGCTCCCTTTTGCCGAGCATGTTGAGATTGGGTCCGTGGATAACGAGAATCTGCTTCATGCTGCTCTGCCCTTTTGAATTTCAGGTGAATTTTGGATTTGTCCCTCTAATCCCGGATCAGCCGCTTGAACTCCTCGATGGTCTCCTTGTAGTCCCGGCTGCCGAAGATCGCAGATCCCGCCACAAAGACATCCGCGCCGGCATCGCTGATCCGTTCGATGGTCTTTCCATTGACGCCGCCGTCCACCTGGATCAGGGTCGAAAGACCCTTGTTCTCCAGCATCCCCCGCAGCATCCGGATCTTGTCCAGGCTGTTCTCGATAAATGCCTGCCCCCCAAAGCCGGGGTTGACGCTCATGATCAGCACAAAGTCCAGATCCTCCAGCACCCATTCTATCGCAGAGAGCGGTGTTCCCGGATTGATGGCCACCCCCGGCTTTGCCCCGTTCTCCCGGATCAGTTGAACGGACCGGTGGAGATGGACGCAGGCTTCGGCCTGCACCGCGATGTAATCGGCCCCGGCCTTTGCAAAATCGGGAATATATTTGTCCGGATTTTCGATCATCAGATGAACGTCCAGAGGCAGGTTCGTGGATCGTTTTGCCGCCTCCACGGCAATAGGGCCGAAGGTGATGTTGGGGACGAAATGGCCGTCCATCACATCGATATGAATCCAGTGGGCCCCGGCAGAGGTTACAGTACGAATCTCCTCACCGAGGCGGGCAAAGTCTGCCGACAGAATCGAAGGTGCAATCATTTTCACAGGTATCTCCTTTCGCCCTTTTTCTTGAAAGCGGCGGCAAAAAATCCATCCATCCCGTGGCGATGGGGAAATGTCCGGAAGCAGCCGTCATCGCCTATGAGCTTCCGGGACTCTCCGGGCAGGAGACCGGGGCTCGGGTCCAGCACGAAACGGGGGTTATCCTTTAAAAAATCTTCCACTACGGTCTCATTCTCCTCGGGCTCCATGCTGCAGACCGCATAGACCATCCTTCCCCCCGGCTTCAACAGGGAGGCGAGATTGGTCAGAAAGCGGACCTGGCGCTGATGATACCGGTCGAAATCCCGCTTGAGCGGGTACCATTTTCCGTCCGGATTTCTCCGCAGCACCCCCAGCCCCGAGCATGGGGCATCCACCAGAATCCGGTCGAAGCGGTCCAGCCCCTTTTCGGTCGGCGGTGTGTTGAGGTCATGGGGCACGATATTCACATTGAATCCCCCCAGCCGGGCCATCTCATGCTGCAGCTTTCCAAGGCGCATCTCGTTCTGATCCAGGGCCACGATCCGGCCGCTGTTCTCCATCAACTGCGCGATATGGCCAGTCTTCCCGCCCATGCCCGCGCACGCGTCCATCACCGTCTCCCCTTTCTGCGGAGCCAGCAGGCGGGTGATGAGCTGGGCCCCCTCATCCTGCACCTGAAAATAGCCCCGGGAGAAGCCCTCCATCTTGGGCACGGGCCCCTTGGGGTGGAACAGAGAGAGCCCCTCGGGTGAATACAGGGTCGGCTCGGTCCGCTCGGCCTCTTTCTCCAGCAACCGGAGAAGGGATTTTCTCGGGATCTTCAACGAATTGATCCGGACAGTCATGGGCGGCGGGGTGTTGATCACCTCGCCGAGCTGATCAGCCTCCGCAGCCCCGAACCGGTCGATCCAGCGCCTGGCCAGCCACTTGGGCAGGGAACGGTTTGCCGAGATCGCGGCCAGGGGATCTTTTTCCAGATCGGGAAAAGGAACCTTCTCATGGTTTTTGGCGATGTTTCGCAGCAGCCCGTTGGCAAACTTCACCACCCAGGGCTTGCCCGCGGTTTTGGTCATCTCAACTGCGGTGTTGACCGCGGCCGAGTCCGGAATCCGGTCCAGATGGACGATCTGAAAGACCGCAAGGCGCAGAATCTGCCGGGTCTCCGGCTCGATGTGGCTCATGGGGGTCCTGGAGAAATGGTTGATGATCCAGTCGAGGCGGGCCCGCCAGCGCATCACGCCGTAAACCAGGGTATAGGCCAGTGCCCGATCCCGGGCCGCAAGGGAACTATTGTCCAGCACCCGGTCCATCTCCGCGTCCAGGGTGCGGTGGCCCCGGTCGATATTGTTCAGAATCGTCAGTGCTGTATTTCTGGGGGGATCGATCATCTCATCACCGTTTCCGGAGGAATGGGATACCCCCTTAAAAAATCTTCAATGGAAAGCCGCTTTCCCGAAGCGCCCTGGATCTCCTTAAGCAGGAGAACCCCTTTGCCTGTCGCGGCTCTAAGCTCGTCCGGAAAGCCCGGAAGAACGGTTCCGGGGGCGGCTTTACGCTCTGCCGGATTCTCCTGGATGGCCTGCGCCTTATAAATCTTGAGCCGTTTGTCTCCTTGAAAAGTGAACGCTCCGGGCCAGGGGGTCATCCCCCGGATCAGGGCCTCGATCTCAAGGGCCGGCTTTTTCCAGTCGATATGGCCGTCCGATTTTTTCAGCATGGGCGCAATCGTCGCTCTGTCATGATCCTGCGGAACAGGCTTCAGTTCCCCTTTCAAAAGGCCGTCCAAAGTCTTCAGCAGGGTCTCCGCGCCGAGTCGGGCCAGCTTGTCATGAAGGGTCTGTGCGGTCTCCCCCTTTTCCAGCGGAATGGTATCGGAGATCAGCATGTCGCCGGTATCCATCCCCGCATCCATGAACATGGTGGTGACGCCCGACTCCTTCTCCCGGTTGATAACGGCCCACTGGATCGGGGCCGCGCCCCTGTATTTGGGAAGGAGCGAGGCGTGAATGTTGATTGGGCCGATTTTCGGGACATCCAGCAGCTTCTGCGGAAGAAGATGGCCAAAGGCGACCACCACAAAGAGATCCGGTGACAGCGCCTTCATCCCTTTGATAAATCGATCGGTCTTTACCGATTCCGGTTGAACCAGATCATAGCCGAGCTTTTGGGCCTCGACTTTCACCGGCGGCGGGATGAGCTTTCGGCCCCGGCCCTTGGGCCGGTCCGGCTGGGTCACCACCTGCAGAATCCGGTGGGGGCTTTTATGGAGGGCCTTTAAAGGGGGCACGGCAAAATCGGGCGTGCCCATAAAGACAATATTATAAGATTTTGTCATTACTCACTTTTCTTTTAACTGTTTCATCACTCTTCTCCGGTACATCTCCCGCTTGAGCTTGCTGATTCGGTCGATGAAGAGGATGCCGTTCAAATGGTCGATCTCATGCTGTAGCACCACCGATAGAAAATCATCCCGCTCGATCCTGATCGGCTTTCCCTCCCGGTCCACCCCCTCCACTTCGATGGCCGCGCACCTCTTCACATCGGAGCGGAAATCGGGAACGCTGAGGCACCCTTCGTTTTCAGAGATCACGCTCCCTTCGGTGCAGATGATCTTCGGGTTGATGATCACCTGAAGATCCCGCTTTCCCTCCTCCTGTCCCAGGGCCGTATCGATTATGACGATGCTCTTGTCCGCGCCCACCTGGATCGCAGCCAGCCCCACGCCCGGGGCCGCATACATGGTCTCGGCCATATTGTCGATCAACTGCTGGATCTCCTCATCGATATTCTCGACAGGCTTTGTTGGATGTTTCAACAGCGGTTCCGGAAAGGTGACTATATCGAGTATGCTCATTTTTCAATCCTTATTATAAATCAACGGCTCTGCAACGCTTGCGCTTGTGCCTCTTGGGGCGGCGCTGCAGAGGCGTTTTTCATGCTGAACCCGATCAGCCATGCCGAGATCAGACCTGCGACAAAGACCGGGAACATCTGAACAAAATGGTTGGCAAGGGTATATCCCGCGGCCGGCTCCGGGGCCACCCCGAAAAGGCGCATGGCAAAGATCCCGCCGGCCTCCCAGAGGCCCCAGTATCCGGGAACCGAAGGAAGCGCGATAAAAAAGCAGATGATCACCATCACCGCAGACATTTCAAAAAAAGTCAAATTCACGCCCGGGGAGCCGTACATCAGCAGCAGGTAGCCGTAGGCGTGCATGGGCCAGATCAGCAGCGAGAGGCCGATACAGGCCAGCACTCGCCCGGGCCTTTTCAGCAGCACAAATCCGGACGCGATGTTTTCGGTAAAGCGGATCAATGGCCTGCAGACCCGATCTTCAATTCTCTTTTTGAAGTGATCCGGTGCAAAAAAGAGCAGAGCGGGCAGCTTCAATATCAGCCGGTTCCCCAAGCGCCGGACAGGCTCTATGGAAAAGAGGATCATCCCGAAGAGCAGCAGCAGGCTCAATTTGACCATGCCGCCGGCGATCATCTCCAGTGTCTCCTTGTTGAGCCGGTACTCCCCAAAGGGGATCTCCAGCAGCGGATCGATCTCTACTGTTGCCGCAACAACCAGAAAGAGAAGGATCAGCACTCCGGTGTCGAACATTCGCTCCACCGCAACTGTTGCCAGCCCCGTTGAAAAGGGAACCCCCTTCTGATTCTTCAGGATGGCAGGACGCGCCACCTCCCCCACCCTTCCCGGCAGGATGGAGTTGAGCATGAAGCCGATCATCAGGGGATGGTACGCATCCTTAAATGAGATCGGCTCCGCGGCATTGACGATGATCTGCCAGCGGAGGGAACGAAGCGCGAAGATGACCATCACCAGAATAGCCGTCGGAATGATCCATCTCCATTCGATAGCGGCAAGATAGGTGAAAAGCGCCTGAGCCGGAACTTTTCGAAAGGCCAGCCAAAAAGCGGCCCCCGATACGATCCCTCCCGCAATCAGCGAGAGGATCGTCTTTCTGTTAAAGAGCGGAGAGTCCATAAAAACCTGTTCTGTCCTTACAGGGAGATCATCTGCCGCGCGGCTTCGATGTCCCTTCGGATCTGCGCGGTCAATTCGGAAAGCCCTTCAAAACGGCGCTCATCTCTGATCCGCTCGATGAAGTTGACCCGGATCTTCTTGCCGTAGATGTTTTTGTCGAAATCGAGGATATGGACTTCCACCGTATAGATATGGTCGTCAAAAGTAGGGCTGAATCCGATATTGGCCACGCCTTTATATGTTTCCCCGTCCGTTTCGACGGTAACGGCATAGACCCCGGTCTTGGGGGCCAGTTCATCCACCAGTTTGATGTTGGCCGTGGGAATCCCCAGCAGCCGCCCCCCCCGGTTGCGCCCCTTTTCCACCTCTCCCCGGATCTGATAGGATCGACCCAGCATCTTCCGGGCATCCTCCATCCGGCCTTCGGTCACATACTCCCGAATCCGGGTGCTGCTGACACGCTCAAACCCGTTCAGCGGCGGCTGTATCCAGTCCGCGACGATCAGCTCGAATCCCAGATCATCGGTGCGGCTTCTGAGGTAGTCGAGGTTCCCCTCCCGGTTTTTTCCAAAGGAGTAGTCTCCGCCCACCACCATCGCCTTCATCCCGATGGTCCGGATCAGGATCTTCTCCACAAAGTCTTTGGCAGTGATGGCGGCAAAATCCTTTGTAAAAGGAATGCAGATGAGCGCATCCAGGCCCGATCTGGAGATCAGCTCGGCCTTCTGTTCGTAGAGGGTGATCAGCGGAGGGCCGCCGTTTCCCGTGATGACCCGGATGGGATGGGGTTCGAAGGTCATGGCCACCGAGGTCCCGCCGATCTCGTCGGCCTTTTCGATCACCTCATGAAAGAGGGCCTGGTGGCCCAGATGAACCCCGTCGAAATTGCCGATGGTGATCACCGCGTTTTCAAATGGTCTTTCGATATTTTCGATCCCTTGGATAATCTGCATATGCCCTTTTTCCAACCGTTAAATTTTTCTTGACACCAAAACCAAAACCGTATATATAAGACATTCTAAACATGAAATCAATCGTTTTTCATGTTTGGAGGAAAAAGGGCGGGCAGTGCAGGAAGCCCTTGAAAAGAGTGTGCCGAAGTGGCGGAACTGGTAGACGCGCTAGGTTCAGGGTCTAGTCGGAGTATTCCGGTGGGAGTTCGAGTCTCCCCTTCGGCACCACTTGAAAAATATAGGCGTAATCTTAACGGATTGCGCCTTTTTTGTTTTTTTAGGGTGCGAAGACTTTTCTGATCATCGAGGATAGCGATTGCCCTATTTGCATTTTCAGGTTATGGTTTACCAGATGATGTATTCTAAGGAGGTGAACCATGAGGCAAAAACCGATGCTGTCCATAACGCTCCTTCTGCTGTTGATGGTCATTTTTCTTTTCTTTACCGGCCCCATTTCTGCCGAGATGTTCAAATGGAAGGATAAAAAGGGCGTCACCCACTACTCCAACCAGAAGCCGCCGGGAAATGTGAAGGAAACTGAAAAATTCGAAGAGCATGAATCGGCCCCGCTTCCGCTGCCGCCAAAACAGATGCGCCGGCAGCCGGCCTCCCGCCCCCCGGTTCCTTCCCCCTCCCCTTCTGTAAAGAGTCGAAAGAATTTTGAAAGCCGGACCCGGGATAAGGAACTTCGGCAGAAGGAGGCAGATGTTGGGGATGTCCAGCGGGATGTGGATACCATGCGGCGGGCTGTGGAGAAATATCGGGAGCGGGTGAGGGATGCGCAGGAGAATATCTACCATATCAGCCGCAAGCCCTATACCGCA
>JAABSZ010000156.1:0-9234 GCA_011390135.1 Desulfobacteraceae bacterium | reverse complement strand
TGTCAACAAGATCGGGCCTGCCACATCCACCTTCGGGGAGATCCTCAGGGAGAACCTCAAGGAGAAGCTCAACGAGAAGTAACCGGTCTTTGTCCGGCTGTGTGAAGATTGTCGGATTTACCGGATCAGGAGATCATAAAAAGGGGCGCCCGCAGGTTCGAAATGCGGGAACGCCCCTTTTCTCTTCTGCAGCACGCTAATATTCAAAGACCTCCAGATCGCCCATCCCCTCCCGCAGGATCACGGGCTCGTCTCCGATGAGGGAGATGACGCTGGAGGGCTTTCCGGGCGCGGGCCCCCCGTCGATCACCATGTCGATCCGTTTGCCGAAATGATCCTGGATAAAGGAGGGATCATAGAAGACAGTGCCGTCCTCTGCGGTGGCACTGGTGGAGATGATCGGATTGCCCAGCTCCTTTACCAGCTCGATACAGATGGGGTGATCCGGAACCCGGATGCCCGCGGTCTTCCGGTTGGTGAGCATGATCTTGGGGACCAGCCGGGAGCCCTCGAGGATGAAGGTATATGGCCCCGGCAGCATCCGCTTCATGGTCTTGTAAGCGTAGTTGGAGACCTTAGCGTAGTCGCTTATGTTTTTCAGATCCGAGCAGATGAAGCTGAAGGGCTTCTTCTTCTCTCTCTCCTTGATCTGATAGACCCGGTCGATGGCCTTCTTGTTCATGATGTCACATCCGATCCCGTAGTAGGTGTCGGTCGGGTAGGCGATGATGCCGCCGTCCCTCAAGATATCCGCCACCTGGCGGATGAGCCGCAACTGCGGATTTTCTGGATTGATATGGATCAACATCTTTATCTTTTATCTTTCCGTGACAGGTCCATTTCCGTGGCCCTTGGATTTCTTCTGCAGATTCTTTTTGCTTTTATGAGCCATTCCCATATCTTCAAGTGTAACGATCTTTTGCCGATCCATCAAGGAAAAGTTGTGCAGGATCGAAAATAAGGATTGATTCGCTGACATTCATCTGTTAAACTTCTACGTTTATAATATCAACCCTCATTCGGAGGACGTTATGGCCAAACTAATGCCTGAAGAAGCCTATTCATTTGACGATGTCCTTCTGCTCCCCGATTATTCGGAAGTACTCCCCAAGGACGTGGATGTCGGCACCCGCCTGACCCGGAACCTGACCTTGAACATCCCCATTGTAAGCGCGGCAATGGATACCGTTACCGAAGCCAGGGCCGCGATCAGCATGGCCCGGGCCGGCGGGCTCGGCTTTGTCCACCGGAACAACTCCATCGAATCCCAGGTGATCGAGGTGGACCAGGTGAAGAAGTCGGAGAGCGGGATGATCATCGATCCTGTCACCATCCGGCCAGATCAGCCCGTGGGAGAGATTCTCAAGCTGATGGAGACGTACCGGATCTCGGGCCTTCCTGTCGTGGAGGATGGTAAGCTTATCGGGATCGTCACCAACCGGGATCTGCGGTTTGAGACCGACATGAACCGGAAGGTCACCGATGTGATGACCAGCGAGAATCTGATCACCGTCTCCGAAGGGATCGAGCTGGAGGAATCCAAAAAGAAGCTCCATGAGCACCGGATCGAAAAGCTGCTGGTGGTGGATGCCAATGGCCGGCTCACCGGGATGATCACCATCAAGGATATCGAAAAGATCAAGAAATACCCCAACGCGTGCAAGGATTCACGGGGCCGCCTCCGGGTGGGCGCAGCCGTCGGCGTGGGGCCCGACATGGAGGAGCGTGTTGCGGCCCTGCTCAAGGCTGACGCGGATGTGATCGTCATCGACACCTCCCACGGCCACTCGAGAAACGTGATCAACGCGGTCAAACACCTGAAGAAGACCTTCACCGACATCGAGCTGATAGCGGGCAACGTGGGAACAGCAAAGGGTGCCAAGGATCTTATCGACGCGGGGGTTGACGGCGTCAAGATCGGCATCGGCCCCGGCTCCATCTGCACCACCCGGATCGTGGCCGGCGTCGGAGTTCCCCAGGTGACCGCGATCATGAACTGCAAGGATGCCTCGGATGCATCGGGTATTCCCCTTATTGCAGATGGGGGGATCAAGTTCTCCGGCGATGTCACCAAAGCCATCGGCGCAGGAGCCCATTCGGTCATGATCGGGGGCCTCTTTGCCGGCACCGAGGAGAGCCCCGGAGAGACCATCTTCTTTCAGGGCCGCTCCTACAAGGTCTATCGGGGCATGGGCTCTGTGGAGGCCATGAAGAAGGGGAGCAAGGACCGGTATTACCAGGGAGAAGACGAGGATGTGGACAAGCTGGTCCCCGAAGGGATCGTGGGCCGGGTTCCCTACCGGGGGCTTCTGGCCGAGAACGTCTACCAGCTCGTGGGCGGGCTGAAGGCCGGCATGGGATACCTCGGCTGCCGGACCTTGGAAGACCTTCGGCAGAAGGCCCGCTTCATCAGGATCAGCGCGGCCGGCATGAGAGAGAGCCACGTCCATGATGTGATCATCACCAAAGAGGCCCCCAACTACCGACTCGATTAGAGCTTTTTTCCCATCCTGCTTTTTTTTCACACCGGAAAGGGGCCGATCCATTGGTAAATATGATGGTGAATATGATGATGAATAGATTATGAATCAATGATGAATCGGCCCCTTTTCTTCCGAAACCGCCCCAAATACTACATGCATTTCCCTTGAAATAGGATAAGACCTTATTTCTGATACCCCTTTTCTGTCTTACTATTAGAAAAAAGGAAAGGAGACAGAAATGATGTTTATAAATGATATCTACCAAAATCAAAATCCAGTTCCGTTCAAGCGGATAAGCGATACCCCAAACCCGAACAATGGCAATGGGAAAAATGGTGATGAAACCCAGCATCTGCTCCATTGGCTCGTGGGGGATCGGATCCGACTGGGAAAGGAGCAGGATGAACTGCTCGATGGCCGCCTGACCCCG
Organism: Desulfobacteraceae bacterium; assembly: GCA_011390135.1. Taxonomy (GTDB): domain Bacteria; phylum Desulfobacterota; class Desulfobacteria; order Desulfobacterales; family JAABSP01; genus JAABSP01. The sequence goes on along the minus strand of JAABSZ010000156.1, from coordinate 6,321 downwards.
GAGATGGAGCCGGATCGGTTTACCAGCCTGTTTCAAAATGCTCCGGCAGGATTTGTGCTTTTGGATGGGGAAGGATGGATCACCAAGGCCAATGCCAATGCAAGACGGTATCTCGCCCCCGAAAGTTCGCTGCTAAAGACCCCTTTTACCGCTCACTTCTCTTTGGATTCCAGAGAGATTTTCCAATTCCATCTCTACTCCCTTCTACAGGGGGGCGGCAGACGATCCTGCACCCTGGAAAGCCGAATGAACAACCTTACCCTCCGGCTGGAGAGTCTTCTCCTTCCGAATCTGGGGAGAACAAAAGAAAAAGAGATTCTCGTCACCATTACCGATTGCACCCTGAACCGGATTCTGGAGTCGGCATTGTCCAAAAAATCAAAACAGCTTTCAGCGAAGAATCGGCTGTTCGACCTCCTCTTTAGACTTTCAGAACTGGCACAGAAGGATTCCTTTGTTTCTCTGGAAGATATCCTGCAGCAGGCAGCCGGGATTATTGCATCGGACTGGCCCTTGAATTCCCCTTCCTCAGATCCCGTATGGGTGAGAATCATCCATGACGGGGCAGAGTATCGCACGGAGAATGCTTTTGAAACCACCCCCTCGATCCGCCGGAAGATCCTCATCGATGGACGGGTCTGCGGAAGCATCGAGATGGGCGGCAATGGTCTCTCCTATGATGTGGCCAATGGGAACAACCCCTTTTCAGAAGAAGGGATGAGAAAGCCCTTCTCTCTTATCACGGATCAGATCGGCCGGCTGATCGCACAGAAGAGCGCCAGAAGAGAAGTGAAGATCAACGAAGATCTTGCCCTGAATCTGGAAGATCTTGCCTTGAATCTGGTGGAAGAGAATGGCTTTTTCCGCGGGAAAAGCCCAGGCCCTGATGATGATCTCTTTGGAAAGAAGATCGTGGGATATCTGGGATCTCCGGTCAAGGTGCTCGTCTCGGACCAGCAGCCCTTTAACCGGGCCTTTTTGAAGATGATACTGGAACGGTTTGGATTCGATGTCTATGAGGCAAAGACGGAAGAGGATACCCTGAGCCAGGTGGAGCTGTTGATGCCCGATCTGGTGCTCAAGGATATGGGTGTACCGAACATGGACGATTCTTCTGTTATCGAGAAGATGCGGAATTTGGAAGGAGCCGAAAACCTTGTCATTATAGGCGTCTCTTCGGAAAGCTCCTTTGATGAGGAGCAGTTCTTCTGCTTTCAGTCGGGCTGCAATGACTTCATCTCAAGACCCGTCAATGTCGATGATCTGCTGGAGAAGATCGGCATCTATCTCCATCTGGAATGGATCTATTTTGAAAATGATGAGATCCTGGAGGCTGCCCTGTAAAGGGTCACACCTGGAGATCTGAACCCCTGGCCGACTGGAGAGCATCGATGCCGCTTTTCAGCCGGCTTTTTTTTATGGAAAATTCCTGTCCCTTGTTCTATCCTGCTGAATAGCGTATGCTGGCTCAATAGCGTATGCTTGATTTGAAAAAAATATAGAAAGCGAGGCGAAGATCTTGAAACCAACAGACAAAGATTTACGTCTTCAAAAGAGTCTCCAGCAGCTTGAAGGCTTACTGAAATACAGCCCCGGATTCATCACGATAATCGACAGGGGATACCGCTATATCCGAGTGAGCGGTTCAGTGTGCCGTTTTATGGGGCTGGCCGAGGAAAAGATCCTGGGGAGGACTTTTGATGAGCTGCTGCGGCCCGAGATCGCGGCAAACTTTCGAAGAAGGATCAATGAGGTGCTGGAGAAAAAGGTTTCCCAGAAAGTGGAGGATGAGGTCCGGATCGATGGACAGACCCTCTACTTTTCCACCACCCTTTTTCCGATTTTCGACGCGGCAGGGGAGATCGAGGCCGTCTGCGGGATTGCCACAGATATTTCAGAGCGGAAAAAGGTCGAAGACAAACTGGAACAGTACCGGCTTGCCGTGGAATCTTCAAGAGATCTCATCGCGGCCGTGGGCCAGAATTATACCTATCTGCTGGTCAACAAGACCTTTCTTCGTTATCACGGCCTGAACCGGGAAGGGGTGATCGGCCGTCCCATCGCAGAAATCCTAGGAGAAGATCTTTTTTTCCAGGTGAAGCCCAATCTCGACAGATGCTTTGCCGGAGAGTTCCTCTATTTTGAAATGACCCGGGATTTCCCGACTATCGGGATGAGAGATCTTCAGATCCAATACTTTCCCATGAAGGAGAACAGCGGGAGGATCATCGGTGTGGTCTCTGTGCTGCGGGATATCACGGAGCAGAAGCTGGCCGAAGATGCCCTGAAGTTCAGTGAAGAGCGGTTCCGGGCCATTTTTGAGAACAATCCCATCGGCATTGGAATGATCTCCATTGCGGATCTGCGGATTCGGCAGGCCAATGAGCGGTTCTGCGGGATTACCGGGTATTCCCGGGAGGAGATCCTGCAGATAAATCTGAAACAGATCACCCATCCCGAGGATATCGAAGCTGACATCACAGCTATTCGGGATCTGGCACAGGGAAAGATCCCCCTCTATTTTAGAGAGAAACGGTATATCCGAAAAGATGGCGACATCCGCTGGATCAGTCTCACCGCGACGCTTCTGCCCAAGAACTACGGGGGGCTGCAGATGGTGATAGGAATGATCGAGGACATCACCGAGCGGAAGCAGTGGCAGGAGATGCTCCAGGGGGCCCGGGCCGGGGCCGAGGCCGCCAACAGCGCCAAAAGCGAGTTTCTGGCCAATATGAGCCATGAGCTGCGCACCCCCCTCAACGCGATCCTCGGCTATGCCCAATTGATGCGGGATGATGAGGGGCTGACAGATCAGCACCGGAATGCGGTGGAGATCATGTACAGAAGCGGAGAGCATCTGCTGATGCTGATCAGCGACATTCTGGATCTGTCGAAGATCGAGGCCGGAAAGGTTGAACTCGCGGCCGAAGATATCCACCTCTCCTCTTTTCTCAACAGCATCTCCGAGATGATCCGCTACAGGGCACAGGAGAGAGGGCTTCTCTTTGAAAGCTGCATCCGGAAAGATATCCCTGCAATGGTATCCGGAGATCCCAAACGGCTCCGGCAGATTCTGTTGAACCTTTTGAGCAATGCGGTAAAGTATACCCTCAAGGGCAGTGTCGTTTTTGAAGTCTATGGGGAAGAGGAGAAGATCTGCTTCAAGGTGGCTGATACGGGTGTAGGGATTCCACAGGTGCAGATCGAACAGATCTTTCAGCCGTTTCATCAGATCCGGGACCGGCGGATCCATGCCGAAGGAACCGGTCTGGGGCTTTCCATCAGCCAGCGGCTCGTTGCCATGATGGGGGGAAGTCTGGAGGTAGAGAGCCTTGAGAATGCGGGAAGTACCTTCTGGTTCTGCCTTGATCTGCCGGATGTGAAACGGAAGATGGCGCCTGCGGCCCTAACTTCCTCCAGGCGGATCATCGGGTATGAGGGGGAGCGGATCAAGGTGATGATCGTGGATGATCAGATGTTCAACCGGGGCCTTCTCCGTCGTCTCATGGAGCCGCTGGGCTTCGAGGTGATCGAGGCCGAGGATGGCCCCGATGCGCTGATCAAAGATGATCTCTTCTCCCCGGATCTCATACTGATGGATCTGATCATGCCGGGCATGGATGGCAGGGACGCGACCCGGCAGATTCGGCAGAACAGAGGAAAGACTCCGGTGATTATCGGGGTTTCGGCCGATGTCTCCAAAGAGACGATTGAAGAGACCATCGAGGCCGGGTGCGACGACTTCTCTGAAAAGCCGGTCAATATCCGGGATCTGCTGGAGAAAGTGGGACGCTATCTCGGGCTCTGCTGGATCTATGAAATGAGAAAGGGCAAAGCCCACAAGGAGGCGGCCTGTGAAAGCAGCATGATCCCCCCCTCCAGAGAGGATATGGATGCCCTGCATGCCCTGGCCATGATCGGGGATATCAGCGGCATCAGCGCATATGTCCGAAAACTGGAGTCGGGCCCTTTGGAATGGCAGCCCTTTGTCCGAACCTTGAGAAAATATGCCCAGAGCTGCCAGATCAAAAAGATCAAGGCGATGGTTTCCCGCTATCGTCGCTGAAGATATCGGTTTTTGGATTGGAGCCCCGGATCGACACAATTCTTTCCTGTCGATCTTGTCAATGGGGTCGGCCTGTGCTATAAAATCTATCCAAAAACAACAGGTTTCTAACCATAAAATTCCAACGGATTCCATCCGAAAAAAACTCTTTGAAAAGAGGGTTTTATAGCTATCAAAGGAAATGTCGATGTCTTCAAATCTCCGTAATTTCGTCCACCTCCATGTCCATACCCAGTACAGCCTTCTGGATGGGGCCATCCGCCTGGAGCCGCTCTTTGAAAAGGCCAAAGCCTACGGCATGTCATCGGTGGCCATGACGGACCACGGAACCATGTTCGGTGTGGTGGAGTTCTATGAAAAGGCCCTGAAGGCGGGGTTGAAGCCGATCATCGGCTGCGAGTGCTATGTGGCTCCCCGGAAGCTGACCGACAAGACCGCAGCCGATGCCAAGGGGATGTCCCACCTGGTGCTGCTCGCGGAAAACCAGAAAGGGTATCGAAACCTCTGCAGGCTCGCTTCGGTCGCGCAGTTGGAGGGGTTTTACTACAAGCCCCGGATCGACAAGGAGCTGCTGCAGGCCCATTCCGAGGGGCTGATCGCGCTCTCGGCCTGTCTTCACGGAGAGATCCCGCGGCTGATCCAGGCCGGTAAAACGGAGCAGGCCGACGAGGCGGCCCGCTGGTATCATAACCTCTTTGGCGAGGGAAATTTCTTTCTGGAGGTCCAGAGCAACGGCATCGAAGAGCAGACCGGGGTCAACGAGGCGCTGCTTGCGATGAGCGGCCGCCTCTCCATCCCCCTTGTGGCCACCAATGACTGCCACTATCTGGACCGAAAGGATGTCCGTGCCCACGAGGTGCTCCTCTGCATCCAGACCGGAAAGACCATGAATGACGGGGATCGGTTCCGCTTCAGCACGGATCAGCTCTATTTCAAGACCCCGGACGAGATGGCGGCCGAACTGGGGGAGTATCCGGACGCGATCGAAAACAGCGGGGCCATCGCGGAGCGGTGCGAGATCGAGTTCGACTTCAAGACCTACCATTTTCCCCGGTTTTCGGCCGATGAATCGGTCTCTGCGGACGATCTCTTTGACCGAGCGGTCCGGGAGGGGTTTGAAAACCGGCTTTCGGTTATTACCGCAAAACATCCGGATCTGGACCGGAAGAAGTATGAAGAGCGGCTGGAGTATGAGGTCTCCATCATCAAGCAGATGGGGTTTTCCGGCTATTTTCTCATCGTGGCCGACTTTATCCGGTTCGGCAAGGAGAACGGAGTTCCGGTAGGGCCGGGACGGGGATCGGCCGCGGGCAGCATGGTGGCCTATTCCATGGGGATCACGGACTTGGATCCCATCGAGCACGGCCTCATCTTCGAGCGATTTTTGAACCCGGCCCGGATCTCCATGCCGGATATCGACGTCGATTTCTGCATCAACGGCCGGGAGCGGGTCTTCAAGTATGTGGTGGACCGGTACGGCGGCGGCGACTATGTGGCCCAGATCATCACCTTTGGAAAGCTCAAGAGCCGCGCGGTGATCCGGGATGTTGGCCGGGCCCTGGAAATCCCCCTGAAGGAGGTGGATGGGATAGCGAAGATGGTTCCTGATGTGCTCAACATCGGGCTGGATGATGCGCTCAAGCAGGAGCCGAAGCTCAAGGCTCTTATGGATAGCCGGAAGGATGTCAAAGAGCTGATCGACATCTGCCGGGTGCTGGAGGGGCTTCCGAGACACGCCTCCACCCATGCGGCCGGAGTGGTGATCGGGGATAAGCCCCTGGTCGATTACCTCCCTTTGTACCGCGGGAAAAAGGGGGAAGTCGTGACCCAGTTCGACATGAAGCGGGTGGAGCAGATCGGGCTGGTGAAGTTCGACTTTCTGGGGCTGCGGAACCTCACCGTGATCGAGGAGACTTTGAAGCTGATCCGGGAGAGCGGCGTGGAACCGCCCGATCTGGTCCACCTCGATCTCGATGACGCGGCCACCTACGAACTCCTCTCATCCGGGGATACCACCGGGGTCTTTCAGTTGGAAAGCTCCGGCATGAAGGATCTGCTCCGAAGGCTTCGTCCCGCGTGCTTCGACGATGTCATCGCGCTGGTGGCCCTCTACCGGCCCGGCCCTCTGGATTCGGGGATGGTGGACGACTTTGTAGAGCGGAAACATGGCCGGCGGGAGGTGACTTATATCGTTCCGGAGCTTGCCCCGATCCTGAAGGAGACCTACGGCGTCATCGTCTATCAGGAGCAGGTGA
>JAABSZ010000155.1:0-9324 GCA_011390135.1 Desulfobacteraceae bacterium | reverse complement strand
CCACGTCAAAATCCTCCGCTCCGTGACCGATCTTCCCATCTGCGTCGGCTTCGGCATCTCCACGGCCGACCATGTAAAGGCCGTAGCCGCGGCCGCAGACGGCATAGTCATCGGCAGCGCATTCGAGCGGACCATCGAGGAGAACCTCCAGCACCCGGACCTCCCCGGGCTCCTCGGGGAAAAAGTCCGCGGCTTCAAAGCCGCAACCCGCATCTCCCCCTGAAGCCATCCCGCTCCACTTGTCCATCTGTCCTTTATGTCGTTTTGGTCTTTTTGTCCTTTTAAGCCAACCACAGGGATCAGGCATATCCACCGCCTGATCCCCCCTCCCCACCAACCCATTTCTCCTTCAGCTTCAATAAAATCTTTTACTTTTTGTTATTCAGTCGGTATAAGGGGAGTTGTCAAATGAATCATTACCAGCAATTGAGTGAGCCTCATGCCCGAAATCAATATCCTTGTCGCAGATGATGAACCGACCATCAGGGATGTACTGAGCCAGCTTCTGGAAAACGAAGGATACCGGGTTTTTGCCGCGGCAGACGGCATCGATGCAGTCGAGATCATTCGCAGCCACTCCATCCATCTGGCCATCCTGGACATCCATATGCCCCGGATGAACGGCATCGAAGCCTTGAAAGAGATCAAAGCCATCGACCCGAGCATCGAGGCGCTCATCATCACAGGCAACGCAAACCTCGAAAGCCTCCGGCTGACCATTGTCGAAAACGGCGCGTTCGACTACATCCTCAAGCCCTTTTTCAAAAAAGAGCTGCTCCACGTCATCCGGAACGCGCTGATGAAAAGGGCCTACCTCATGGAGGAGCCCCTAAACAACTCCGATCGGGTCAAGCGCCTGGAGAGCGAGTTCGACGCCCGCACCCGCCAACTCCGGGCCTCCCAGATCATGTACAAAGAGATCGTGGAGAACTCCGGCGACAGCATCATGGTCTACCAGGAGAGAGGGCTCCGGTATGTAAATACCAACCTGATGGGGCTGACCGGCTATGATTCGGCCGAGGTCATGGAACTCCCCTTTGCACAACTTCTCTTTCCAAAAGACCGGGAGCTGGTGATCCGCTGCTATGATCGGATCATCGATCGGCCGGGGCAGCATTTTTCCACCTGCCGGTTCCGGCTGATGCGGAAGAACGGAACAGCGGTCTGGGTGGAGGCCGGGAACAAACGGACATTCTGGGAGGATCGGCCCGCGGTCCTCAGCTTCTGCCGGGACATTACCGAACAGAAGCTCTCCGAAGCGCTGCTGAAGAAGAGCCATGAGGAGCTTGAATATCGGGTTGAACAGCGGACCCAGGAGCTGACGGCCGCGAATGAACGGCTGAAAAAGGAGATTACCGAGCGGAAGAACATCGAGACCAACCTCAAGGATCTGCTGAAGAATCAGGAGATCGACATCGGCCTGGCCAAGCAGATTCTCAACCTGGTCAACGGGATTCCCTCCCGATATATCGATCTTTCAGACCGTGCGACCCTCTTTGTTCATGGGGTTTCCCTGCCATGTCTCCAGGAGGGGGGAGATCATTTCTTTGCCCGAACCCTCACCCCGGGAAAAGGGTCCCGTGGCAAAAAGAGCGTGATCAGCTTGAAGGACCAATCGGGCCATTCGGTCAACTGTGTGCTCCGAAGCATTGCCACCGACATCTTTCATCAGGCGATTCTGCGCCAGTACAACGCGGTGGGGCTGCAGACCACCATCGGGATGCTCAATGATTTCATCTACGGCTCCGGCCTTTTTCAGGTGGAGGATTTTGTCACCGCAATCACCTTGGAAATCGATCATGATACTCTTGAACTCCAGTATCTTTCCAATGGCCATCCGCCATTTCTGCTGATCCGTCAAAACGATGTCCAACTGCTCTCGGATATGGAGGGATCCGGTAGAAACATGCCGCTCTCCTGGGTATCGGGGCAGCTTTTTGAGGTCGGGCAGTTTCGGATGCGGCCCGGCGACAAGCTGCTTCTCTTTACAGACGGTTTTACGGAAAATCCCTTTACCCTGTCGAATCAGATGGTCAGCTTCGAAGAACTCCGGAATGTGATCCGGGATCAGATGACGAGAAAACCGGAAACCAGAATCCTTGAAATCATGAATCTGCTGATGGAAAGATATATCATGCCGACAAAATGCAAAGAGGAGGGCGGAAACGGCGCAGGAGATGATGTCACTCTGATCGGAATGGAACTGGAGGATCAAAATTCCGACGCCGGAAAAAGGGTGGTCAAACCCAAAGATCGGGGAGATACCGTTGAGATGATCCGGATCCTCTATGGCGAGATCTCGGCACAATGGGAGGATTGGGAATTTACGGCCCCGGAACTTCGGCTCTTTCTCGTTATCGAGGAGACGATATTGAATGCCTGGAAACATGGCAATCGGGATGAAGCCGGAAAATCGATCACGGTCAGATGGCGTTTCGGGAATGATTTCTTCTTTTTGGTGGAAGATGAAGGGGTCGGCTTTGCATACGATCAGATACCGGACCCGACAAAAAAAGAGAATCTGTTGAAAAATTACGGCAGAGGTATTCACCTGATCCGTCAGTTTGCAAGGAGTGTTTCATGGGACAAGGGGGGGCGGCGGATACGCGTTTGTCTTCCGAAAGTGCCGCTGCCTCTTGACGAATGTGAAGGAAGTGGAACAAGATCAATTGATCTTTGGGATGTGATTCCATAGGATCGTGAAATATCAGGAGGCTGTTTATGGGAAATACGGAGATCAAAGTTATACAAGAGGCAAACCGGACCAGAATCCGGATCGTCGGCAGGCTGGATGAGAGCGGTTCCGATGCCCTGAAACGATGTTTTTTTGAACTGGATCTAAAAAAAAATCCGGATGTCGTGTTTGATTTTCAAGCGGTGACCTACATCGGCAGCGCAGGTATCGGAAAACTGCTGCTCTTCTATAAAGAGATGTTCGAGGCGAGCGGGAAGATCCGAATCATCAATACCAATCCCACTGTATATACCATGCTCAAAACCGTGAAACTCGATTCCATCTTCAGTATTTCCAAGATCTAAGGGCCGGCATCCTCTTCCACAAGGAGGGAATTATGAAGCTAAACACAAGAATTATCCTTTTGGTGACCATATCTCTGCTTCTGTCGGCAACCCTGATCACCCTGCTGACCCTGAATCAGATCCGCCATACCGGGCACGCGGTCATCCAGCAGGTGGAACAGGTCAATCGTTTTCATCTACAGCAGATGAGAGACGATGCGAGCCGCCAGGCCGAGGCCTATCGGAAGGAACTCCTCTCCCGGAAAAAGGAGTATCTCAAATCTCAGGTTCAGACCGCTATGAGCGTTCTGCAAAAGGCCTACCAGGAGAGCCACTCCTATGAGAACCTTCAAGAGGTCTATAAGGATCAGTTGCGGAATGCCGTGCATATCGCGTTTGACGTCATCGAAGGAATAGCTGAAACCGATGATCTGACCCTGGCCGGGAAACAGGAGCGGGCAGCGCAACTGGTGGCCTCCCTTCGCTACGGCCCCGAGAACAAGGACTATTTCTGGATCAACGACATGTTTCCCCGGATGGTCATCCATCCCTACAAGCCGGAGCTGAACGGAACCGATGTGGGCGATTTTCAGGACCCCACCGGCAAACGGCTTTTCGTGGAATTTGTAAAAGCGGTGAAAGAGGAGGGCGGCGAGGGCTTTGTCGACTATTACTGGCCCAAATACGGCGCGGAGAAACCCCAGCCAAAACTCTCCTTTGTCAAACGGTTTGCCCCTTGGGACTGGATTGTGGGGTCCGGGGTCTACCTGGAGATCGCAGAGGAGCAGTTGAAGGCGGATGCGGCCGAAATGATCGGCTCTCTCCGGTATGGCCCGGAAAACAAGGATTACTTCTGGATCAATGACATGCATCCCCGAATGGTAATGCACCCCTATCAGTCGGAGCTGAAGGGCATGGATGTGAGCCAGTTTAAAGATTCCAACGGCAAACGGCTCTTCATGGAATTTATCGAGGCCGTTCAGGGCAAAGAGGAAGGTTTCGTCGAGTATTATTGGCCCCGGTATGAAGGGGATGATCCCCAGCCCAAGCTCTCCTTTGTCAAACGGTTTGCGCCCTGGGACTGGGTCATCGGAACCGGCGTCTATATCGATGATATCGAAGCGGTGTTAAAGCAGCGGGAGGCCCAGATCGAGGCCCAGATCGCCGCGTCCATCCAGGCCGTGGATGCACGGATCGATTCTATCAAGGAACGGATTCAGGACCGCATCTACGATGTTCTGGTGCGGATCATCGGCATCACCCTTCTTGTGCTGCTGGTGATGATCATCATTGCCTATCTCACCACCCGCAGCACGATTATCAAGCCCATCACAAAGGTCATCAAAGGGCTGACGGAGATCTCCCAGCAGATCGCGGTGGCCTCGATGCAGATCTCCAATGGGAGCCAATCCATGGCCGACAGCGCCAGCCGACAGGCCGCGGCTGTGGAGGAGTCCTCGGCTTCTCTCGAGGAGATGGCGGCCATGAGCCAGGAGACCTCGGCCATGACCCGGGGGGCCGAGACCCTGATGGTGGAAAATATTGAAAAATCGGGCAGATCATTGAAATCCCTTATGGAACTGACCCAGAACATGAGCCGGATCGAAGCGGAGAGCGATCAGATCGGCGGCATCATCGAGACCATTGAATCGATCGCGTTTCAGACCCATCTGCTGGCATTGAATGCGGCCATCGAGGCGGCCCGGGCCGGAAATGCCGGGGCCGGCTTTTCCGTGGTCGCGGAAGAGGTGAAAAAGCTTGCCCAGGAGACAACCGAGGCCGCATCAAATACCCAGGAGCTTCTGGAAAGCACCCTGGATCGGGTGAGCCTGGCCGCGGCCTCCATCAAGGAGGTGAGCCGGGATTTTACCGATATCATTGAATCGGCCACGGTGATGGGCGAGAAGACCACCGCGATCACCGAGGCGAGCAAAGAGCAGGCCAAGGGGATCGAGCAGATCACCCAGGCCGCGTTCGAGATCGACAAATCGACCCAGCAGGTCGCGGCCAATGCCCAGGAGTCGGCCGCAGCCGCAGCCGAGATGTCGGATCAGGCACGCCGGATGGAGCATTTTGTCCTGGATCTTTCGGCCATGATCAGCCGGAAGGGAGATGTGTTGAGAGAGCAGAGGCGCCGGGAAAAAGGCGGGAAGGCGATCTCTTCTGATGATGATTGGCCTGATGGAGATTGGGCAAACAGTGATATCACCGGGACCGATTCCCCGGATGGGGCTTATGATGAGTTTCCGGATGGTTGGGACCATCCGCATCAAAAATTGCTTCGATAGACAAAAGGGTTTTGAGCGCAGCCTTGAAGTCGAACCGGCCGATCTCCGCCTCCAACTGCTGCGCCTCTGATGCAAAGCCGGCGCGTTTGAGCAGGGGTTTGAGCCCGTTGAAGCAGGCTTCGGCCCGGGGGCTGTTTCTCCGGATCAGAGCGGTCAATTCGGAAAAATCTGCCGATGCGATCGGTTTTTTCTCTTCAACTACAGGCGCGTCCGCATCCACTTGGCAGGCCGTTTCCAGAACCTGCTGCATCGACGCCTCAAATGCCGCCAATGCTTCATCCCGCTCCACGGTTTCCCCATCTTCCTGATGATGATGATGGTCTTTCCGATACCCCCCGCTCCGGATCTTCTGCTCCAATGCCAGGGAAGATTCGTAGAGCCTGTTTGCGGAAAGATTGCCGGCAATGCCTTTGACTGTATGGATGATCGAAAGAACCGCATCGGGATTTCCGGATGTAACCGCGCGGCTCACCTCTTCTGATGTCGTCTGATAATCCCGGCAGAACTCCTTTAAAAGCTTTTTTAGAAGTAAATGGTTTCCCCGCAGACGACGGAGCACACCTTTACTGTCGATTCCCGGAAGCGGATCTTCACCATTTTCTTCAAACATCTCCTTTGGGACCCTGCTTTGCTCTTCCGGGGAAGGATTTGATGGGTCTTCGGCCTTGAGACCTTCTGTTTCATTGTTTCCGATATCGATGATCATCCCTGTCCCATCGAGCAGTTCCTCGGTAATCTGCTGATCGATGAGGTTCTCCTCCAGATCTGCAACGGCCTCGATCTGTTGTTCCTCTTTCTCAAACGGCTGCATAGCGTGCTGAAGGTTCAGAAGCGGACGAATGATACAACGGTTGAAAAAGAGGTTGAGCAGAAAGAGCGTCAGCAGAAGCATCATTCCCAGCAGCAGAAAGAAGGTCATCAGAAAGGTATTTGTCTCCTGGTGCAGTTCCTGTAGATCATAGACCATCCGCAAAGCACCGACCTGCTCCTTGGAGAGGGGAAGAAGGATGGGGGCATCGAGCAGAAGGATAGGACGATTTCGGTATTCATCTTCGGAGAAGAGGATGCCGGTTTTTGAAGGCAGCCGATTCATCTTCCGCGCCTCCCCCACTGCTCCTGCAGCATAGAGAAGCTTTCCGCTTCCGTCATAGACCCGGATCTCCACGATATTCTCCATCCGCATTTTCTCTACGGTTTTGGGAATATACTCCCTGTACTGGCTGTAGATGGCATGGGCCAGCGCCTCCCGGTTTTGTTCATAGATCGTTTCGAGATGATGTTTGATCCTTTCGAGCTGACCATCCCGCCGCTGCATCTCAAGGGGCAGCAGAACGATGATAAAGAGTGCCGAATTCAGCAGAAAGGTGATCAGAATAGCAATGTTCATTCGGAAGCGGAGATGGGCCGGGTTCATGAAAAACAATTCCTTTGATATTTAGATCCAATTGATATTGAGATCCAATTTATTGATTCATCATAAATAAAGCCGCTCTTTATGGCAATACCCATCTAAAAAAAAGCCTTCTTTGCGGCTTGCCCCTTGCGTTTGCCGCTTTTGTCGGTTATAAAAACCATTTTTAATGATGCGCTGAGAAATCTGTTCTCCCGAGATCGGGAGTGTTTTCAAAATAGAGGTGATGAAAGAAAAGATGTCCATAGCAGTGGTCGGTATGGGCGGCGTTTTTCCCCAAGCCGCGGATTTGGATCGGTTCTGGGAGAATATCGTCGAAAAGAGAAGTGCCTCGGCACAGGTTCCGCAGAACCGGTGGGCTGCGCCCCTTTCGGAGATGGTGCGCCCTGTTCCCGCGGTCGATCGGGCATATTCCCAGAGGATGTGTCTCATAAGCGATGAGCTTCTGGAAAGGGTGCGCGGGGAGGTTTCGGATCTGGGGATCGAAACGCGCGTTTTCGACCGTCTCGATCCGCTCTATCCGATTCTTCTACATGCGGTAAAGTCGGCCCTTTCCGGAGGGGTTTCCCTTCCCCAAGACCGTTTTCGGATCGGGGTTGCACTGGCGGCCATCGCGCTGCCGACCGATGCTTCTTCCGCACTGGCCCGGGCGATTCTGGGAAATGGGGGGGCCTTGCCATCCATTGGAAACAGAATCTCCCCGGAAGAATGCATCGGCGCAAGGGTGACATCCCTGCCCGCGGCATTGATCGGGGAGGTCTTCGGCTTCCGCGGCGGGGGCTTTACGCTGGATGCGGCCTGCGCCTCTTCGATATATGCGGCCAAGCTGGCCTGTGATGCGCTGATGTCGGGAAGGGTCGATGCGATGATTGCCGGCGGGGTCTCCCGGCCCGACTGCCTCTACACTCAGGTCGGCTTCAGCCAGTTGCGGGCACTCTCGCCTTCGGGGCGATGCTCGCCCTTTGATCGGAACGCGGACGGCCTGGTGGTCGGAGAGGGCGCGGGAATCCTGGTGCTGAAGCGGCTGGAGGATGCGGAGCGGGACCGGGATCGGATTTACGGGGTGATTAAGGGGATCGGCCTTTCAAACGATATTCGTGGGAATTTGTTGGCCCCGGATTCCGAGGGACAACTTCGGGCCATGAGAGCCGCTTATGGGGCCGCGGGATGGAATCCGACGGATCTGGATCTCATCGAGTGCCACGGCGCGGGAACCCCTGTTGGGGATGCGGTGGAGTTGAAGAGCATGCGGGCCCTCTGGGGGGAATCGGGCTGGCAGGAGGGGCAATGTTCGATCGGGTCGATCAAATCTGTGGTGGGCCATCTGCTGACCGGGGCCGGGGCTGCGGGGATGATCAAGGTGCTGCTGGGGATGGGGAGGAAGGTGCTGCCGCCGTCGCTCAATTTTTCCGAGGCCAAGCCGGACAGCCCCCTGAACGGTGGACCCTTTCGGGTGCAGACCGAGCCGGAGCCGTGGGAACCGCGGGATGCCGATACTCCTCGCAGGGCCGGGGTCAGCGCTTTCGGATTCGGCGGGATAAATGCGCACCTTCTTTTCGAGGAATATCCGGGCGCGGATCTGAAGCAGGGCGCGGATCTGAAGCCGGGGGCGGATCGGAATAAGGGCGCGGATCGGAATAAGGAGAAGGTTCGGGGGAAGATCGTTCATTCCCTTTCCAAGAAGGCTGCCGCGGAATCCGGGGAGCCGGTGGCCATCGTGGGAATGGAGATCGCTGTGGGAACCCTGGAATCGCTGAAGGCTTTTCAGGAGGCTATTTTCAATGGGGGGACGGCTTTTCGGCAACGGCCCGACTATCGGTGGCATGGCCTGGGCCCTGAAGCGAATGCTCTTTTTTCCGGCAGTGTCGATTTCGGGGCCTATCTGGAAGCGGTGGATATCGGTGCCGGAGAGTTTCGGATTCCGCCGAACGAGATCCCGGAGATCCTTCCGCAGCAGCTTCTTCTGCTGAAGGTTGGGGCCGGCGCGATGCGGGATGCGGGCCTTCCCCTTCGGGAGGAGCGGCCGAGAATGGGCGTGATCGCGGGAATTGATTTTGACCATGAGGCGACCAACTTTCATCTGCGCTGGTGCAGGGAAAAGAGCCTTTTTTCAGGATTGTCCAAAAGGACCAAAAGGACAAAAGGGACAAAAACGACCCAAGGGACCGGGGGGGATGTTGGGGGTAGTTTTCCGCCGTTAACGCCGACCCGAACCGTTGGTGCGCTGGGCGGGATTGTGGCCAGCCGGATTGCAAGGGAGTTTCGGTTTGGGGGGCCGAGCTTCGGGGTTTCCGAGGATACGGCTTCGGGAATCCGGGCGCTGGAGATCGGGATGCGGGCGCTGCAGGCCGGAGAAATGGATGCGGTTCTCATCGGTGCGGTGGATCTTTTCGGGGATATCCGAAGTCTGGCCATCCGTGAGGCGGCACTTTCTTTGAAAGGGGAAAAATCGGGTCTTGCGACGCCTCCGGGGGAGGGCGCGGCTGCGCTGGTGATCAAAAGGCTTTCCGATGCCCGAAGAGACGGAGATCGGATCTATGCGGTTATCCGGGGAATCGGAACCGGGGCCGGAGAAAAAGGCCATGTGAATTCTGTCCAAAGTGCGCT
>JAABSZ010000154.1:0-9466 GCA_011390135.1 Desulfobacteraceae bacterium | reverse complement strand
TTCGGCCTCGGTCTCTTCGGTTTTTGAAGCCTGGTCATCATCATGGATCCAGTTCAGATTCAGGTGCTTTTTCAATATTTCGAAGAGATGATCGAGCTGGATCGGTTTTGGAATATAGTCATCCAGGCCGCTTTCGGAGATGACGTCATCCGGGGACAGAATATGGCTCGCGGATAGAGCGATGATCCGAATGCCTTTGATATCGGGCGAATTCCGGATCTTTCGCGTCACCTCGAATCCGTCCATCCCGGGCATGACGATATCCATGAAGATCAGGTCGGGCCGCCATTCATTGGCAAGGTCCAGGGCCTCCCGGCCCGTTGAGGCCTCTGCTGTTTCGAAGCCGACCGAGGAGAGGAGATTGACCAGAAAGATCCGGTTCTCCCAGCGGTCATCCACCACAAGAATCTTCTTTGGCTTTCCCTCATATCCAACGATGATGGCCTGGGAGATCTTTTCCTCGGCTTCAATGGCCGTCCCCCGTGCCAGGGGCAGCTCAAAGGAGAAGGTGCTTCCCCTGCCCGGGGTGCTTCGGGCCCACAGGGTTCCCTCCATCATCTTCACCAGACGCCTGCTGATGGAAAGCCCCAGCCCTGTTCCTTCCACTGATGATTTGGAAGGATAGAATAGCTGGGTAAAGGGAGAGAAGATGGTTTCGATATCCGATGACTCGATGCCGCATCCCGTATCTGTCACCTCGAACCGGACCCGGATCCGACTGTTCTGGTCCGGGATGCTCTGCGCATTGAAGACCTTAAGAACCACTTCCCCCTGATCCGTGAACTTTACCGCATTGCTCAGCAGATTGAGCAGCACCTGCCCCAGCCGCTTCTCATCCGCGCTGACCGCAACAGGCAGATCCGGAGCCAGCTCCCATCGAAAGCCGATCCCCTTCTCCACGGCCTTTACCTGGACCATCTTCACCAGGGCCGTAAGAAAGCTGGAAAACCGGAAATCGGACGGCCGGATCTCCATCTTCCGGGCTTCGATCTTGGAGAGATCGAGGATTTCGTTGATGAGCCCCAGCAGGTGTTTTCCGCTCCGTTCGATCACCTCGATCCCTATCCGCTGGGCATCCGGCATCGTGTTGTCTCTTTTGAGGATCTGGGTATAGCCGAGGATGCCGTTCAGCGGTGTGCGCAGTTCATGGCTCATGTTGGCCAGAAACTCGCTTTTGGCCCGGTTGGCCACGTCTGCGGCCTCCTTGGCCTCGGCAAGGTGCTTCTCTTTTGCTGCCAGCTCCCGGAAGATCAGGTCGTAGGGCCGGATGAAGCCGGTCTCGATGATGGCCCGGTAGATGAGAAAGAATGAGAATATCTTGAAATAGTGGCCCACGAGGTTGGAGAAGCCGTAGTTGCTGATATAGAAGGTGAAGGCCAGCTCCGAAATGATGGTGCAGACCATGGCGATGGCCAGGTCGTGAAAGACCTTGGGCTCGAACCGGTCCCGGTAGTAGTTGAGCAGCGCGATGTCGGCCACTAAAATGAGGCAGATGATGTACTCGCTGATCTTCTTGAAGGGGGTGAGCCCGACCCCCTCGATAAAGCAGACCGGGAAGATCTTCCAGTAGAAGATCGAAAGGACGGCCAGCGCGAAGAGCGCCGAATAGATCCCGAACTCGATTCTTATATCGAGACGGTTTTTCCGAACCAGGAAGAAGAACGCGGCCATCAGGGTGAAACTCTCCATGTATCGGGCCGCGATCCAGATCTGGTTTGCATAGTAGTCGTAATCGGTGAAGATGGCCATCCCCTTGTAGGAGAGGGTATGTAGCAGATCGAGCCCCGCGATGAAGAGGTAGGCCACCGCGATGAAGATGAGGTAGTCGTTTTCGATGTACTTTTTCGAGTTCCAGGCGATCATGAAGAGGCCCACGGCCACGATTATGCTGAAGATCTCGGCAAGGGAATGAAAGAGGAGATAGTTGTAGAGGCTGGTGAGATAGAGGCCCGCAAGAAGGATGGTGATCACGGCCGCGGATCGAATCTTTCCTTCGGTTGATTTTTCGACATTCATGGCTTCTCCTCCTTCGGACATCCGCAAACGGATTGACGCCTGCCGGGGTTTACTTGGGTTTCGGACGGCAGGAACGAAATGTTCCGAATTCTATCATCCGACATATTGGGGATATTAAATGATTTTAGACCGCTTTTCAATACCAATATCCCGAGACTGCGGAATATGGCAATTTTTTCCCATTTCCAAGGAGATGCCGGATGGCATGGGGATTTTGCCGAAAAAAGACTTTTCTTCCGGTTCCATTGGTTGTATGCTCTTAAAGATATTTCAGGCTGTTTAGTTTCTGCTTTCGTGAAAGGAGATTATGAAAGAGATCATTTCCCTGCTCAAAGACCTCATCCGTTTCAAAAGCATGCATATCGCCCCCCATGAGATCAACCAGTGCATGGATTTCATCTGTGACTGGCTTGAAAAAAGAGACCTGCCCGTCAAAAGGATCGATCACTACGGAACCCCGTCCGTGATTTCCCTTCCCCAAAGGGATCGGGTTCCGGTGCTGCTGATGAGCCACATCGATGTGGTGGATGGTTCCCACGAACTCTTCGAACCAATCGAAAAGGAGGGCAATCTCTATGGCCGGGGTGCTGTGGACGACAAGTATGCCGCGGCGCTCTCGATGGTCTTGATGGACCGGTTTGCAAATCGTCTCCGGGAGGAGGGCCGTTCTTTGTCGGATCTCCCATTGGGGATACTGATAACCGGAGATGAGGAGATCGGCGGCTCCTACGGTGCAAAGAGGGCACTGAAGGGGATCGAGGCCGACTTTGCCATCGCGCTGGACGGCGGAAATCCGGACAAGATCGTGACCAAAGAGAAGGGAATTCTCCGGCTGAAGCTGACCGCAGAGGGAAAGGCCGCGCACGGGGCAAGGCCCTGGCTCGGCGAGAATGCCATCGAAAATCTCATGGCCGACTACGGAAAGATCCGGCCATTTTTCGCGGATCAGTCGGCCCCGCAGCACTGGCACCGGACTTTAAACCTCGGAACGATCCGGGGGGGAAAGTCGGTCAATCAGGTTCCGGACAGGGCAGAGGCCATGCTCGATATCCGATATACGGAAAACGATGATATCGACCGGTTGATCGCAGATATCCGGGAGGTCATCTCCGGAGAGATCGAAGTGGAAGAGCGGGAGCCGCTTTTTATCAGCGATCCCTCCCCTTATCTCGATCTGCTGCTGGAGACCGCAAAGGCCCAAGGGCTTGAAACCGTCACCGGCGTGGAGCACGGCGCCAGCGATGCCCGATTCCTCTCCGACTACGGGATAAACGGCGTGGTCTGGGGGGCGGAAAGCGAGATGAGCCAGCACACCCCCGAGGAGCATCTGGTCATCGACAGCCTGGAAAAGGTCTATCATACAATGGAAGCTTTTCTGCAACGGGTCGAATCGATCGATGGTAAAAGGAGGAAGGAATGAAGAAGCGAATCGTTGTCATACTTGGACTGCTGGCCCTTGCCGGGCTGCTCTCGTCAGGCCCGGTCATGGCCCAAAAGAGGCTCGTGGTGGGGGTGGATACCCCGGCCATAACCATGAACCCACACGGCTCCGCGGATGCCAACCTCTCCAGGATGGCCAACATCTTCGACGGCCTGCTCCAGCGGGTGGGGGAGGAAGGAGAGATTGTTCCGGCCCTTGCCGAAAGCTACGACCATCCCGACATCCTCACCTGGATCTTTCATCTGCGAAAGGGCGTCAAGTTCCACAACGGCAACCCCTTTACCGCGGCCGACGTGAAATACTCTTTTGAGCGGCTGGCGGACCCCGAGGTCTCCGAGTTTCTCAACACCGGCAGGAGCATCGCCTCGATCGAGACCCCGGACGATTACACTGTGATCATCAAAACGGAAGAGCATATCCCCTGGTTTGCCGACAACATGCACCAGATATTCATCATGGACAAGGAGTCGACCGAGAACCGGGACCCGGGCGAAATCGGGCTCAAGCCCATCGGAACCGGCGCATACAAGCTCGTGGAGTGGGCCAAGGGCTCCTACATGATCCTGGAGGCCAATGCCGATTACTGGGAAGGGGCCCCGGCCATCGAAAGAGTGGAAGTGAGACCCCTTAACGAAGCCTCCACCCGGTTTGCCGCTCTGATTTCGGGGCAGGCCGATCTGGTCAAGGGGATTCCCGTGGAGCTTTTCGACAAGGTACTCAACAATACCAAGGTCGATGTGATCCAGCGGCCCTCGCGCCGGTCCATCTTCCTGGCCCTCCACAACCGGCCCGGAACCCCGGCTGCAGATATCCGGGTGCGCAAGGCCATGGCCATGACCATCAACGAGCGCGAGATCATCAGCAAAGTGATGCAGGGACATGCCAGACCGGCCGCACAGATCCCGGACCCGCGCACCATCGGCTACAATTCCGCGATCGAGCGCTACAGCTTCAATCCGGAAGAGGCCAATCGCCTGATGTCCGAGGCCGGGTACATCAACGGCTTCGACATCAAACTGACAGGGCCGGACGACCGGTACGTCCAGGATGCCCGGATCGCGGAGGCCGTGGCCAAGTATCTGGCCAAGATCAACATCATCGCCAAAGTCGATGTAAAGCCCAAGTCGATCTTCCTTCAGGAGTTGGATGAGGGCATCCTCGACTTCTACCTGATCGGCTGGTTCGACACCACTTTCGACATGGGAAGAACCTACTTCAAGCTGGCCCATTCCCGGAACCCGGAAAAGGGGTACGGCGGCCTGAACGGCGTCTCCTACAGTGATCCTGATATCGACAAGCTTCTGGAAGAGACCGCGAAGATCATCGATCCGGCAGAGCGGGAAAAGGCGCTGCAGCACCTCAACAAGGTGGCGATGGAAGAGAAAGTCGTCTGGATTCCGCTGCACTACCAGGAGGATCTCTACGCGATCCGCAAGGAGAGCAAGGTCAAGTTCAGCCCCCGGCCCGATCAGTGGATGGTCTTCAAAGAGATGACGCGGGCCGAATAATGGAAATCAAGCCGACGGCATGGGCTGTTGAATTTCTTACCATTGAATCCGAAGCATTATGAAGCAGCTTTCAGAATTTTTACCCATCATTGACCCCGGTAAAACGGTCGGTTTTCAGGACGGCCCCGTCAGCGGAATATCCTGCCGGCCCGAGGATTTCCAAAAGAATCACCTCTACTTTCTCATCGACGAGTTTCTCGAATATGGACATTGGGTGAAGGGAGAGGATCTGCTGCGCGAGTGGTCCCCGGAAGGGGCCGCAGCGGTGGTATCCAATACTCCGCTGGAAGGATTGAACGCGCCCCTGCTCATGGTGGAAGACGCCCGTCAGGCCATGGCGCGTGCTGCCAAATTCTTCTACAATGCCCCCGATGAACAGATTCGGATCGCAGGCATCACCGGAACCAACGGAAAGACAACCACCGCGCACCTGATCAGCCAATGGCTGACGGCCTGCGGGGTCCGGGCAGGGGCCTACGGGACTCTGGGGCTGTTCATGGAGGATCGATGGGTTGCCGAGACGGTTTACACCACTCCGCTGTCGCCCGAACTCTTTGCCACGATTGCAAAATTGAAGGATCTCGGCGCATCGGCCCTGGCCCTGGAGATCTCCTCCCATGCAATGAAACTGGACAGAAGTTTCGGGCTCGATATCGACGCGGCCGTATTTACGAATCTGAGCCGGGATCATCTCGATTTCCATGAAACCATGGCCGATTACGAAGCGGCCAAGACCCGTCTCTTTGCCGAATTGAAAACGGAGGCTGTGGCGGTCATCAATACCGATGATGAGGCGGGCCTTCGCATCGCAGAAAAGACGCCTTGCCGGGTCATTGACTATGGTCTGTCGCCGAAGCAGCGCCTGCATGCGGACCGGGTCGAACTGTCGCTGACCCGAACCCGCTTCCGGGCCATTTACGAAGGCAGTTCTTTGGAGATGGAGACCGCGCTGGTGGGCCGTTTCAATCTTTACAACACACTTGCCGCAATGGGGGGCTGCATCTCTCTCGGCATCGATCCCGAAGTCCTTGCAAAGACCTGCCATGTGCTGCACGAAGTGCCGGGGCGGATGGAATCGATCCCCCTGCCCGAGGGCCGCGTCGGGATCGTCGATTATGCCCATACCCCCGATTCCCTCCAAAAAGTCCTTGAAACCCTGAAAAGCCTCAACCCGGGACGCATCCTCACGGTTTTCGGCTGCGGCGGCGATAGAGACCGGGGGAAACGGCCTCTCATGGGCGCCGCAGCGCAGGAGCTTTCGGATCTTTGCATCGTCACATCGGACAATCCGCGGCGGGAAGATCCCATCGCGATCATCGATCATATCCTGACCGGCATGACCGGCAATGCAGCCATTGTGGAGCCGGACAGGCGCCGGGCGATCCGGCGGGCTTTTGAGATGAGCATGCCCGGCGATCTGATCCTGGTGGCCGGCAAAGGACATGAGCCGTACCAGATCATCGGCGACAGGAAATTGCCGTTTGATGACCGGGAAGAGCTGCGATCTCTGCAGGAAGAGAATCCTGAGAAAACCTGACCCTCCGATCCCAATGGCGCTGGCAAGTTTAACCATACCGGGGCTGCCGGTTTGGCACCGGTTTTTCCGGCGAACCGGCGGACACAGTGGCGCGCCTTATGAGAGCCTGAATACCGCCTTTCGCACCCAAGATCCGAAGGCCGCGGAGAATCGTCAGTTGCTCTTTGCAGAAACCGGTCTTGCAGACCTGCCGGTCCGGATTCTCAACCCCTGCCACGGCTCGAAGATCGCGTTTGTCTCCCAAAAAGATTGGCAGGCCCGCCGTCTCGATGTACTGATCGAGACCGATGCAGCCTTTACCGAGACCCCCGATACCTTTTTCCTCGTCAGCACCGCAGATTGCATACCGGCCATCTTCACGGACATATCCATGAGCTTTGGAGGCGTTGTCCATCTCGGCTGGCGCAATCTGGTGAATAGTTTTGCTGCCGAGGTGGTGCAGGAATTGGAAAAAAAGTATGCTGTTTCTCCTTCTTCCCTCTGGGTCGGTTTGGGCCCGGCCATCTATCCCTGCTGTTATCTTTTCAAAGATCCGGTGCAGAAAAATGATCCCTTCTGGAAACCCTTTTTAAAGGATGTCAAAGATGGAGAGACCGCCATTGATCTGGTGTCCGCTTTGAAACATCAGCTCGTCACAGCGGGGATTCCGGAGGGGCAGATTCTGGAGAGCGGGGTCTGCACGGGATGCCGCAATGATCTGTTCTTTTCATGCTATAAAGAGGGCTATGTTTCAGGGCGTTTTCCGACGCTGGTGGGGCTGCGGCCGGTTTGAGCGATCCGGATAAAGCTTCTATTTGCCTCAAAAATATGATAAAACCCTGTCGGTTGAATCGAATCGTTCAACGGTTTTGGTTAAAAGCGGAAAAGGGAAGAATGCAGGAATCGGGTTTATCGGGTTTCAAATGAAGAATCCCAAAAAGAAAATCGTAAAAATCGATGCGCTCCTGGAGGATTTCTACGGAACCCCCGGCAGAAAGACCGCGCATGAAGATCCCATGGAGAGCCTGGTGCTGACGATTCTCTCCCAGAACACCAGCGATCTCAACTCCTTCCGGGCTTTTGAATCCCTGAAAAAGCGGTTTCCCGGAAAAGATGGGACCGTTGACTGGGCCTCAGTGGCCAAAGCAGATCAGGCCGATGTGGCCGATGCTGTCCGCATGGGCGGACTGGCGCAGCAGAAGAGCGAGCGGATCGGCAATATCCTCCGCTGGATAGAGTCGGAATATGGGGATTACAACATCGATAAGATCTGCGAGATGCCGCCTTTGGAGGTGATCGAGATCTTCACCCGGCACAAGGGGATCGGAGTGAAGACCATCAGCGTGGTGCTGGCCTTCTCCTGCGGCGCGGATCTCTTCCCGGTCGATACCCATGTCAACCGGGTCTCGGGCCGCGTCGGATTCGTTTCGGAAAAATCCCCGGCCGAGAAGACCTTTCGGATCATGTCGGATCTGGTTCCGGAGAATCGCTCCTTTTCCCTGCATCTAAACATAATCCGGCTCGGCAGAGAGATCTGCAATGCCCGAAAACCAAAATGTGAAATCTGTCCCTTGAGGAAAGAATGCCAATACGCAAAGAAGAATTTGAAAGAATAAAGGCCGCAGTTCTTCCGATTATGGCCGGGCTGCTGATCGCCCAGATCATTGCCACCGCACAGGTCTATCTGTCGAATATCCGGGTGCTTCAGACCGGGATGGCCTTGAACGCGGCCGGGTATCTGACGGTTCCCAACGAAAAGGTGATAGCGGGGCTGAATGGTTTTGGACCGGCCTTTTTCGGGGGGCTTTTCTTCACCCTGACGGTCGGCCTTTTTCTGACCCTTGCCGCGTTCTTCTGCGGAAGGATCGCAGGCCGCCTGAAGGGAACCGGGCAGGGGATATTTATGGCCGCGCTGGCGCTGCTGCTGCTCTGGCTGATCGTGTCCGTCAATCTGGATGGATTCTCCCCCATGACCACCCTTTACTTTCTCATGGTTCCGACTGTCGTCTTTGGATTGAGCGCACTTCACCGGCCCCAGGCCCAAGAGGAGGAGGGAAATCGGTGGGGCTTTCTCGTGCATCCGGTCTGTCTGGTTCTGCTGGGGATTATCTTCTACACCCAGATCGAGGCCAAAACCTATTCCCGGTTCCGGGATGAGATCATGCTCTCCAACCGGGCCGGCATCGGGATCACCAATTTCTACTACCGTTATACCCTCTATCCGGCCGAGGTCTTCAAGTCTCCGGAACAGCGGATGATCCGAACCGTTCGCCTGACCCTTGCTGACCATACCCCGGACCAAATCCTGGACAAAACCCTGAAGGATCGGCTGGAGAAGGTTCTGGCCCGATATGATTACCTGCCGCTTCAGAACTGGCGTCTGGTGGATCTGACCCTGGATATCTCCGACAAGGATCTGGTGGCAAAAACAAGGGAGGGCACTGAACAACGGATTCCCCTAACAGATTTCTGGGAGAATCCCAAAAAGAGCCTGAAAAAGATGCTGGCGGGAACCGATCGGCACCAATTTTTCAGAAGTTTCACCTTTCTCTCCCTCATCGCGGTCACCGGGCTCTTTTTCTATCTTCTCCTCTACATCCCCGCGCATCTCCTTTTCCTATTCTTCTTGCAGGGGGCCAAAAGGGAAATGGCCGCAGCTCTCTTCTGCCTTTTGGCCGGCGCTGGGCTCATCTTTGCCCTGAAAGGATTGGATAGGCCGGTTATGGATAAAGAGGCGATTCAGCAGGCGCTCCTGTCCGAGGAGACGGAAGCTCATGTCGATGCCTTGAAAGCGGTTGCGGCAAAGCGGCTGGATCTGGCTGATTTCCCCGCACATGTCCGTCTGGAGAAGAGCCCGGTTATGCTGGTTCGATACTGGCTGGCCAAGGCCCTTGGGGGAAGAGGTTCCGATGCGACGCTTCCGGTGCTGCTGCGGCTGCTGGATGATCCCCAGCCCACGGTCCGGTACAATGCGGCCGCGTCTTT
>JAABSZ010000153.1:0-9475 GCA_011390135.1 Desulfobacteraceae bacterium | reverse complement strand
CCTCCATCCGGTCCATATACCCCTTCATCACCTTCTCGTCGATGAGCTGGATCTCCTCCCGGGCAAGGGTGGCATCGCTCACCGAGGCCGCGGCCTGGGTGATGATGTCCACCGACTGATCTGTTGCCACGTTCACGGCCTTGTCTAAAGATTCCATCCCCTTGGTGGTCATCATGATCTTCACGGCCTCGGGCGCGGCCAGGTAGATCTCGGTGACGTTGTCGATCTTCTCTTTTACCATGGTGGCCTGCCGGCCCAGATCCCGCACCATCTTTTCAAAAGCGTCTCTGGACTGCCGGTTGGCCTCCAATGCCTGCTGTGCCTGGCTGTAGATGGTGAAGACCTGATCGTACTCGTTGCGGATGTCGGTCAGCTCCTTGTTCATCGCGTTGAGTTCTTCGCCCAGCACGGCCTGCTCCTGTGCGGAGGCCGATTTATAGACCGCCTCCTTTTCCGCGTAGGCCGCCTCCATCGCGTCCTTCTTCTCCTTCAATGCCGCCTCTTTGGGCTCGTACTCCGCAATTTTTGTGGTGATCACATCGCCGTTGGCCTGGAGCTTGGAAAATGTCCCGATCGCGCCCTCCCGGACCTCGCAGATCTCCTTGAAGAGCTGCTCTCCATAGTTGAGGATGAGCTGGAGATTCTCTCTGGGGCTCTGGTTCCTAAGCCGCTCCAGCCGTTTCCGGTTTGCCATCTTCCGGGTGAAGGGGAGAAAGGCCATCACCTTTTCAAAACCCTGGTAGTTCTGGCCCTCGGCCGCAAACTTCACATATTCGGTCAGGTTGTCGGTGAGGCCCTCGGCCAGCTCGGAGATGGTCTGGCGGTAGCTGCCGTACTGGTTGAGCCCCTTGTCCAGCGAGGAGAGTTCCTTTTCCAGGTCAGCCTGGGTCACCTGCGCGATGTTGTCGTACATCGCCTCGGCCTT
Organism: Desulfobacteraceae bacterium; assembly: GCA_011390135.1. GTDB lineage: Bacteria > Desulfobacterota > Desulfobacteria > Desulfobacterales > JAABSP01 > JAABSP01. The sequence continues at coordinate 8,550 of JAABSZ010000153.1, read as the reverse complement.
GTCAAGCTCCTTGTAGATATCTCCTGAAAGGGACTGGCGGGCCTCCCGAAGGCTCTCCAGCCTTTTGGAATGCTCGTCGATGAGGCCGAGCATCTGTTTCTGTGTCATTGTTTTACCTCCCTTGAAACCCTTTGGACGAACGTCTCCTTAACGTGGAAAGAGCGGGTAAATTCCTGCAGCAGAAAAATCTTATCCCTTTGCGGGGGAGGTATCAATCTTTTTTTTGATTCTTCTGCAGAAAATGAAGGAAGATTGTTTGGCTGTATTGGTTGACGGCCGGCCGGCTTTTTTGTTTTCATTGACAATCGCACATCTCCTTGATATCTTTAGCGGCCAACGCAACGGAGTTATCGATTTAAAGAAAAAAAATTTGAAGAAGCAGAGAAAAAGGAGTGAGATGACCGAAAAATACGAATGGCCCCGGCCCCCCAGCGAGAGCGCTGTCCCTATCGCCAAAAACGGATATCAGGTCATCTTTGCCGCGGCATTCGTCACCCTGATCTTCTCCCTGCTGGAGCTGACCGCGCTGGCCCTGATCGCTCTGGCCATCACCTTTTTCATCTGCGCGTTTTTTCGGGACCCGGAACGGGTGGTTCCCACCGAGGATCGGGTGGTTGTATCTCCGGCCGACGGCCGGGTGGTTCAGGCCGAAATCGTTACGGACAACGACTATCTGGGCCGGGATGCCTTGAAGATCGGGATCTTCATGAACGTCTTCAACGTCCATGTCAACCGGATTCCCCATGAGGGGGTGGTCAAGCGGGTCGCATATTACCCGGGGAAGTTCATCAATGCCGGCCTCGACAAGGCATCCAAAGAGAACGAGCACAACGCGGTCGTTGCCCAGACCCCGGACGGTAACGAGTACGCCTTCGTCCAGGTGGCAGGGCTTGTGGCCCGGCGGATCATCAGCTCCTTGAAGCCCGGGGATCCGATCACCAGGGGGGACCGGTTCGGCATGATCTGCTTCGGCTCCCGGCTCGACATCTACCTGCCGGTCAATGCCACCCCCGCGGTCAAGGTAGGGGACCGGGTGAAGGCCGGCACATCCATCATCGGCTATTTCAATTAAAGACGGTTTTCAAATAAAGACGGCTTTCTAATTTAGGAACGGAATATGGCAAAGCAATATGATATCGCAGTGGTTCCCGGTGACGGGACCGGACCTGAGGTGGTCGCGGAAGGCATTAAAATCCTCAACCGGGTCGCGGACAAGTGCGGCTTCACCCTCAACTACACCGAATATGCAATCGGCGGCGAACATTATAAAAAAACCGGTGAGATCCTGACCGACGAGACCCTGAACGCAATGGGAAAGGCCGACGCGATCTATCTCGGCGCGATCGGCCATCCGGACGTCAAGCCCGGGATTCTGGAAAAGGGGATTCTGCTGAAGATGCGGTTCCACTATGACCAGTACGTCAACCTGCGGCCGGTTCGCCTGTATGAAGGGGTGGACACGCCGGTGAAGGATAAGGGTCCCGAGGATATCGACTTTGCCGTGGTTCGGGAGAACACCGAGGGGCTCTATGCCGGGGCCGGGGGAATATTGAAGTTCGGAACCCCGGACGAGGTCGCGGTCCAGGAGTCGATCAACACGAGAAAAGGGGTGGAGCGGTGCATCCGGTTCGCGTTCGAATACTGCAGAAAGCGGAACCGGAGAAAGAAGCTGACCCTCTGCGGCAAGACCAATGTCCTCACCTACGCCTTCGATCTCTGGGATCGGACATTCAATGAGGTGGCCAAAGAATACCCCGACATCGAGACCGACTACGCGCATGTGGATGCGATCTGCATGTGGATGGTCAAAAACCCTGAGTGGTTCGACGTGATCGTCACCGACAACATGTTCGGCGACATCATCACCGATCTGGCCGCGATGATCCAGGGCGGCATGGGGATCGCGGCCGGGGCCAACATCAATCCCGAGGGCGTCTCCATGTTCGAGCCGATCGGCGGATCTGCGCCCAAGTATACGGGCAAGGGGATCATCAACCCGGTTGCGGCCGTCTCAGCGGCCCAGCTCATGCTGGATACCCTGGGAGAGGAGAGAGGGGCCTCGATGGTCGAGGGGGGGGTGATGAAGGTGCTCCGGGAGGATCTTCAGGATGTGGGCGCGGGGAAGATGGGCTTTACCACGAGCGAGGTGGGTGATCTCATCGCGGAATATATCGAAAAGCATTACTAGGCTGTTCATAAAAAATAAACGCCCGTAACCGATCCGTTTCATTTGAAAACTTCTGCATGGCGTCCGATGGTTCGCTCTGCAGAAGTTTTTTTCATATGGAAAGCGAACCCGAGTATATTAACCGGGAATACGAACCCGAGAATACTTAATCGGGTTTACAAACCGGGATACTGACCGGGCGTAAGATCCGGGCGTTAAGGATTTTGGATAGCGGAAAAGCCGGCGAGAAGAGCCGGTAAAAATAGGAGAATGCCATGTCTGACAGAAAATTCAATGTTGCAGTCGTGGGCGCGACCGGCGCGGTGGGCAATCAGATGATCACCTGCCTTGGAGAGCGGAACTTTCCCATCAAATCGATCAAGTTCCTGGCCTCGGCCCGTTCGGCCGGCAGAGAGCTGCGCTTCAGGGGGGATCTGGTCCCGGTGGAGGAGCTGACCGAGAAGTCTTTTGAGGGCGTGGAGATCGCGATCTTCTCGGCCGGCGGCAGCACCAGCAAGGAGTTCGCGCCCATTGCAGCCAAATCCGGCGCTGTGGTGGTGGACAACTCCAGCCAGTGGCGGATGGACCAGGATATCCCGCTGGTGGTTCCCGAGGTCAACCCCCACGCGATCGCGGGATATACGAAAAAAGGGATCATCGCCAACCCGAACTGCTCCACCATCCAGATGGTGGTCGCCTTGAACCCCATATATCGTGAGGCCGGCATCCGGCGGATCGTGGTGGCAACATATCAGGCGGTTTCAGGAACCGGAAAAAAGGCCATCGACGAGCTGTTCGACCAGACCCGATCGATGATCAATTTTCTCCCCTTCGATAAAAAGGTTTACCCGCACCGGATCGCGTTCAACGCGCTGCCCCATATCGACAAGTTCGAAAAGAACGGGTACACCAAAGAAGAGATGAAGATGGTCAACGAGACCCGGAAGATATTTGAAGATGATTCCATCGCCGTGACCGCGACCACGGTCCGGGTTCCGGTCTTCTACAGCCATTCCGAGGCCGTCAATGTCGAGACCCTAAAGCCGATCAGCGCGGAGCGGGTTCGGGAGCTGCTTTCGGTCGCTCCCGGGGTGAAGGTGGTGGATGACCCGGCCAACGACGTCTATCCCATGGCCATTGACGCGGCGGGTCAGGATGCCACATTGGTGGGCCGGATTCGGAAAGACATCTCCATTGAAAACGGCATCGACATGTGGGTGGTGGCCGACAATATCCGAAAGGGGGCCGCGACCAACGCGGTTCAGATTGCAGAAGTGCTTGCAAAAGAGTATCTGTAAAAGAGAAAGAGGTTAAAAAAAGATCTATGGAACGTATACCCATGACCCAGGGGGGCTATGACGCGCTGAGAAAAGAGCTGGATCACCTGAAGAGCGTGGAGAGACCCGAAAACATCAAGGCCATCGAAGAGGCCAGGGCCCAGGGCGATCTGTCGGAGAATGCCGAATTCGATGCGGCCAAGGAGCGCCAGGGCTTTCTGGAGGGCCGGATCGGCGATCTGGAGTACAAGCTCGGATGTGCCGAGATCATCAACCCCGACAATCTGCCCAAGGACAAGGCCGTCTTCGGCTGCCGGGTGGTGCTGGAGAATCTGGACACCGGAGAGGATGTGGAGTATATGCTGGTGGGGCCCGAGGAGTCGAGCATCGAAAAAGGCAAGATCTCCATCTCCTCGCCCCTGGGCAGGGCCATCATCGGCAAACGGGCCGGCGATGAGGTGGTGCTGGAGGCCCCCGGGGGCCGGCGCTGCTATGAGCTTGTTGATATCCTGTAAAAGGAGTGAAGAGTGGCTAGAGTAACTGTCGAGGATTGTTTGACAAAAGTGCCGAACCGCTTTCTGCTGGTCCATATGGTGGCCAAGCGGGTGCGGCAGATCCGGGAGGGCTCGGAATATCTGGTCAGCTCTCCCAAGAACGAGGATGTGGTGGTGGCGCTGCGGGAGATCGCGGCCGGTAAGGTGAAGCTCGTCGGATATGAGCCGCCCTCCGGGGAAGCCGCGGAGTAGATGGCGCGGCCCGGGGGGTCCTCCCTTTTCAAATCCCTGAACCGAAGCGTCGGAAAGGCCCTGCACCGGTATGATATGATCGAAGACGGGGACCGGATCGCGGTGGGCCTTTCCGGCGGCAAGGACAGTCTTACCCTTCTCTGGATACTCAACGAGCGGAGGAAACGGGTCCCGGTGAAGTATGAACTCTTTCCGATCCATATCGATCCGGGGTTTGAAGGGGGCTTTTCCGAAGAATTGAAGGAGTTCGGGGAGGGACTGGGGGTGGATGTCCGTGCGGAGAAGACCGATTACGGCCCCTATGCCCACAGCGACGAGAACCGGGAGAATCCCTGTTTTTTATGCGCGCGGCTGCGCCGGAAGCGGATCTTCGAGATCGCGGACCAACTCGGGTGCAACAAGGTCGCGCTGGGCCACCACAAGGACGACATCATTGAAACCTTCTTCATCAATGTCTTCTACGCGGGGGAGATCAGCACCATGATCCCCTCCCAATCCTTTTTCGGGGGCCGGTTCATCATGATCCGGCCCCTGGCCTTTACGGGCGAGGATCTGATCCGCCGTTTTGCAAAGGCCAACGGCTTTCCGGAGCTGAAAAATCCCTGCCCCAGTTCCGGGACATCCAAGCGCAGTGAGATCAAGTCCATGCTCGATTCTCTCTACAGAACCAACCGAAAGATCCGGGGAAACATCTTCCGGGCCTTAAGCCACGCGAAACCGGAATATCTATTATGATCGATGTCCAGAACCAGCCGGACTACCGCAACATTCCCATCGACAAGGTCGGCATCAAGAATCTGCGGTATCCCATTACGGTGCTTGACCGGAAAAACCGTTACCAGCACACGGTGGCCAATATCAACATGTATGTGGCGCTCCCGGACAAGTATAAGGGGACCCACATGAGCCGCTTCGTGGAGATGCTCAACCTCTTCCGCCAGGAGGTCTCCCTGAAGAAGTTCGCGGAAATCCTCAAACAGATGAAGGAGTATCTGGACGCGGAGTCCGCGCATATCGAGGTTACATTTCCCTATTTCATCGAGAAGCGGGCCCCGGTGAGCGCGGCCCCGGGGCTGATGGACTATACCTGCAGCATCATCGGGACCAGTGATCCGGACGGAAAGGTGGACTTGATCTCCCAGGTGGTGGTTCCCATCTCCTCGGTCTGCCCCTGCTCAAAGGAGATCAGCAACGGCGGCGCGCACAACCAGCGGGGGGAGGTGCGCCTCGGCATCCGCTTCAAGCGTTTCATCTGGATGGAGGATGTGATAGAGCTGGTGGAGGAGGCGGCCTCCTGCGAGGTCTATTCGATTCTAAAGCGGGTGGACGAGAAGTGCGTGACCGAGAAAGGGTTTGAAAATCCGAAGTTCGTGGAGGATATTGTTCGGGATATCGCGGCGCGGATGATGGCCGATGATAATATCACCTGGTTCGAGGTGAGCGCGGAGAACTTCGAGTCGATTCATAATCACAGCGCTTATGCCTATATTACCAGCGGGCCGTTTGTGTCCTGACGGATTTTTGACTTCCCGCCTTTTGCCGCTTTTCTGAAATCCTCCTGAGATCAGTTTCAGGGGGATTTCAGGATGGCCTGCGCCATTCGATCCATCACGGTTTCCGCTGATCTTCCCTTTGTATTGATGAAGACCACAAACGGGTAGAGGGTTTCATCGGGGCCCCGGAGATATCCGGCCCGGGAGCTGACACCGTAGAGGCTGCCGGTCTTGTATATCTTCGATCCGTTCTGCTGCATCAGTTCCCGGTATGGGGCAAATTCTTCCAAAACTTTGATCATCATCTTCGGCGATATCCGGTTTTCCCTGGAGATGCCGGAGCCTTCGGCCAGTTCCACTCCTTTGATTTTTAATTCTTCAACTGCATATTTCATTGCCGCGCGGACGCCTTTTTCCATGTTGGCCGGGGGGCCGTAGGCTTTGGCGCCGGCCGCGGCCAATACCTGGTTGGCGATGAAGTTGTTGGAGTACTGAAGCAGCCGCTGGATGACTTCGGTCATGACAAACGGGGAATTGAAACGGAGGATCAGGCGGTCCTTTTCCGGATCTGCCTTTCCGATGCGGATGATGTTGCCGGAGGAATGGATTCCGGCCTCTTGTAAGAAATAGGTGAAGAGATGGCCTGCATACAGGGTGATCTCCTCGTTTTCCTGGGAGAAGATGACCCTTCCGCGGGCCGCTCGGGTTCGGTCGATCTTTTCCTGGGCGTAAGGCAGCATCGGGGTCTGGGGCTCTGCGCTGACGCAGGTTTGGCCCTTTCGAATAAAGTTGACGGTGTTGAAGTTGACGCAGAGGGAGCCGTTGGGCGCGTCATAGGGGTTCAATGTTGTGGTGACGCCGGGGATTTCGATCGGTTTGAAATAGGTGTTGTCGAGGATCAGGTCCCGGTATCCCGTGATTTTTGAAGAGAGAAGCTTTGCAATCGACGGGATCACCTCGGAGATGAGGAGCGGGTCTCCGTAGCCTTTGATGATCAGGTTCTTTTCAGAATCGAGATAGAATTCTGTGGGGAAGCGGTAGTCGGGGCCCAGGTGGTGGAGGCCCACCAGGGAGGTGAGCACCTTCAAGGTTGAAGCAGGAACCCGCTTTACATCGGGATGGTGGGAAAAGAGGATCTTTCCTTGGGGGGAGACTATGATTGCGCTGTCCTGGTTTCCCAGGAGGCGCTTTACCTTGGAGAAATCAGCGGCAGCGGTTTGGCCGGCGGAAAACAGCAGAACCAGCAGGAAAAAAACGACAAAGGACCTAAAAGACTGAGAGGACAAAGTGGACGGAGTAGACGAAGTGGATCCTGGGAAGCCAAAGGATCTAAATGACCGGGGTGAATTCTGGGAATGAAGATCCCGGCAAAGATCGTGGGGGTCTACCTCCACTCTGTCCACTCCGTCCATTCTGTCCACTTTTCGTCCCTTAGTGGTGGTTTTCACGGCGGGGTCCTCATGCGCCCGGGGCGGTTCCCGGGCTATCTATAATCAGGGTTACGGGGCCGTTATTGATCAATGAGACATCCATCATCGCGCCGAATCGGCCGGTTTCAACATGGACCCCCTTCTTTTTCGTCTCCTGAACGAAATACTGGTACAGAGCGTCGGCCCTGTCAGGGGGGGCCGCATGAATAAAGGATGGCCTGCGGCCTTTGCGGCAGTCCCCATAGAGGGTGAACTGAGAGACCACCAGCATCTCTGCGCCGACATCCAGCAGCGAACGGTTCATCTTCCCGTTTTCATCTTCGAAAATCCGAAGGTTGATGATTTTCCCGGCCAGGAAATCGGCATCCTTTTCGGTGTCTCCGGTTCCGACGCCTAAAAGAACCATCAGCCCGGGGCCGATCTTTCCCACCGATTCTCCGTCTATCCGGACTTCGCTCTCGTGAACCCGCTGGACAACGGCTCGCATGCTCTTATGCCCCCTTTTTTCCGAAGATGTCGGCAAAGGGGTTGTTGAAGGGCTTCTCTTCCCTCTTCCCCTTCTCCTTTTGGCCCGGCTTCGGCTTTCGGTTTCCCGGCGGTTTTCCCTTTGAGGCTTTGGGCCCGGCCTTTCCGCGGGGGTTCTCCTCACGGCCTGCGGCTTTTACGGTCATTTCCGGCGCGGATTTCATGGAGAGGGATATTCGCTTTCGATCCATGTCCACGTCCAGCACCGTCACGGTCACTTTCTGCTGCACCTTCACCACGTCGGCCGGGTCCTTCACAAAGTGATCGGCCAGTTCGCTGACATGAACCAGCCCATCCTGATGCACCCCGATATCCACGAACGCGCCGAACGCGGTGACGTTGGTCACGATTCCGGGCAGGCGCATCCCCGGTTCCAGGTCCGAAAGGCTCTCCACCCCATCGGCAAAGGAGAAGGCTTCAAAACCCTGCCGGGGGTCCCGGCCAGGCTTGTCCAGCTCGGCCAGGATGTCCTTCAGGGTCGGAATGCCCACCTTGTCCGTTACATATTGATCCAGAACGATCTTCTTCCGCAGCTCTCCAGAGGCGATCAGGTCCGAGACCGTGCAGTCGAGGTTTTTGGCCATCTTTTCGATGATCGGGTAGCTTTCCGGATGAACCGCGCTGCCATCCAAGGGGTTTTTCCCGTCCGGTATCCGCAGAAAACCGGCCGACTGCTCAAATGCCTTGGGGCCCAATCTTTTCACCTTCTTCAGCTCCTTCCGGCTGGAAAGGGGGCCGTTCTCATCCCGATAGGCCGCGATATTTCTGGCAAGGGAGGGTCCGAGACCCGACACATAGGAGAGAAGCTGCGCGCTGGCCCGGTTCACATCCACCCCCACCGCATTTACGCAACTGATCACCACATCATCTAAAGATTTCTTCAGTGCGGTCTGATCCACGTCATGCTGATAC